>JAJZUD010000003.1 GCA_021848625.1 Pseudomonadota bacterium
TATATTAAGCTTCATCCATTTATGTTAAATTTTACGAGGGTAGGGAAAAATGCATTCATCTGGAATTTCGGAATGGTGTATTAATCAAGGCACTTCGTGGGAGATTTTTGAGGGTATAGTGCTAGCCAAAAATGGAGTGAGTGCTGTTTGCCGTTATCATGTTTTGTTGGCTTTTTGTTCACGTCATCATCCCAGAATGCTTTGTTGCACTGGGGCGGATTTGTTTGTTAATGTTTTGGCGGAAGTTTGTAGCTCTGATTATGATCGAATGGTCGTGTTGTTAGATCGATACCAAAGAAAGCGGGAAGCAAAATATCGAATTAGAAAGTCCACTACGGTGACGGTGATCAATGATATTCTGCGAGAGGGGCTTGTCTGGGGTGCGGAGAGGGTGCCAGGAGTGGATGGGCGCGTCTATGATGTTCCCCGTGATGGTGATTGTTTTTTTCATGCGGTCGGTTTTGGGCTTAAAAAACAAGGAATTCCTTACCCATCCAGGCTGGGTCAGCATCGGGACCTGGCACTGGATTTGCGCCAGTTTGCGGTAACGTACTTAGATCAAAGTGATGACGAGAAGATGCGTACTTTGAGAAGTCAGACGCATGAGCTCACGAGCAAAGACGGAAAGCCGATTCCTGTTGCATACGATGGTTATTGTAGCGAAATGCAAAAAAGCGGTACTTTTGTAGAGGGGGCCGTACGCGATGTTTTGGGCCACGCTTTGGGCGTACGTTTTGAAATTAGTTTGCCAGGTGGGGACAGCCCCATTCAAGCGGGGCCTGATTCAGCACATTATTGCATTCGCCTTTATCTTGAAGGCTTGCATTATCAATTTGTTGAGGAGGAAGTGGGTTTTGCTATAGCGAACCCTCTGGGTCGCGCTGAAACTTTTTTAGCTGCTAAAGCCAGGACTGCCCACACTCCAGATCCACCAAAAGCGGAACTTTAAGTGTAACAACCTGCTCCATGATCTGTTGTAATTGTTGACTGACGATCTCCTGATAGGAAGCGGGCGCTTCCACGACCAATTCATCATGGACTTGCATGATGAGATGCACATTGAGTTCCGGATGCGCATTTTGCCATTGCCAAAATTCGATCATGGCTTTTTTAATGATATCCGCTGCAGTGCCTTGCATGGGTGCATTGATGGCTGCGCGTTCAGCCGCTTTTTTTTCTAAGATATTACGGCTGTTGATTTTAGGCAATTCCAAACGACGGCCCATCAGTGTTTCAACATAGCCTTGCTGATGTGCAAGCTCACGCGTGGCTTCCATGTACTTCAGTACGCCAGGATAGCGCTCAAAATACAGTTTGATATAGGCTTCAGCTTCTTTGCGGCTGACTTGTAATTGTTTAGCAAGGCCAAAAGCAGACATGCCGTAAATCAAACCAAAATTGACGGCTTTGGCGTGGCGACGTTGGTCAGGGGTGACCTCGGTTTCATGAATGCCCAAAACCTCTGCAGCGGTAGCGCGGTGAATATCCTTGCCTGCTTGGAAAGCGCTAATTAAGCCCGCATCACCGGATAAATGCGCCATAATGCGCAGTTCGACCTGTGAATAGTCTGCAGAAATCAGCACAGAACCAGGCGCAGCAATAAAGGCTTTGCGAATTTTTTTGCCATCGATGGTTTTAAAAGGGATATTTTGTAGATTCGGATCGCTTGAGGAGAGGCGCCCTGTGGCCACGATGGCTTGCTGATATTGGGTATGGATACGGCCAGTTTTGGTGTGAATGAGTTCGGGTAATTTATCGGTATAAGTGTTTTTGAGTTTAGAGAGATGGCGATGCTCTAAAAGCAACTGGGGGACAGGGTGCAAGGGGGCTAAATCTTGCAAAGCCGCTTCATTGGTTGAGGGCTCACCCTTAGGGGTTTTATGGCTAATGGGCAGGGCTAGCTTTTCATACAGGACTTGAATCAATTGTTTGGGGGAATTCAAGTTAAAATTGAGGCCCACTAATTTAAAAATTTCCTCACCGATCTGATGCAACCGTGCCCCCCAGGCTTTGCTTAAATCTTGTAGAAGCGCCACATCAATCAGGACGCCATATTCTTCCATACTGGCGAGGACTTCAAACAAAGGCATTTCCAGCGTATTAAAGACGTTTTGCAAGGCGGGATAAGCCTCTAGTTTTAAACGCATTTTCTCATAAAGTTGCCAGGTAAAATCAGCATCTTCACAAGCGTAGTGGGTGAGGTCGGCGATCGGGACTGATTCCAGAGGAATTTGTTTGCGTCCCGTGCCGACTAATTCTTCAAACTGGATGCCCTGCAAGCCTAGTTCTCGTGCCGCCAAGGAGTGCAGATCATTTTTGCTGTTGCTATTTAAAAGATAGGCGGCAAGCAAAGTGTCAAACAAAATGCCTTGCACTTCAAGGCCATGAGTATGCAAAACTTTCAAATCAAATTTGGCATTATGAGCAATTTTGCCAATCAGCGGGTCTGCAAAAATAGGTGCCAATTGGCTGAGCGCATCTTTGACAAAGACCGTATCGTGGCGCGTCGGGACAAAGTAGGCCTCATTATTTTTAAAAGAAAAGGAGATTCCAACAAGATGGGCTGACAGGGCATCAAGGCTGGTGGTTTCAGTATCAAAAGCGAAGTAGGCCTGTTGTTGTAAGCGTTTAATAAAAGATTGTAAATCTTTGCTATTGCTAATTAGGTGGTATTGCACAGAGCGCTGAGGCGTCTCTAGTACCTCAGGATGGAGGTCCAAATATTTGAGCCAGGATTCCAAATTATATTCACGTAGGAGGGGCAGCAACAGTTCGGTTTGCGGGGCGATGGGCTTTAAGGAGGGCAGATCATGTAAATCCACTTGGGTGCGGATGGTGACCAAGTTTTTTGATAAAGGCAATTGGGGGAGATGGGCTTGTAAACTCTCTCCCACTTTGCCCCCAATTTGGGTTGCATTTTCAATTAGTGTATCGAGAGAGCCATATTCATTGAGCCATTTGGCTGCGGTTTTAGGGCCCACGCCAGGAACTCCAGGGATATTATCACTGCTATCGCCAGTCAAGGTGAGTAAGTCAATGATTTGTGCAGCACTAACGCCAAATTTTTCGCGTAAATAGGCCTCGTCGATTTCAATATTTTTCATTGTATCGACAATGCGCACATGGGGTTGTAACAGTTGGGATAAATCTTTATCGCCAGAAATGATGAGGACTTCTTTGTTTACTGCGGCGTATTTTGTAGCTAAGCTACCAATGACATCATCCGCTTCTACGCCCGTTTTTTGATAAAGCGGAAACCCGAGGAGTTGAATGAGTTCAAAAAGCGGGCCGATTTGCACGGCTAGATCTTCAGACATGGCGCTGCGATTGGCTTTGTATTCGGGGTAGAGTTCGTGGCGAAAATTTTTACCCTTAGCGTCAAATACAATGAGTATTTCATCATGAGCAAATTCTTCTCGTAGTTTGCGTAGCATATTCAAGACACCAAAAATAGCACCTGTGGGAAAGCCATTTTTATTGGTTAGATGAGGCAGGGCATGGTAGGCACGAAACAAATAGGATGAGCCATCAACAAGCAAAAGGGGCATGGTTTTCAGCTTAGAAAGACATGCCCCAGTGTAAGAAAGATTGCCAATTTATGCAATCTAGCTATTGCTGTTTAAAAAGGCTTTTGCAAAGTCACCTACATTGCTTTGGGCGTTGGTTCCATTCGAGGCACCGCTGCAAGTTGGGCTTGCCCATTGGCCATTACAAGGCACATCGCGTGCTTGCGACCACATGGAGGTCATGCTCAAACCTTTTTGGCTCGCATAGGCAGCAACGGCTCGTGCGTCTTGGAGGGTAAAGAATTCTCCAGCCACATCATTCACCCCAATCATCGGGGTCACTTGAATCATGTTGTAGAGTTCTACACTAGATTTGCTATTGCCATAGATCGTTGCCAATTGTGCTTCAAGGGCATCAATGGCTTGGATGGCGTATTGTCCCATGTCGCTCGCATAGCTTGGGCCATAATCCATCGCCATGATGTTGACTTTAAAGTTCAAGCCAGCATTTTTGGCTTTTTGAATTACATCTAAGCCATTGGCGGTGAGACCGTCAGGCATCACAGGCAGCGTGAAGCTGATCGGTAAGGTCGGATATTGCGCTTGGATTTTGACGAGCGCATTGATGATATTCTGATAGGCTGTTGGGTTTGCCACCAATTGGCCTTCAATATCAAAGTCCAAGCCTTGCGGATTATAGCTTGTAATCACATTTTGATAAGCCGCAACCAAAGCGCTGTTAGAACAGTTTTGTGAAATATCCGTTCCATTGGCGCCCCCAAAGGCAATAATGGTGGCGACATTTTGGCTATGGATATTGCTAAACCATGCATAACCCCAGGCGCTACTACCCCCTGTTGCAGGCATAGAGCTAATTCCAGCCCAGGCGGGTACACATTGTCCAGCATCGGTGATAAAAGCAGTGTGTAGACTTTTTACCCCAGTGGTTTGCAGATAGGAGCTTAAATTACCAGGCTGATTAGCGTTCCAATCGGCATTCACGGTGGTATCAAAGTAAGGGCTAAAACTGACCCCTGCGCTGGCACTATAGGCCGCATTCACACTGACGGTTGCCCCAGTGCTCACAACGAATTGAGCTGGATTGACTGCGGCAAAGTAGTTTTGACCATTGATCGATAGGTTCCCTGCGCTAACGGAGTAAGTCCCTGTCGGAAGATTATTACTCACATTACCATTGCTGAGGGTAAAACTATACACTTGGGCTGCATTATTGAGATTAGAGAATGAGAGGGAGGTAGCCTGACCACTTGGCAAGCCACTCACGCTCATTTTGACAGTTCCTGTGGGCAGGGAGGTGGTCGTGTAGCTGATCTGTACGTTTTGCCCCGCAGTGCCCACTTTAAATTGGCTAGGGCTAAAATTAAATTGATAGCTTTTGTATAAACCAGTCAAATTACTTGCAGCAAGGCTGATATTATCACCCACAATCACCGCAACAGGAAGCGTTTGACCCCAGGAGACCGCTACAGATTGCGTGCTATTACGGGTGGTGTCTGTGAGTGTGACAGGCACCTGCGCAGCCACATTATCATTGGGTTTTGCAGTCATGTTTAAATTGACATTGACCATCGTGACCACAGGCACGGTGACGCTTACCGCTTGTGCAGTATGACTGCTGCTGAGCGTCACCACAGTGGGGCTAAAACTCAAAGGAATTTGTGTTGCCCCGCTGAGATAATAACCGCTCAATTGATAGGTATCAAAGGCCAATCCATTCATGGTGTATTGGCTGCCATTAAAGCTATTTTGCAGTGTGTATTGATTGGTACTGCCTGTCAGTTTAATAACCGTTGAACTGGGGAGTGTGCTGTTGGCGCTAAATGAAATCGATCCCGTATTCACCACAGGAGATCCAGTGGTCACAAGGCTGAGATTATTCACTACAAACAAGCTTGGGTCTGTAGAGGGTGAAAAAGTGATGTTTGTGGATTGGCCTGCAGCCAATTGCTGATTGACAAGGCTTGCCCAACTACCAAATTGGTAGGTATAGCTATATTGATAGCTAGCTCCATTTTGACCCAAACTGGTCAATGTCGCATTAGTGGGGTAAGAGAGGCCGCTGAATCCCCAAACACTGTTGCTATTGAGCGCAGCATTAGTGCTGAAATAAACGGTTGCGCCGGCTAAATTGAGTGGCGTAGCACAGCTGTTTTTGATGTTAATATTATAATTCCATCCCGATGTGGTGCTGAGTTGTGCACAAGGATTGCTCGTGAGTGCGCTGAGGGAGGCAGTAGATGCGAAGCTTACACACAACAAAGCTACAATGCTGAGCTTTTTCATGATGAACTCCTGATTATTTTTGACGTTATTTTTATAATAACATTACAATTATACTGCTATTTAAAATAAAAGTATAGCATATAAATGTGATTTTGATTAAAAACGGAGTGAGGCAGTGATCCCTGTTGTACGATTATCAGTAGAAATTATTGAGAAATACGCTATAATGCTCCAAAGAGTTGAAAATAGTTGATAATGTTTCGAAAGCTGTTATGCGGTAAAGCCTTATTTGTCTACGGTTTATTTTTGATGTTGTTGGGTCTCGGAATTGCCTTGTATTACCAATTCTTCCAAGGGTTTGAGCCCTGTTCCCTTTGCGTATTTCAGCGCGTTGCTTATATTGCGTATGGTCTCATTGCCTTAATTGCGATTATTCATAACCCCACCAGTTGGGGTGCGCGCTTTTACGCTTTTTTTCAAATCCCTGTGCTGATTGCTGGGTTAAGTGTAGCACTGCGTCAAGTCTATTTGCAGGATTTGCCTGCAGGGCAAGTGGCGACCTGCGGTCCTGGGCTTAATTTCCTGTTGCAGGAATTTTCGCTGAGTCATGTCGCGCAAGTAGTTTGGGCTGGTTCTAGCGATTGTGCTATTGTTACATGGCGCTTTTGGGGCTTAAGCATGGCCAGTTGGTCTGCAGTGTTGTTTGCGGTCTTATTGATTTTGGCGATTTTTACGCTCTTGAAAAATTATGCCATCGTGAAATCAAAGAAAAAGGGGCACACACCATGATTTTCTTATATTTACTGATTGGCGCGGCAACGGGTTTATTGTCTGGTTTGCTCGGCGTGGGGGGCGGGGTTATTATTGTTCCTGCTTTTTTTTGGGTCTTTTATACGATTCACTTGCCTTTGACCTTCGCCATGCATTTTGCAATTGCGGGTTCTTTAGCGGTGATGGCATTAACTTCTTTAGTTGCGGCTTTTTTTCATTATCACCGCGGCAATGTAGAGTTAAGTTTGATCAAAAAATTGCTCCCTGGGATGGTTCTAGGGGTTTTGCTTGGATCTAATTTAGCCGCAATGGCAAAAACCTCTCTTTTGGAGCTGCTGTTTGGCATTTTGCTCTTGGTGATTGCATTTCGTTTGTTTTTTGTTCGCCAAAAGATTGCGCAAGAAGGGCAAGTGATTCATTTACCGGGTTGGTTAACTCTTTCTCTTATTATGGTTGTAGTTGGCTTGTGTGCAGGATTGCTTGGTGTCGGTGGTGGGGTTTTAATTATTCCTGTATTGACTGCTTTTGGCATCAGCATGCATAAAGCAGCTGGGGTTTCAGCAAGTTTGATTGTGCCCGTGGCCCTGATTGGGGCACTTAATTTTATGCTCCTTGGTGTGCGAGATCATGTGCATTTTATGCATTCAACGGGCTATCTGTACTGGCCTGCGATTCTGCTCACTGTTATTGGAGGGGCGATTTTCGCGCCACTGGGCACTGCCTTAGGTGCGCGTTTTCATCATGAAGTTTTAAAGAAAATCTATGCAGTTTTATTATTTTTGATTGGCTTACATTTTTTACTTTAGCAGAGTTTGAATTTTCAGATCATGTCCCAAGACTTCAGCCCGAAGGGGGAGGAGTGCTTGCTTGTGTTTGCCTGCTGCAATAATCCAAGGCGTGAGGTAGGTGACCACCTCATCGATCAGCGCATCTTGGAAAAAAGCGTTTAATAATTTACGCCCTCCCTCAACCAGTACGCTCATGATCTCCTCTGCACCCAAAAGGCGTACTACGGCATGTAAGTCCAATAAAGCCCCTTGGGTAGGACAGGCGAAAATACGTGTAGTATTGGGCGAAAAGCGTTGACAGGCTTCAGTATAGCGCGTTTCATCGCAAAATAGCCAGGTTTGACCTGGTAACTCTCCATTGAAGAGGCGCAAGTCTGGAGATAAGTTGGCGCACGTATTGAGGACAATGCGTTGAGGCTGACGTGCGTTGTGTCCACCATGACGTACTGTTAATGAAGGATTATCCATTGCAGCGGTTACTGAACCAATGAGAATGGCTGGGTGTTGTCTGCGTAAGTCATGTAAATCCACCAAGCTTTCATGCCCAGACAGTAGGCGATCGTCATGAGGGTGCACACTCATCTGTCCATCCAAAGACATTGCCCATTTGCCAACAAGATAAGGCCTCTTTTGCGTGATATAGTGAAAAAAAGCACGATTAAGATGTCGCGCAGCACTCTCCTCCAAGCCAACATTGACCTCAATGCCTGCAGCCTTCAACGCTTGTACCCCTTGGCCCGCAACAAGTGGATTGGGGTCTAAAGTAGCAATAAAGACGGTTTTAATTTTCGCAGCGATCAGTGCCTCACTGCAGGGGGGAGTTCGGCCAAAATGACAGCAGGGCTCGAGATTAATATACAAACTGGCGCCCTCTGCTGCAGCCCCTGCATCCTGTAGAGCAAGGATCTCGGCATGAGCTTCACCTGCTTTTTGATGAAACCCTTGACCGACAATGTGGTTGTTTTGCACCAAAACTGCACCGACCATCGGATTGGGCTGAGTGCTGTAACGGCCTTGCAGAGCCAGTTCTAACGCTTTTTGCATAAAATAGGGATTCATGGGCATTTTGCTTTTTGTGGGAAGACTAAGCTGAGCATAACACTGCCAAGCAAAATTAAAAAGACGCTGAGCAAGGTCACCACAGCGGGCAATTGATAAAAAGGCTCCAGCAGCAATTTCACGCCGATTAAGACAAGGATCAGGGCGAGGCCATAATGCAAATAGGCAAAGCGTTGCAATAAGCCTGCCAGAACAAAATACAAAGAACGCAATCCCAGAATGGCAAAGACATTCGAACTAAAAATAATAAAAGGATCCTGAGTGATCGCAAAAATAGCAGGAATGCTATCCGTTGCGAAAGCCAAGTCAGAAAACTCAATTAAAATAAGCACCAAAAAAAGCGGGGTTACTGCCAATAAGTCTTTTTCTTTAACAAAAAAACGCTCGCCATGCAAAGTTGCAGTCACGCGCAAATATTGACGACAGAGGCGCATCAGCACGCTTTCTTGTAAGGGATGATGGGTGTTTTTGCTCAACGCCATTTTGATCCCTGTGAATAACAGAAAAAGACCGAATAAGTATAAAATCCAAGAAAATTCATGCACCAGTGTTGCCCCTAAGGCAATCATGATACCTCTTAAAATAATGGCCCCCAAAATCCCATAGGTAAAAACGCGTTTTTGCAAAGCAGGAGGAATTTGGAATGCATTAAAAATCATCAAGAAAATAAATAGATTATCCACTGATAAAGACTTTTCAACCAAATAGCCTGTGAGAAAATTTAAAGCATTTTCATTGGCAATGACACTGTCTTGAGTTTGATTGAGATAAACCCAGAGGATCAAGTTAAACAATAGGGCAAGGAGAATCCAAAATAAGCTCAAGCTCAGCGCTTTTTTCATCCCCATGATTTGGGCTTTACGTCCGCCAAAAGCAAATAGGTCTAAAGCTAACAGGCAGCACACAAATAAGACAAAACCAATCCATAAAGCGCTATCGGCAACAGAAGGCATGAGGATCTCCTAAGTGGCTAAAGTTTCCCATTGGTCGATCAGGCATTGCAATTGGTGCTCGATTTGCGTCATTTCGTCAAAACGCACTTGTTGTGCATGGGGAGGCAGATTATAAAACTCTGGATCGGCAATGAGTTGGTGCAAATGAGCTTGCTCGGCTTCAAGCTTGGTAATTTCGGCCTCCAATGCTTTTTGTTGAAACTGCACTTTTTGGCTGGGCTTGGTTTGGATGGGGCTTGATTTTGGATGGGGCTTTTTCGAAAGAGGGGGAGCAACCATGCTGGGGCGCCGCTGTGTCAACCAATCATCATAACCACCGACATATTCATAAACGCGACCTTCGCCCTCAAAAGCGATCGTGCTTGTTACCACACGATTTAAAAATTCTCGATCATGACTGACCACAATGAGCGTTCCTTGATAATCAGTTAGAAGTTCTTCAAGAAGGTCCAAGGTCTCCATGTCCAAATCATTGGTAGGCTCATCCATAATTAGCATATTACTTGGTTTGGCAAAGAGTTTAGCCAGTAAAAGACGATTACGCTCTCCCCCAGAGAGCACTTTGACCGGGCCTCGTGCACGATCTGGGGTAAAGAGAAAGTCTTGCAGATAGCTGATGATATGCTTTTTTTCGCCATTGATTTCGATCGTAGTTGAGCCTTCCATTACATTATCCGCAACGGATTGTATGGGATTAAGGCTTTCACGAAGTTGATCAAAATAGGCAATATTCAACTGGGTCCCTAAGCGCACTGAACCGGAATCTGGCTTGAGCTGGCCTAGGAGCAATTTTAGCAAAGTGCTTTTGCCACAGCCATTAGGGCCGAGGATGCCGATCTTATCCCCACGTTCAATCACAATGGAAAAGTCTTCGATTAAAGGACGATTTTGAAAGCGATAAGAGAGATGTTGTGCCTCGAGAACCAATTGGCCAGAGCGCTCAGCCATTGCAACAGCTAATTGTACTTGGCCAATTTGTTCGCGACGCTGTTTGCGTTCAGCACGGAGACGTTCTAGTGCCCTAACGCGTCCCTCATTACGTGTTCGGCGAGCTTTAATTCCTTGGCGAATCCATACTTCTTCAGCTGCCAATTTTTTATCAAACAAAGCATTATGTTTGGCTTCAGTTTCCAAGAGTGCGGCTTTGCGTGCGAGGTAAGTGGGATAATCCCCTGGAAAAGAAGTAAGCTGGCCGCGGTCGAGTTCAATAATGCGTGTGGCCAATTTTTGTAAAAGCGCGCGGTCATGGGTAATAAATAACAGGGCAGCAGGATAGTTTAATAAAAATTTTTCCAGCCATACAATAGACTCGATGTCGAGATGATTGGTCGGTTCATCAAGTAAAAGTAGGTCAGGATCTTGTACCAAAGCTCGTCCCAGTAGGACACGGCGTTTCATGCCACCAGAGAGCGAAATGAAGTCAACATCACTTTGCAAATCCAAAGTCGATAAGACTTTGTCGATTTTAGCTTGAAGAGACCAGTCAACGTGTAAATTCTCAAGTTGAGTTTGCTCTTTCGGTGTGAGTGTTTCAAAACAGGTGCTTAAAGAAAGATAATCTGCCAGGTTTTGACCCGCTTGTCCCAGTCCTCCAGCAATCACGCTAAAAATGGTACCCTGCATGTCACGTGGAACTTCTTGTTCAAGGCGTGCGATATGTAAATTGTTTTGATAGAGCACTTCGCCATTGTCAAACGGAACTTCGCGCTGAATCAGCTTCATCAGGGTGGATTTACCCATCCCATTCCGTCCAATGAGTGCAATGCGCTCTCTTGGTTCAATACTCAGATTCACCTGATCCAAGAGCAGAGAGGTACCCTGATGCAGCGAGACTTCACGGAGAGTGACGAGGGCCACTTAAACGTGGTCCTCATTGATATCGCTATCCTCTTCGCCTGCAATTTTGTGGTGAGTCCGTGCAATGTAAGAATACATTGTGGGCACCACAAACAGGGTAAAGCAAGTTCCAATCGTCATCCCTGAGGCAATCACAAGTCCAATATCAAAGCGGCTGACTGCGCCTGCCCCTGTGGACATAATTAGAGGAACTACACCAAAAACCATGGCAAAAGTCGTCATCAAAATAGGCCGTAGGCGAATACTAGCCGATTCAATAATGGCTTCCAAGCGCTCTTTGCCCCCTTCTTGCAATTTATTAGCAAATTCCACCATCAAAATACCATGTTTACTGATCAGGCCAATCAAAGTAATCAAGCCGACTTCGGTATAAATATTCATAGTCGCGGCTCCAAGATAGAGGGGGATCAGGGCACCACAAATTGACATTGGGACACTCACCAATACGATAAACGGATCGCGGAAACTCTCAAACTGCGCAGCCAAAACCAAGTAAATGATGATCAGCGCCAAGACGAAAGCGTAGAGCATACTATTGCCTTCTTGAATAAATTGGCGAGATTGTCCAGCGTAGTTGACGTTCATTTCACGCGGGAGTACTGTTTTCGCTGCATTAGAGAGGAAGTTTAGGCCTTGACCTACAGTGACTCCTGGCATTAACATCCCTTGAATGGTGACTTCGTTGAGCTGGTTGAACTGACCCAACGCCGAAGGTTGGACACTACTAGTGTAGGTAACAAAGGTGGATAGGGGCAGCATTTGATTATCCGTCCCTTTAACATAGAACTGATCGAGTTGGAGGGGATTTTGACGTAGGCTGTCATAAACCTGAGGAATGACCTGGTACGAGTACCCTCCTAGGTTAAACCAGTTGGCGTAGTTATCACTGAGCATGGCGCTTAACACATTAGCGATATCATCCATGTTTACACCCAGCAAGGCGGCCTTATCGCGGTCAATATGAATATCCAATTCAGGCTGATCAAATAGGACGTCTGTATTCATGAAAAGGAACATTCCACTCGCATAGCCCTGATTAATGAGTTGATTGACATAGTTGTAAATCACGGATTGTGGCTGAGTGGAGGTGACAACAAATAAGATAGGCGTACCTTGTACACCAGGCAGCGGTGGGTTCAGCGCTGAGTAGAGCTGGATGCCAGGTACTGCAGCTAATTGCTGTTGCAAGATAGGCAAAATTTGCATTGTGGTTTGACTCCGGTCTCCCCACGGTTTATAAATCACCCCCGCCAAAATGTTGTTATCCTGAGGATAACCGTTCACCAAGAAGCTATCTTGCATGCCATTGCTTGCGGCCATGATTTGGTTGATTTGCTGGCTGAAATCAGTTAGATAGTTGAGGTTTGATGCAGTAGGTGCATTCCCTAAAACCATGATATAGCCTTGATCTTCAAAAGGAGCCAGCTCCTGCTTGGTTTCCAAAAAGAGAAAAGCACAACTAGATAAAATCACCGCAGCCATCAGCAAAACGACAGGGCGATAATTTAAAACAGCAACCAAACGTCTGCGATAGGCTTCACGTACTTTCTCAAAGATACGGTCAATTTTCTTAACAAAGTGTGATTCTAACACCTGATGATTGACGATTTTCGAGCACAGCATGGGTGAGAGTGTGAGGGCAATGATCCCGGACAAAATCACCGCGCCAGCCAGTGTGAAAGCGAACTCTTTAAAGAGGGAGCCGGTAATGCCCCCTAAAAAGCCGATGGGTGCGTAGACGGCAGTCAATGTTGTGGTCATGACGATGACTGGATTTGCAATTTCTCGCGCCCCCGCTAGGGCTGCGTCAAACGGAGTTTGGCCGTCCTCAATATGACGATAAATATTTTCCAAAACGACAATGGCATCATCCACAACCAAACCAATTGCTAAAACCATGGCCAATAAAGTGAGCAGATTGAGCGAAAACCCTAAGGCCAACATGACAAAACAAACCCCAATTAAGGCAAGAGGAATGGTCAAAACAGGAATTAAGACAGAGCGCAAAGCACCTAGAAATAAGAAAATGACGGCAACAACGATGAGCGTTGCCTCTAAAATAGTGCTGATTACCTCATTGATCGAAGATTGAATGTACTCGGTGCTGTTATAAACATCATCAATTTCCAAGCCAGGAGGCGCAGAAAGCCGAATATTCGGTAGGGCATTGGTGATCGCATCGATGACGGTCAGTGGGTTGGCTCCATCGGCTACAAACAAGCCTGCAAATACGGAGGGCTTGCCATTATAGTAAACGGAGGAGTTATAACTTTGAGCGCCTAATTCTGCATGGCCAATGTCTTTAATGCGGATTAAATTGCCGCCTTGATTAGCGATGACCATATTGTTGAATTGATCAGCAAGATGGAGGTCTGTATCAGCTTGAATTTGGACATAGAGATAATCTGATTTGAGTTCCCCGGCAGCGGCTTGCACATTATTGGCGCGGAGCATATTGAATACTTCATCCGCGGTAATGCCCAATTTAGCCATTTTGTAGGAGTCTAGCCAGATCCGCATGGCATATTGCTGTTGTCCAAAAATAACCACGTCAGAAATGCCCCCCAAGGCATCAATTTTGGGCGTAAAGACATTGGCGACGTAAGCTGAAATCTGCTGTTCTGACAAAGATGTACTGTTAAAACTCATAATCAAATCAGGGAAGGTGTTACCTGTGGACTTCACAATCACCGGTGATTGTGCATCTTTGGGGAGTTGGTTGAGCACCGCGTCGACTTTCCCTGTAATGTCCGTCATGGCTGTGTTAGGGTCGTAGTTCAAAATAATATGCGCGGTAATCGTGCTTTGACCCATGGCACTTTGTTCAGTCATATAGTCAATCCCACTCGCACTACCAATGGAAGCAGCAAGAGGGGTGGTGATAAAGCCTTGAATATTTGCCGCACTAGACCCTGGATAGGCGGTCGTGACCGTAATGGTGGTATTGGTCATCGTCGGATATTCTTGCAAAGGCAAGAGAAAGATAGAGCTGAGGCCCATCAGCAAAAGCAGGAGACTGACCACACTAGCCAGCACTGGGCGTCGTATAAAAATATCCGTAAATCTAGCTTTCATCTGTGTTTAACCCTATGATTGAGTCGCGGTATTGATAATCTTAATCATGCTGCCATTTTGGAGTTTGACCAATCCATCCACAATCACCTGATCTCCTGGATTGAGGCCGCTGGTGATTTGAACCAGATTACCCTCTTGTTGGCCCGGGTTCACTGCAATTTGATCTGCGATCAAATCGGGCTTGCCATTCTTGTCTTTGGATGGTTTTACGATAAAGACGGTATTGCCATACAAGCTGTAGTTGATCGCTTGTTGAGGAATTGCAATCACATTGGATTGAGCAGGCATAATGACGCTGACATTGGTCTGCATGCCCGGTAACATCAGGGCTTTTGGATTGCGGTTTGGAACCGTCGCCTGTACAGTGATTGCCTTAGTATCATTTGCAACTTGGGCGTCAAAGGCGCTGATTTTCCCTTTGAAAGTGATGCCTGGAAAACTATCGATGGTAATATCCACAGGTTGACCAACTGAAAGCATGGTGAGGTATTGTTCAGGCACCTGGAAATTCACATACATGGGGTTGATACTTTGGATGTTTGTCACCATCGTGCCTGCATTGAGGTATTGACCAATACTGACATCACGGATCCCCACTCGACCTGCGAAAGGAGCAACGACATATTTTTGTTCCAAAGAAGCTTCTTGTTGATGGAGACTGGCATTAGCCTGGCCATAATTAGAAGCCGCTTGGTCTAGGTCCTGAGCTGAGACGACACCTTGATGAAACAGTACTTTATAGCGCTCGTAGGTTTGTTTGTCATAATCATTCAGGGCGCGCGCGTTATTGACCTGAGCAGTTAAAACATCCGTGTCAAGAATGACGAGCACTTGATTTTTTTTCACCAATTGCCCAGAGCTAAAAAGCACCTTGGTCACCATGCCTGAAACAATGGGGCTGACTGATGTGCCTTCAACCGCCTGTACATCGCCCACCGTATCGTAGGTCGGGTTCCAAGTAATCGGACCGATGGTCAAAGTGTTAACCGTGGTGGCAGGGGGCTGGTATGTTTTGAGGTAGCGAGCCATTAAATATTCAGAAATAAAATGCCAAGAAACCAAACCACCGAAGACAATAAACAGGATAATACCCACAATAATGAAGCGCTTTTTCATAGAGTTTTTTTAGTTTAAAGCCAAATAGTGCTTCATTCTAACTGATATCCATGCCCTTGACTAGTCCCTGTAAGCAAAATTAGCGTTTACGCTCAAAAAGCATATGACTTTTAGTAAGTTCGCCGCGGTTAGTTTGAGCTGCCATAAGCGACAGTTCGCCGCAGAGCACGGTCGCAGCGATGATTTCGGCCAGACGCTGACTGCTTTTTCCTGGCAGTGCTGAATTAGGAAGGCAGCCTAGCGTTTTTAGATGTTCAAGAATTTCAGGATGATGTTTGCCATTGCCGACGGTGCCCACAATAATATTAGGCAAGTTCACTGAAAAATATAAATCGCCTGCCTTTGTGACTTCAGCCGTAGTAATGCCTTGAGAGCCCTCGACAATATTGGCGGCATCTTGTCCGGTGGCTAAATAGGCGGCAAGAAGTACATTGGCATAATGGGCGTTGGCTGAACGAACTCCTCCAGAAAGAATTCCCCCCATGAGGTTTTTATGGAGATTGAGATCACGAACGAGTTCAGGGGTAGTGCGTAGATACTTGGCACACAGTGTACGCGGAATGGTGAGTTCAGCGATGACATGTTTGCCACGTCCTAAAATGCCATTGATGCTGGAGACTTTTTTGTCAACGCATAAATTAGCTGAAATAGAACCATATTGTAATTCTGGAAAGTGCTCCAATAAGCAGGCAATGATGGCATCAGCCGCTTTCGTGCTCATATTGTGTCCTGAAGCATCTCCGGTGAAAAAACTTAAGCGTAAATAAAGCTGTGTGCCAACAATTTCAGTATGTAGATCTTGCAAGCGTGCAAAAGAGCTGGTTTGGCAAGTTGACTCTTCAAGCCAATGACGATTTTGCTGAATCAACTGAGAAATCTCATGGGCGCGCTGTGCCGAAGGAGTGCAAAAATAAACCGAACGGGTCATGCAGTTTTTGAGGGTGGTGACGTCAATACCGCCACAGAGTTGACTTATTTTGCTGCCGCGCTGGGTGGAGGGCCATAAAGTGGTTTCGTAGGTTGCAAGAGGAACGCTTAAATTTGACGCTTGCCATTCTGAGGTCTTAACGAAAAGGGGGCCAATGCAGCGAGTCGGAATTGGGGTGTACATAAAAGTATCTCTTGCAGTTTAGATCGTAGATATTGTAGCATGTTATGCAGTTCCACAAAAACAAAAAACACAATTTATGAATCTACCTAGTCTTGCGGACTTTATCAGCGCCATCCCCATTGCCTTTGGAGCCTTTTTTCCGCCACTTAATCCTTTGGGCTCTGCTTTTATTTTTCTTGGGATGACCCATCATCTTTCCGTGTCCACTCGAAAGAGGCTGGCACGTAAGATTGCTTTTAATTCGTTTTTGCTTTTGACCGTTGTCTTGTGGATTGGGGAGTGGGTGTTGCGTTTTTTTGGGGTGGGCATTCCTGTAGTGCAAGTGGCTGGGGGGTTGGTGCTAGGTAGTATTGGCTGGAGCATGATGTCACAATCAACTGAAACCACGTCTGTACATGAAAAATCAATCCGTACGGATGAGGAAGCCGATGCAAGTGCATTTTTTCCTTTAACCATGCCCTTGACTGCAGGGCCAGGGTGTATGGCGGTGTCTTTGACCATCGGTGCGCATGAGCGAGTTCCTTCTTTTGCGCTCACGGCTATCGGCAAAGTCGGTGCAATGATGGGGCTTTTGTTGGCTGTGGTTGCGGTTTATGTCTGTTATGCCTACGCCCATTTGATTACCAAGAAATTAGGAACAAGTGGCAGCAATGTCATTATCAAGCTTTCAGCCTTTATTATCTTTTGTATTGGCCTGACCATTTTGTGGCATGGCTTGCAAGAGTTAGCGCCGCATGCGCTCAGCTAAATTATGTTGATTGTTGAATCCGCTTCTTTATCCTATGCGCAAAAATCTATTTTTAAAGACCTGAGTTTTCAGCTTGGCAAAGGGCAGTGGTTGGCCTTGTTGGGGCGCAGTGGGGTCGGTAAAACGAGCCTATTAAGATTGATCGCAGGACTGCCACGGCTGCGGCCTGAGGCGGACACAGAAGTAAAAGGTCGTGTTTTGTGGCAAGGAGGGCCGCTGCTGCAGGCTGCCTACATGGCACAGCAAGATGGGCTCTTTCCTTGGAAAACGGTTTTGGGAAATGTACTTTTGCCTTTTCAGTTGCGAGGTCATGATCTGCCCGTAGCGAAGGCAGAGGCTTTGCTGCTAGAAGTCGGTTTGAAAAAAGTGGCGGATGCTTACCCAGGCACGCTCTCTGGAGGCATGCGTCAGCGCGTGGCTTTGGTGCGTACCTTGTTGCAGGATGCGCCTGTAGTGTTGATGGATGAGCCCTTTTCTGCGCTCGATGCCATCACGCGTCTGGAGATGCAGGATTTAGCAATAAACTTATTACGCCAGGCTCAAAAAACAGTGGTCTTAGTGACGCATGACCCATGGGAAGCATTGCGGATCGCTGATGAAATTAAAGTGCTTTCAGCGCCTCCCGTGCAGATCCAAACCTATCAGAAGCCCTCCAAAGCGCGATGGCTGCAAGCCTATGAAGATTTGTTGCAATTGTTAGGAAGTAGGCATGAAAAAAACGCTTGAAAGTTTTTTAGTTTTAATCGTGCTGGGCTGCTTCTGGTGGGTAGTGAGTAATCATACTGCAATTCCGGCTTATTTCTTGCCAACGCCTGCAGCCGTAATGAGTGCTTTAATTCAAAATCATGCCCTGTTGTGGACGGCATTTGCTGCGACTTTCGCTGAGGCCATTTTAGGTTTTTTGCTTGCCTTGATCTTGGCTTTGTTGCTGGGATTCATTGGTTATTTATGCCCCTGGTTTGGGCGATTGTTACACCCTGTGGTCATTATTAGTCAGGCTTTGCCGATGTTGATTTTAGCGCCTTTGATTGTGTTGTGGTTAGGTTTTGGATGGAATGCAAAGCTAGTGGTGATCGTTTTGAGCTTATTTTTTCCCATTTTAGCGAGTTTTATGATTGGGCTGAATCAAGTCAAACCGCTGTATTTAGATTTGGCTGTGACGATGGGGGCACGGCGCTTACGCCTCTTTTTTTTGGTGGCCTTTCCTGCCAGTTTGCCTTATTTGGCGGCGGGATTACGTGTGGCCATTACCTGGTCAGTGCTTTCGGCCCTGATTGCAGAATGGGTGGGAGGGAGTGAAGGCCTTGGTTTTGTGATGCAAAATGCGTTGAGTCGTTTGGATGTAGCCCTCTTATTTGCTGCTTTGTTGATTCTAGTTGCAAGCACCTTGTTCTTATACGCGATGATGTCTTTGTTGCTTTCAAGTAAAAAATATTTTGACGGATCATAGAATTTCATCTAAACTGTATAAATTAATAATTTTTATTTTAGTGAGGGGTTTCATGCTGCGACATATCAAAGAAACAATCACTGTAGCTGCCGTGACCACTTGCGCAGGGGTCGTAATTGGAGGCATGATGGGCTGTTGCGCTAGTGAATGTGCAGAGGGTGTGGCAGAAGGAGCTTGGATAAGTGCAGTGGCAGGGGTTTGTTTGAAAATGGCTCATGAACTTTGTCAGTATGTGCGCCGTTGCCAGCAAAGGGCACCTGCTTTGCAGCCAGATAATCCCGTGCCTCAAGTGCTGCATAATCCTCTCCAGCCATTTTATCATTACGGCGCAGTCCTTCCTGTCGCACAGCCGGTTCTAGGCGTTCCAGAAGATCGAATTATTAATGCAGTGGTCGTTGGCCTCTAGTCATTAAGTTGAGGCTAAATCGCCTTCATTTTCAAGCCAAACCCGACGGTCTGCTGCGCGAGATTTAGCAAGCAGCATATCCATGACTTGAATGCTTTCTTGTGGAGTGTCTAAGCTTAAGGCAACCAAACGCCGGGTATCCCGTGCCATTGTTGTTTCACGTAATTGCAAAGGATTCATTTCGCCCAAGCCTTTAAAGCGTAACACATTGATTTTTTGATTGGGCTTGTCTTTTTTGATTTTACTCATCAAGGTCTCGCGTTCATGATGATCTAAAGCATAGTAGACGTCTTTGCCTGCATCAATGCGATAAAGCGGTGGCATAGCGATATAAATATGGCCTTGTGCAACCAAAGGCTGAAAATGCTTTAAAAAGAGGGCACAGAGCAGCGTTGCAATATGCGCCCCATCTGAGTCCGCATCCGCTAAAACACAAATTTTGTGATAGCGTAAACCCGACAAATCATTTGAATCCGGGTCAACGCCAATGGCCACTGCAATATCATGCACTTCTTGGGAGGCGAGTACTTCGTTTGCATCCACTTCCCAGGTATTTAAAATTTTGCCTCGTAGCGGCATGACCGCTTGAAATTCTTTGTCCCGTGCTTGTTTGGCTGAGCCACCGGCTGAATCCCCTTCCACTAAAAAAAGCTCAGAATGTTCTGGATTTTGACAGCTGCAATCAGCCAACTTACCCGGAAGGGCAGGGCCATTCATGATTTTTTTACGGGTAATTTTTTTATCGGCTTTCAGGCGCTTTTGGGCATTGTTGATGGAAAGCTCTGCCAACAGTTCACCGATTTCAACATGCTGATTCAGCCATAAGCTCAAGGCATCTTGAACCGCTCCCATGACCAAGTTCGCACACTCGCGGGATGAGAGTCGCTCTTTGGTTTGGCCCGCAAATTGAGGGTCGCGCAATTTAACTGACAGGATAAAGGCACAATCGGCAAATACATCCTCGGGGGAAAGCTTTACGCCGCGGGGGAGTAAATTACGCAGTTCGCAAAATTGGCGCATTGCCTCAAGGATTCCAGAGCGCAGGCCATTGACATGCGTTCCTCCTTGCGCGGTCGGAATGAGGTTGACATAGCTTTCGCAGGGGGTCTCAGTGCCGCCCTTTTCAGTCACCCAAGCCAAAGCCCAATCTACACTTTCGCCTTGGTTTTTAAAATGCCCGACAAAGGGTGCTTCGGGTAAAATCACAGATTCAGCTAGACTTTGCTTGAGGTAATCGGCTAAACCTTCTTCAAAGCACCAAGTTTCATCGGTTTGACCAGGCTCATCAATCAAACGAACAGACAGGCCGGGTAAGAGTACAGCCTTGGCACGAAGTACTTGCTTGAGGCGGGAAATTGAAATTTTAGGCGAATCAAAATAACTAGGTTCAGGCCAAAAATGCACCTGAGTACCCGTTTCTTTTTTTGGGACTTTGCCAATCGCATGAAGCTCGCTCGCTTTGTCTCCATGGCTAAAATCAATGGCATAAATTTGACCCTCTCGTTTAATGCGCACCTCGACTTTGCTCGAGAGCGCGTTAACCACCGATACCCCTACGCCGTGTAGGCCTCCAGAGACCTCATAGGAGTCATGATTAAACTTTCCCCCCGCATGCAGGCGGGTCATGATGAGTTCAACTCCAGAGACGCCTTCTTCTGGGTGAATATCAACAGGCATACCACGGCCATCATCTTCAACGCTAATGGAAAGGTCGGCATAGACCGTTACTGTAATTTGTTTTGCATATCCCGCCAAGGCTTCGTCAACACTGTTATCCACGACTTCCTGGACAAGGTGATTGGGTCGGGTGGTATCCGTGTACATGCCTGGGCGGCGTTTTACAGGGTCCAATCCAGTTAATACTTCAATGGATGAGGCGGTGTACGTCATAAATGCTCAGGAGATCTTTTCAGAATAAAATGCATCTTATCTTATTTTTTCAGGGATTTGAAGATCCAGGCTTGAAGTCACTTCAAGTTCACGATCTTCATAGGGATTACGCTCAGGATAGGCTATTTTCCATGCGGCAATACGCTCGTCACGGGCCATAATGAGTTGGGCAATTTCATCACGGTAAACGCGAACCATGCTGGAGAGCCATAAATTTAAAGGCCAGGAGGGTAGACAATGGTCAATATTAAAATAATCCAGTAATTGAATCACGGTTGCCGCATCATACCAGGTTTCACCAGTGACCCAGCGGTTGGTCGTAAATAAAGAAAGGGGCTGGCCGTACTTGTCCATCGAGATGCCAATGAGGTGGCAGATATCATCCTCTTTGCTGCCATCAGGGCGACAAGAGCGATCAATATCAACGGGTTGGAGCGTATCGGGGATGCCTTTTTTACGCAGAAATAGGTGAAAATGCCCATTCTCGTTGCTGCGGGTATTGACAGCCAACTGAGTGGGGTGAGCATGGTAAAAATACTGCGAATGAGTTTCGTTGTCAAAAACGTCGCCTTTGGGGTAATGCGACCACTGCACAAAGGGCTCAGATTGACGCAGAATTTCCCAAACGACATTGGATTTCGCCTTTGCCAGAACCCGTTGGCATTCTTTAATTTGTAGCCAATCGGGATGATCTTCAGGCAAAGGCATGAGGGATTAATCCGGTTGGCAAGGATTGCAAGAACCGGCTGCACAAGGATTCATCGCTGCGCAGGGGTTGCAGGGGGAGCAAAGCGGGCCGCAGGGATTGCAACCGACGGCCGCATCAGGATTGCAGGGAGGACACATTGAAGCACAGGGAGCTCCAGCGCCACAGCCCATACTGCTTCCTGTAGAAATCGCAGCAGCAGGATTGCTCGCAGCAGAGTCGGCATGTGCCTGAGCCGTTGCAAGGACAGCAACAGCTGCAGTAGCCATAACGAGTTTTTTCATGGTATGATTCTCCCATCGTTGATGAAAAATTGAAAGCGAGTTTAATTCTAGCGGATTTTATTCGCGTTGTAAAATATTTTGAAAGAGGAGAAAAGCATGCTGAAGAAAGTGGTCGCAAACTGGAAAATGGGCGCGGATCGCAAATTGGCAGAGTCCTTGTTGACTGAGTATAAACGTGAAAAATTTCACTTTGACGTAGACTTGGTGGTCTGCCCCAGTTTTGTGCACATTGCTTTGGCTCAAGCTAAGCTCAAACATAATCGTGAAATTTGCTTTGGCGCGCAAGACGTCAGTATGCATAGGGAAGGCGCTTATACAGGTGAGGTGTCAGCACAAACCTTGAAAGAATTGGATTGTCGTTATGTGATTATCGGTCATTCCGAACGTCGCACTTATCATCATGAAACCAATGCGATGGTGGTTGAAAAAGTGAAGCAAGTGCTGGAACAGGGCTTAATTCCCATTATTTGCATTGGAGAGACCCTTGCTGAACGTAAGGATAATCAAACTGAGATCGTATTGCAAAGTCAGCTCGAAGCAGTTTTGAAATGCTTGTCACCCAAGACTGAATTCTGGATCGCCTATGAACCAGTCTGGGCTATTGGTACAGGGATCACACCGAGTTTGCAAGAGATTGCCGCTGCACATGCTTTTTTGCATAAAAAGCTGTATAATCACGCCGCTGCGGTTTTGTTGTATGGTGGGAGTGTTAAACCCAGTAATGCGTTAGAGATTCTGAAATTACCGCATGTGGATGGGGTGCTTGTTGGCGGAGCCTCTTTAAACGCGGGTGATCTCATGGCGATTTGTAGCGCAGCCCATCGTTGTAATCAGTAGAAGTAAAGGATAGGATCAGAATGTATAGTTTAATTTTGTTATTTCATGTGTTGTTTTGTCTCGCTTTAATTGCATTGGTGCTGTTGCAACAAGGAAAAGGGGCCGATGTGGGCGCAGCTTTTGGTTCAGGTTCAGCCAATTCGCTGTTTGGAAGTCGGGGCCCGGCTTCGTTTTTATTTAAGCTCACTGTTTTTTTAGCGGCTTTGTTTTTTGTGACGAGTATTGCACTGACGGTGATTCAAAAACAAAATATTGCTGCCGCCAATCAATTGGCGCCTCCATCTTCCCCTGCATCCGTTCAACAGCAACCTGCTTTTGTCCCTCCTGCTCCTGCGGCGAATATGCCTCATTCTGGAACCACTTCAGGTACTTCATGACACTTTGGTCCTCGCTGGGTCTTGTGATGTTGGGCAGCGCTCTCGGTGGAGTTTGCCGTTATCTGCTTGCTGATTTTATCAATCATTTTGTGCGAGGATTTCCGCTGGCTACTTTGACTGTGAATGTGATCGGTAGTTTTGTTATAGGCTTGTTGTGGGTGTGGGTCATGCACGCCTCTCACCGGGTTTTATTAGAGTCCTTGCTCATGGTCGGTTTGCTCGGGGGCTTTACTACTTTTTCTTCGTTTTCGCTGGATTCCTTTGCTTTGATTGAAGAGGGGCGAATTTTAGCGGCTGTGGTATATGTGCTTATCAGTATCGTGATCAGCTTGCAGGCTACGTTTTGGGGTGTGGAAATCATGCAGTGGATGCGTTAGGATAGCATGATGAAACCAAGTAAGTTTGCATTAATTTTTTTAGTGGCCTGTGGAAGTGCGGTGGGTGGCCTCTTGCGTTATTTGATTTCAATTGGATTGAATCCCTTTGCTGAGCTTTTCCCCTGGGCGACGTTTGCGGTCAATTTATTAGGTAGTTTTTTGATTGGTGTCTTATTTGTATGGTGTGCGCGGTTTCAAGCGGAGCAAAAATTACGCGCCTTGTTGATTGTAGGTTTGATGGGCGGTTTAACCACATTTTCTAGCTTTTCTTTGGAGGCAGATGGATTAATCCACACAGGTAGGGCAGGGTTAGCTTTGCTCTATGTATTTTTAAGCGTGGTGTTGGGGATTTTAGGAGTGTTTTTAGGCATGAGTTTAATGCGGTTAAGAGGAAGGAAAATCAAGTGAATAGTCAGGCAATTCGTGAAGCATTTACGGCATTTTTTCAGCAAAAGGGGCACACAGTGGTGTCCTCAAGCCCTTTGGTTCCAGGCAATGACCCCACTTTATTGTTTACCAATGCGGGGATGGTGCAGTTTAAGGAATGTTTTCTAGGCTTGGAGCAGCGGCCTTATACGCGGGCGACCACGGTGCAAAAATGTGTGCGCGCGGGTGGTAAGCATAACGATTTGGAAAATGTCGGTTTTACCGCGCGACACCATACTTTTTTTGAAATGCTGGGTAATTTTAGCTTTGGCGACTATTTCAAAGAGGAAGCCATTGCTTTTGCGTGGGAATTGCTGACGCAAGTCTTTAATATCCCCAAAGAAAAACTTTGGGTGACGGTGTTTGAAGAAGATGATGAGGCCTATGCGATTTGGAAAGATCAGATCGGTGTGGATCCAGCGCGTATTTCCCGCATTGGCGCCAAAGATAATTTCTGGATGATGGGGGATACGGGGCCCTGCGGTCCTTGTACTGAGATTTTCTATGATCATGGCGAAGGAATTTGGGGCGGACCTCCAGGTACTCCTGAAGGCGATGGCGATCGTTATATCGAAATTTGGAATTTAGTCTTCATGCAATTTAATCGCGATGCCTCTGGCAAAATGACCCCCTTGCCTAAGCCGTCTGTCGATACGGGGATGGGGCTTGAGCGCATTGCTGCTGTGTTGCAGGGTGTGCATGACAATTATGATATTGATACGTTTCAGTATTTGATCAAGCAGGCGGCCAAGATTCTCAAGGTGACGGATTTGAGTTTGCGGTCCTTGCGGGTGATCAGCGATCATATCCGTTCGGCGAGTTTTCTCATCGCCGATGGGGTGATTCCAGGCAATGAAGGGCGGGGCTATGTCTTGCGAAGGATTATTCGTCGCGCCATTCGTCATGGGCATAAACTCGGCACGAGTGAAGCGTTTTTCTACAAATTGGTCCCTGCTTTAAGAGAAATTATGGGGCAAGCATATCCTGAACTCGATAAACAAGAATCATTTATCATCGCGACCTTAAAGCAAGAAGAAGAGCAATTTGCACGGACGCTGGCTCAGGGCATGAAACTTTACGAAGAGGCTGTTGCGGCTTTATCCGGCAAGGTCATTCCAGGTGAGGTGATTTTTAAATTGTATGATACTTATGGGTTCCCTGTTGATCTGACAGAGGATATGGCGCGCGAGCGTGGACTCAGCTTAGATGCAGAGGGCTTTGAAGCCTGTATGCAGGAGCAAAAAGAGCGGGGTCGGCAAAATAATAAATTTGCCTTAGATTACAATGCCTTGCCCAAAATAGAAGGGGTCAGCGAATTTGTCGGCTATCACACTTTGACTGAAAGTTCGGAAATTACAGGTCTGTATCATCAAAATACGGCGGCTTCTGTGTTGAAACAAGGGGAAGAGGGAATTGTGATTTTGTCGCAAACGCCTTTTTATCCTGAAGGAGGTGGGCAGATTGGTGATCGTGGGGTTTTGCATGTGGCAGGCGGTGCATTTGTGGTGCAAACGACCCAAAAACAAAGTGACGCGATTTTACATTTTGGTGTGGTTGAGTCTGGTGAAATGCGTTTGGGAATGTTAGTGGAAGCTGAAGTGGATGCCAAAGCAAGACGGCTAACAGCGCGTAATCACTCGGCAACACACTTGCTGGATGCGGCTTTACGTCAAATTTTAGGCTTGCATGTAGAGCAAAAAGGCTCTTTAGTTGCAGTAGAAAATTTCCGTTTTGATTTCTCACATCCGAAAGCTTTAACAGTGGAGGAGAAGCAAAAAATTGAAGATTTAGTCAACGAATGGATTTCAGCGGATTACCCCACAGAAGTCTTGCATATGAGTTTGGATGCTGCGAAAAAAATGGGCGCCATTGCTTTGTTTGGTGAAAAATACGGCGAAAACGTCCGGGTTCTTAAAATGGGCGATGTCTCGATTGAATTATGCGGTGGAACCCATGTGAAACATACTGGGGAAATCGGCCTGTTTAAAATCACCTCAGAGGGTAGTGTGGCTGCGGGAGTACGTCGTATTGAAGGAGTGACTTCACTGGCAGCGAAAACCTATTTGGAATCCGAATGCGTCAAAGCCAAAGCCAGATCCGTTGAACTGGAAGAGGCGATGCATGCCCTGCAAAAACAGCAAGAGGCTTTAGAATCAGAGCGGGTGATGCAAGATCTGCCTCAGCGCTTGCTTGAAAACAAGATCATGGTGAAGGGTAAGGCTTTAATTATCGCTGAAGTGGGCACGCTTGCTCCAAAATTCTTAAGTCCAGTTGCGTTGGACTTGAAAAATAAAATTCAAGAGGGGGTCGTTGTATTGATTTCCACTCAGGAGGATAAACTCAGTTTTATCGTTGCAGTGACAGAAGCTTTAAGTCAAACCTGCAAAGCGGGTGAGATTGTGAAGTCTTTTGCTGAGAAAATCGGCGGTAAAGGGGGCGGTAAGCCTGAGCTGGCGCAAGGGGGAGGTCCAAAAGTCCCAGGCTTAAAGAGCATTATAGAAAGCCTAAACAGCGATCTGGTTAGGCTGTTGTCTCTCTAGATCTACACTGATGGCTTGGATGGTGCGGTAGGGTCGGAAGCTATATTCATGGCGGCAAGTTGTGCCTCAAGATCGTGCCAGGGTATTTGAGCCTGAGGTGTAGGTTGAGTCACAGCTTCTGCGGCCAGAAGGCTTTCTGCTTCAGCCTTTAGTGCAGCTGTTTGCGCGTGAAGATTAGACATGCCCTGGTCAAATTTTGTTGTTGCAAGCGTAAAAAGTCGATTGACTTCCGAGAGTTCTGAGGAAGCTATCTCTACATTAAGTTTTACGCCAGAAACATAGATCATAATCTCTGCTGTCTCCGTGGTAAGAAGATCTGGCATGGGTGTCACTACGCTAGGGGACTTCAAAAGAAGAGTACATTCATCAAAGGTATCTTTTGCTAATTTTTTAGCGGCACTAAGAAATTCTATCGTCTTGCTAATAATCAGGTCCCATGCTTCTGCTTTGTCAGTAGGCATACTTTTGCCTAGCAATAGGCGGATTATTGCCATTGCGGTGGCGCTGTAAGTCTGAAGCTGTGGATCAAGTATATCCCTATAATTATTAATCGTCTGATGTAGCTCTGCTAATTTTTGACTATGAATTTCGAGGGTTTGAGTTGCTTGTTTCAGAAGTTCGTCCATTGCTTCCCTGGTTACAGATCTTTGGGTGGATGTTGCTTCCTCTTCTGTTGGATATCCAGATGCCATTTTTTTCTCTTGCCTGAGTTTGTAAGATGTTTAATGTACCAAGAGTAATGTATTTAATTTGTTCTAATTTTGTTATTAAAATTGTAATCAATTGTAATAGCATGTTGAAATGCTTGAAAGATAAAATAAAAAAAGTATCATTACAAGTGAGTGAAAAGTCTCGGGCTGAGAGCCCAGTCTGTTTTTGAAATATCAAGGAGAATTTTCGTATGTTTTTTTTGCCATTTTTTGACCTTATAGAAGAGCCGGGGCCTGAACTCAGGGCGAGCTTCTTGGGTCTACTTGGAGGGGGAGCAGTGAGCTTGATTTCCGCTGGTCTAGGAAGCTTAAACGGCATGTATGTGGGTATGGGGATTGCAGTGATCAGTGCGCTTTATGCCTGTTATATAGTATCACCCTCCGCTATTCGGCAAGAGCCCAGAGAAGCTTTGGTTGTGTGGACTGGAGTCAATGGGGCAAGTGCATCTCACCGGGATTCAGACAGGAGTGCATTTAGTTCTGTTGTATAGATTTTAGCTTGGATCTCCTTGGGATTCCGATAGGCCAAGGCGATGGATCGACGATCAATTTGTTTCAAGCGCTTTAAGGCGTGATTGAGTGCTGATTCTGGAAAATGTGCTGCAATAGCCAGGCAGGCTTTGACCCATTGATGCAGACGCTCCTCACGCCGTAGAAAATCTAAATTTTTGAAGAGATCTAGCTGCAAAGTGGGAGTCAATTGTGGAAAGATCAGGCCAGCTGGAAAATACTTTTCAACCAAATCCCGTAATTCAGCAAAAGCTTTTGGGGAAACCCTGAGATAAGGGCCTTCGTGCGCCACTGCAGCGTAACGAATCACCGGGTCTGTGGTCAGCGTTTTAGCGCGAATCAGTGCAGCCATGCCCGCTGCTGATAATTGAGGAAACAGTACCGAAAGCAGATTGATTTCTTGAAGGGTCTTAAAAAATAATTCAGGATAATCCGTATCCAGTGCTTTTAAAATTTCCTGCCAGATGCGTTCATCTGAAAGTTCAGCAATCGCATTTTGCATGACCATGTCTTGCATCAAATGCAAAGTCTCGGGGGCAATTTGAAAGTCAAAACGACCCAGATAAGCCCGGAGGCGGGCAGCACGCAAGATCCGCAAAGGGTCTTCAGAAAAAGCAGGGGAAACATGCCGTAAAATACGGTTTTGCAAATCTGCTTGACCGTGAAAAGGGTCGATCAATTGACCGGATTCATCTTGGGCCATCGCATTGATGGTCAAGTCTCGCCGCGAAAGGTCTGCTTCTAAAGTGACTGTTTCATCTGCATGAAAAGTAAAGCCTTGATGGCCTTTAGCTGTTTTACGCTCAGTGCGGGCGAGGGCATATTCTTCATGGGTTTTAGGATGTAAAAAAACAGGGAAATCGCGGCCAACGGGTTTGAAGCCTTGGGCAAGCATTTGCTCCGGATTGGCGCCAACAACCATGAAATCGCGCTCCCGAACCGGGAGTGATAGCAGGGCATCTCTCACTGCGCCGCCGACTAGGAAAGTTTGCATAAAAAGAGCCTTCGCCTCATACTCCTCCTGCTGATGGATTCATCATAACACGTCTCGCAGATCTTTGACAGACAGGCGCAAATTATCATCGAGACGCATTTTAAATCCCCTGTCAAAAAATCCTGTCAAAAAATCCTTGAGCAGAATCACAATTTATGATATAAAGTGCTGTCTTGTTTGACAAGGCATAAAAGTCGCAGTCTATCCAATGACAGTCTTGTAGGGTGCCCATAAGGGGTTACAAGCTGGGATAGCTGTTTGTTTAGCAACCCTAAAAGGAGTGAAATCATGTCCCAAATCACCATGCGTGAGATGTTTGAAGCCGGTGTCCATTTTGGTCACCAAAAGCGGTTCTGGAATCCCAAGATGAAGCAATATATCTTCGGTGATCGTCATAAAATTCATATTATCGATTTAGAGCAAACAGTTGTGCTCTACCAAGAAGCAGTCAATTTTTTAAGTAAAGTCGCATCTAAGAAAGGTAAAATCCTGTTTGTGGGCACCAAAAAAGCTGCGCAAGAAGTCATTAAGGAAGAAGCAACTCGTGCAGGTATGCCCTATGTCAATCATCGCTGGTTGGGCGGAATGTTGACCAACTATAAAACAGTGCGTCAGTCCATTAAGCGCTTGAAAGATTTTGAGAAAATGCAAGAAGAGGGCTTGTTTGATCGCTTAAGCAAAAAAGAAGCCTTGATGAAACAGCGTGAAATGGAAAAATTAGAACGTTGTTTTGGTGGGATTAAAAACATGGGCGGCTTGCCTGATGTCTTGTTTGTGATTGACACCGGTTACGAAGATATTGCGATTGAAGAAGCGCGCCGTATCGGAATCCCCGTTGTGGCGGTTGTAGACACCAATAGCAGTCCTGATGATATTGACTACATTATCCCTGGAAATGATGATGCGATTCGTGCCATCAAGTTGTACATGAAAGGGATTGTGGACGCCGTTTTGCATGCAAAAGAATTAGCCCTCACTGCCGCTGCAGATAAAGAAAAACCTGAAGATGCAGCAGAAAAACCTAAAGCAAAAGCCAAGGTAAAAGCCGCGTCTGAAGAAAAACCAGAGGTCAGCGCAAAGGCAGAAGAAGTCAAGGCAGAAGAAAAGCCCAAGGCCAAAGCAAAAACTAAAACTGCTGAAGAAAAAGTGAGTGTAGAACAGGAAGAAACTGAAAAGCCAAAAGCCAAAGCGAAAGCCGCAAAACTTGCAGCAGCAGAAGAAAGTGAAGCCAAGCCTAAAGCAAAAGCCAAGAGCGCTACAAAGGCAAGCAGCAAAGCTAAAACCGTAGAGAAGGAATAAACGAGAATGGCAGAAATTAGTGCACAATTAGTCAAAGAGCTAAGAGAAAGAACCGGCGCCGGCATGATGGAATGTAAAAAAGCCTTAGTGTCGACCGGGGGCGATATTGAAAAAGCCGTAGATGAAATGCGTAAGTCTGGTCAGGCTAAGGCTGATAAAAAAGCCGGGCGTGTCGCTGCAGAAGGCCTGGTTCATATCGTCTTGAGCGATGATCGCAAAGAAATCTTGATGATTGAAGTCAATTGCGAGACCGACTTTGTCGCGCGTGATTATAACTTCATCGAGTTTGTAGGCCATGTTGCTAAACGTGCGCTTAAGGCAGGTAAAGAAGTGATTGCAGATATCAGCGCTCTGGCACTTGAAGCAGGCTCTAGTATTGATGAAGCGCGCAAAGAGCTCATCACTAAGATCGGTGAAAATGTGTCTTTGCGCCGTGCTTTACACCTAAAATCGTCACATCATCTGGGGCACTACATTCACGGTGGTCGCATTGGGGTTGTGGTGGAGCTTCAAGGTGGTGATGAAGCCTTGGCCAAAGACATTGCTATGCATATTGCAGCCTCGAACCCCTTGGTGATTTCAGGGGAAGATTTGCCACCTGAAGTCTTAGCCAAAGAACGCGAGATCTTTACCGCACAAACCAAAGAAAGCGGCAAACCCGCAGACATCGTTGAAAAGATGGTTGAAGGCCGGATGCGTAAGTATTTGGAGGAAGTGAGCTTGCTTGGACAAGCATTTGTCAAAGATCCCAACATCAGTGTGGCCAATTTGTTGAAACAGCATCAAGCTAAAGTCCTGCGTTTTGTCCGCTTTACCGTTGGGGAAGGGATTGAAAAGCAAGAAACTGACTTCGTTGCTGAAGTCATGGCGTATGCACAAGCAAAATAAGGAAGAGCGTGTGAAAAAATCAACACGTGTTCTATTAAAATTAAGTGGGGAAGCTTTTTCCGATGGGGAGGCTTCCCTTTCTGTATCCAGGTTCCATGCGGTGGTCGATGAATTACTACAAGGTGCAGCAGCCGGAGTAGAAATCGCGATTGTCGTCGGTGGGGGTAATTTCTTACGTGGTGCCAGCATTGAAAATGCCTTGTTGCACCGAGTTACCGCAGACCAAATGGGGATTTTAGCCACTGTTTTAAATGGCTTAGCCTTGCGCGATGCCATTGAAGCGCGAGGTGGTGAGGCGGAACTCATGTCTGCTTTACCGATTGAAGGGGTGGTTGATGCTTTTGATTATCGTTTAGCTCGCAAAGCTTTGACTCAAAAGAAAATCGTCATTTTTGCGGGGGGGACGGGTAATCCTTTTGTTACGACAGATTCAGCAGCGAGTTTGCGTGCAGTAGAGATTGGCGCATCCAGCTTGCTCAAAGCGACGAAGGTCGATGGGGTCTATGATCGTGATCCACATCACTTTCCTGATGCGCAGCTTTTTTCACATTTGAGTTTTGCTGAAGTGCTCCAAAAAGAATTGGCGGTGATGGATTTGGCTGCATTTTGCCAATGTCGAGATTATAATATCGCCATTCAGGTATTTAATTTGTTTAAGCCAGGTGCGCTCAGTCGAGTGCTTTTGGGGCATACAGAAGGGACGATTGTTTACAATTAAAGAGAGGCTGTTATGAGTGATCCATTAAAAGATGCAGAATTGCGGATGAGCAAAAGCATCGAAACTTTGAAAAATGAATTCCACAAAATCAGGACTGGAAGTGCGCATCCTTCACTACTTGAGCATATCAAAGTCACTTCGTATGGAAGTGAGGTTCCTCTCTCACAGGTTGCAAATATTACGATTGGAGATGCGCGGACTTTGGTCATCACGCCTTGGGATAAGAATATGGTGAGTGTGATTGAAAAGGCTATTTATACTTCGGACTTAGGTTTAAACCCAGTTGTGGCTGGACAAATCATGCGTGTACCCCTCCCTCCTTTAACTGAAGAGCGTCGTCGTGATTTGGCAAAAGTGGTGAAAGCGGAGGCAGAAACCGCGCGTGTAGCTATCCGCAATATTCGTCGTGATGTTTTGCAGCAGTTTAAAGATGCGCAGAAAAATAAAGAAATTACCGAAGATGAACTCAAAAAAATAGAAGAGAAAGTGCAAAAGCTCACTGACAAGGTGGGCGCTGATATTGATCGTTTAGCACTTGAGAAAGAAAAAGACTTGATGTCTATTTAAGGCGAAGCGTCATGGAAAAAGGCAGCTTACCTCGACATATTGCCCTCATTATGGATGGCAATGGGCGTTGGGCAAAAAAGCGGTTAATGCCTAGGGTCATGGGGCATCGTCAGGGTAAGAATACGCTCAAAGCGTTGATTCAGCATTGTGGTCGCCTGGGGATCGAAATTTTAACGGTCTATGCCTTTAGTAGCGAGAATTGGCAACGTCCTGATGAGGAAGTCAGCTTTTTAATGAAGCTATTTTTGGAGTCGCTTCAAGAAGAATTGCGCGAGATGCATCACAATGGCATGAGAGTGAATTTCATTGGGGATGTCAGTGTTTTTTCGACTGCCTTGCAAGAAATAATGGCCAAAGCCGAGGCGCTGACAGCCAAAAATCAAGGGATGATTTTTAACATAGCGGTGAATTATGGCGCCCGGGCCGAAATTTTGCGTGCTGCGAAAGAGGTGGTGTCAGAGATTGAGGCCGGATGCCTTGATTTAGCACAGTTGAGTGAAGCGCAGTTTGAGCAATTTTTATATACTAAAGGGCTGCCCGACCCAGATTTATTGATCCGTACCAGTGGGGAGTCACGCATTAGCAATTTTTTACTCTGGCAATGCGCCTACACAGAACTTTATTTTACTGATACACTGTTTCCAGACTTCAAGCCTGCGCAACTCGATCAAGCATTAGAGTGGTACGCTGGACGTGAGCGACGTTACGGTAAAATATCGGAGCAAATTTGATGCAAAAACATTGGGCGAGAATTAAAACTGGGTTGTTCCTTGGTCTCTTGTCTATTGTGAGTATTTTCTTTTTTCCCAATTGGCTGTTTTTTATTTTGTGTGGTGGGGTGATTTCGGCCGCTTTTTGGGAGTTTTTAAATTTAATTGGGTATCATACATTGGCTAAAAAAGGCCTCGGCATGGTCATTTTTTGGGCTTTAACCGCGTTGATGTTGCAGCATCGCCAAGGCACTTTTTATCTTGCTGTGATCGGCTGGATTTTGGCGGCTGTTTTGATTTTTGTTCCTTTGCCGCGCTTGGCGTTTTTTAAGAAAGGGTGGCTCCAGCTTTGTGTGGGTGTTTTAATGCTAGCACCTGCCTGGGTTGCTTTCGTGGAGGTGCATCAGCACTGGCGCACTCTGGTTTTTTATCTCATCATGCTGATTTGTTTTGCTGATACAGGCGCTTATTTTGTGGGAACCGCAATGGGTCGGCATAAACTGCTACCCAAAGTGAGTCCAAAAAAGTCAGTGGAAGGTTTGATTGGAGGCTTGATTATCGGCGATCTTGCGGGCTTATCTGTGGTGTTATTTCTGCCTCATTGGGGTGGGATTTCGCTGCGGCTGTGGGGGATTGCAGGGGTGATTTTGATTTTAGTTTCAGTGTTAGGGGATTTATTTGAAAGTTTACTTAAACGGCTTTATGATGCCAAGGACAGTGGCAGTCTTTTGCCGGGGCATGGAGGGTTGTTGGATCGCATGGATAGCTTGTGTGCCGCAGCGCCGTTCTTTGTTTTGTTTTGCTATGCAACGCATTTAATTTAGGAGTGAGCATGAGCCACTTTATGCCCCAGGATCTCGATTGTCAGCGTGCAGCTAAAGAACAGCGCGTGTTTCAAGGCAGTATGCCCATTGCCAGTTTTGAGCGTTGGGCTGAGCTTTTGCTACAACCTCAGGGCGAAGTCCAGTATGCGTGGCGTTTTTTTGAAAATGAGGCCAAGCAGTGTCTTGCTTCATTAAAATTGCGTGCAGTGGTTCAGTTAACCTGCCAGCGTTGTAACGAACCTTTTTTATTTGAGATTGATGCTTGTGTTGAGATGCAGCAAGTTTTAACAGAAAAAGAAGCAGAGCAGTTGCCTTTAGCAATTCAGCCTTTATACACCAACGCATTGCACCATATCGAGCCACATACAGTCATGGAAGACGAGTTGATCTTAGCGTTACCGATGTTTCCAATGCATGAAAAAAAAGATTGTTCTTTGTCAGAGAATCAGGCATACTATGCCTCTTCCGAGGTGGAACAAAATCATACCTATAAAGCTTTTGCTGGTTTAGATCGGTTGGCGAATTTAAAGGAGAAAAAAAGTGGCAGTTCAACAAAATAAAAAATCTCGTTCGCGTCGCGATATGCGTCGTGGTCACGATGGGCTGACAGCGCGTAATGTTTCAGTTGATGCATCAACCGGCGAAACGCATTTGCGTCATCATGTGACCCCAGGCGGGTTCCACAAGGGACGTCGTCTGGTTGCTAAAAAATCTGAAGACTAAGTTAGGATCATCATGGCCGTCATTGCAATTGATGCGATGGGAGGGGATCATGGAGTGCGCTCCACAATTCCAGGTGCGTTGGATGCACTCAAAAAACACCCTGATCTGAAGTTGATTTTGGTCGGCAATGAAACACTGATTCGTAAAAGATTAAAACAGCTTAAAGCAGCAGCGCACCCGCGTCTTGAAATTCAACATGCAAGTGAAGTGGTTGAAATGGACGAAGCTCCGGCTCAGGCGCTGCGCAATAAAAAAGACTCTTCCATGCGGGTCGCAATTAATTTGGTTAAGGAAGGGCGGGCGGGGGCTTGTGTCAGCAGCGGTAATACTGGTGCACTGATGGCGACCTCGCGTTTTGTGCTCAAGACTTTGCCGGGGATTGATCGACCTGCGATTATTTATGGCATGCCTGGAATTAATCCTAAAACGGGTGAGCGGGTGATCACTCATATGCTTGATCTGGGTGCTAATGTGGACTGTACCAGTGATCATCTCTTTCAATTTGCTCTGATGGGGTCGATTCGGACTGCTTTTGTAGACCATGTCAAAAAACCACGCGTTGCTTTGCTCAATATAGGTGAAGAGGAAATGAAAGGCCTAGAAGTCATCAAAGAAACCGCCCGACGTTTGGCTGACTGTGCGGAGATCAATTATATTGGCTTTGTTGAAGGCAATGATATCTTTTGGAATAAAGCGGATGTCATTGTATGTGATGGATTTATTGGTAATATTTCCTTAAAAACCATGGAAGGCGTGGCAAAGATGATTTCTTTTGTCGTTAAAGAAGCCTTTAGCTGCAGCCTGCTTTCAAAATTTTTGGCGGTCTTATCTTATCCTGTATTGCGTAAGATTAAAAATAAAATGGATCCACGCTATTACAACGGGGCTAGTTTCTTGGGTTTAAAAGGGATTGTCATTAAAAGCCATGGCGGTGCGGATGAGTTGGCTTTCTCGATGGCCATTTCAGTCGCTGTGGAGGAAGTGGCGGAGAACATTCCCGGACGCATTCATGATCAAATTGCTGCGGTATTAGGGCCTACTGATGAGCGCTAAAATTGCAGGGGTGGGTGCCTATCTTCCCAAGCGAATTCTCACCAATGCTGAAATTTCTCAATTTGTTGACACCAGCGATGCCTGGATTCAGGAGCGTGTGGGTATTCGTGAACGTCGGATTGCCGAAGGGCATGAGACCAACGCGTTTATGGCTACAGAAGCGGCCGGAGCAGCGCTCTTGCATGCCAATTTGACTCCGGCAGATTTGGACTTAATCATTGTGGCTACCTCAACGCCCGATCATATGATGCCTGGGGTCGCCTGTGCTGTTCAGGCTGCACTGGGGGCAAAATGTCCAGCGTTTGATTTAAATGCAGCTTGTGGTGGGTTTATTTATGGCTTGCATACCGTCAAGCAGTTTTTTGATGCGGGTAGTGTCAGGCATGTCTTATTGATTGGTTCTGAGCTGATGTCTCGCATTATCGATTGGCAAGATCGATCAACTTGTGTCTTGTTTGGGGATGGTGCAGGAGCGGTAGTTCTGTCTGCTACAGAAACAGGAGGGATTTTGGCTTCTCATATCTTTGCTGAGGGCTTGCATCGCGATTTACTCTACGTTTCCCCGCATTTACGCGCTGAGGCTTTTGCTGAGGCCTGTCCAGTCCCTAAACTGAAAATGGAAGGAAACAAAGTCTTTCGTTTTGCGGTGGAAAAGTTGGGTGAGGTGGTGGAGTTTATCCTCAAGGAAGCTGGCTGCACGCGTGATGAAATTGATTTTTTAGTCCCCCATCAAGCTAATGCACGCATTATTGCAGCAACTGCCAAAAAACTAAATCTATCCATGGACAAGGTGATTTTAACTTTGGGACATCATGGTAATACCATGTCTGCGACGATTCCTTTGGCTTTGGCAGAGGCTGTTCATGCTGGCAAAATACAACGTGGTGATTTATTATTATTTGAAGCCTTTGGTGCGGGTTTTGTGTGGGGTGCCAGCTTAGTCCGGTATTAATACCCAATACCCCAAACTATTCAGTTCAAGGAGTAAAAATGATTGCCTTTGTTTTCCCTGGGCAGGGTTCGCAGAAGTTGCAGATGTTGCAAGAGTTTTATGCTGAAAACTCAGTGAAAGAAACTTTTACTGAGGCAAGTGATGCTTTGGGTTGGGATGTACTGCAACTCATTTGTCAAGATGAAGTGCGCTTGAATCAAACTGAATTTACTCAACCCGCAATTTTGGCAGCCAGTGTGGCATTATATCGTCTCTGGATTCAGGAAACAGGGTTTATTCCGCATTATTTGGCGGGGCATAGTTTAGGTGAATATACCGCTTTGGTGGTCGCAGAAACATTGCGCTTTTCCGATGCTTTGAAGTTAGTACATCTGCGTGGTCAGTTGATGCAAAAAGCGGTGCCAGCGGGGCAAGGAGCGATGGCGGCTATTTTGGGCTTAGATGACCAAGGCGTCATTGAGGCATGCCGTGAAGCAGCACAGGGTGAAATCGTTGCTGCGGCTAATTTTAATGCGCCAGGACAAGTGGTCATTGCAGGTGAAGTACTGGCTGTGGCGCGTGCGATGGAAACGGCAAAATCAATGGGGGCCAAACGTGCTTTGGCTTTGCCTGTGTCCGTTCCTTCTCATTGCTTGTTGATGCAAGAGGCAGCCGAAAATTTGGCACAGTATTTGGAGTCAATCCCTGTTTCGGCCCCGAAAATTCCAGTTGTGCATAATGTAGATGCAGGATTACACGCTGAGCCTACTGATATTAAAAAAGCGCTGGTTCAACAATTAGACCAGCCGGTATTATGGGTCAAATGTGTACAAACTTTAGAGGCTTTGGGTGTTAACACTTTTGTGGAGTGTGGTCCAGGCAAAGTCTTAACCGGATTAAATAAGCGCATTAGTGCGGAAGGGGTCTGTTTTAGCCTAGAAGATCGAGCTGGATTTTTAGAAGGGAGAAATGCAACATGGATAAAAAAATAGCCTGGGTGACCGGGGCAACGCGTGGCATTGGCGCTGCGATTGCAGAGACTTTGGCGATAAAAGGCTTTTATGTCATTGGAACAGCCACGCGTGAAGAAGGAGCCCTGGAGATCAGTAAAAAATTAGGTTCCAAGGGAGAGGGGCAGGTTCTGAATATTGCTGAGGCAGAGAATATTCAGGCCTTTATCAAAACCATGCAAGAGGCAGAAAAAATGCCTGCTGTGCTTGTCAATAATGCGGGGATTACGCGCGATAATTTGTTAATGCGCATGTCTGAGGAGGATTGGCTTTCTGTTGTAAATACTAATTTAACTTCGATTTTTAGATTAACCAAGGCGTGCTTGCGTTCAATGATGAAAGCAGAATGGGGGCGGATTATTTCATTAGGGTCTGTTGTTGGGACAACAGGCAATCCAGGTCAAGCTAACTACTGTGCGGCCAAAGCTGGGCTGATTGGTTTTAGTAAATCTTTGGCACAGGAAATTGGTTCGCGCAATATTACCGTGAATGTAGTGGCCCCTGGTTTTATTGAGACAGATATGACCAATCAGTTGAAAGAAGAATATCGCCAAATTTTGATCGACCGCATTCCTTTGAAGCGCATTGGCTCTCCCAAAGATATTGCCCACATGGTGGCTTTTTTAGCTTCGGATGAAGCTGGGTATGTCACGGGCCAAACTTTGCATGTGAATGGCGGGATGGCGATGATTTAGCCTGCACTCGTCTTGCATCGGACCTTTCTTATTTTCAGGCTTTTTGCTACACTTGTTCAGAATGAGGTCAAAAATGGAAGTAAGGTTTAAATTGATGCAACGTACACATTATTGCGGTGAAATCACTGAGTCAGAAATTGGGCAAGAAGTTCAGATTTGCGGTTGGGTCCACCGACGTCGTGATCATGGAGGGGTGATTTTTTTAGATGTCAGGGATCGTGAAGGCCTCTTGCAAGTGGTTTTTCAACCTGAGGCAGTGCAAGTCTTTAAGATTGCAGAGCGCATTCGCAATGAGTTTGTGATTCGGGCCAAAGGTAGAGTGCGTCTGCGGCCAGATAATCAAGCTAATCCCAATTTAAAAACGGGGCAAATTGAAGTCGTGGGTGAGGCTTTGGAAATTCTCAATCAAGCACTGACTCCCCCTTTTATGTTGGACGAGCATTACACTGTCAGTGAAGAAGTACGGCTCAAATATCGCTTTTTGGATTTGCGTCGGCCGGAAATGCAAGAGCGCATGATGCGTCGGACCAAAATGGTGCGTGCGGTGCGAGCCTATCTCGATGATCAGGGTTTTTTAGATATTGAAACCCCCATGTTGACCTTGCCCACTCCAGGTGGAGCGCGGGATTATCTTGTCCCTAGCCGTTTGCACAAGGGTTCTTTTTTTGCGCTGCCGCAATCCCCTCAGTTGTTTAAACAGTTGCTCATGGTTTCAGGTTTTGATCGCTATTACCAGATTGTGCGGTGCTTTCGTGATGAAGATTTACGTGCGGATCGCCAGCCTGAATTCACCCAAATTGATATTGAAGCCTCGTTTATTGATCAAGAATGGATGATGGCTTTAAATGAAGGGCTGCTGAAGCATCTCTTCAAAACCCAACTGGGTCTTGAATTTGGGGCCTTCCCCCGCATGACTTATGATGAGGCGATGCGTTTGTATGGAGTGGATAAGCCTGATTTACGCATCCCCCTCCGTTTTGTGGATTTGAAAGATCTCATGCAAGAAGTGGATTTTAAAGCCTTTAGTGAGCCAGCGCAGGATCCACAAGGGCGCGTGATCGCATTGAAAGTGAAAGAAGGAGCGGTGAAGCTGACGCGCAAAATGCTGGATGATTATGGCCTATTTGTTGCAGAACATGGCGCGAAGGGCCTTGCGTATATTAAAGTCAATGATTTGGCACAAGGCATGGCCGGTTTACAATCGCCAATTTTGAAATTTTTAAGTGTTGAGAAAGTTTTGGCCGTGATTGAACGTGTAGAGGCCCAAAATGGCGATATTATTTTCTTCGGTGCAGGCCATGAAGACATCGTTAATGCTTCGATGGGCGCTCTGCGCATCAAGCTTGGGCACGATTTAAAATTGTTTACAGCAGACTGGGCGCCTTTATGGGTAACGGATTTTCCACTTTTTGAAAAAGGGGAGCAGGGGACCTGGCTTGCAAAACACCATCCTTTTACCGCGCCCAATATTAAAAGCTTAGAAGAGCTACGACAAGATCCAGCTGCCGTGCGGGCGCATGCGTATGACATTGTCTTAAATGGCTATGAAGTCGGCGGTGGGTCGATTCGGATTCATGATGCCAAAATTCAACAGGCTGTTTTTGATTTATTGGGTATTACTCCTGCAGAGGCTGAGAAAAAATTTGGCTTTTTACTCCATGCCTTGCAGTATGGCGCACCTCCACATGGTGGGTTGGCTTTTGGTTTGGATCGCCTGGTTATGCTCTTTACAGGGACGCAGAATATTCGTGATGTGATTGCTTTTCCCAAAACCCAAAGTGCGAGCTGTTTGATGACCAATGCTCCTGCCCCTGTCGAGGTGAAACAGCTTTTAGAAGTGGGATTGCGTCTATTATGAAGCCATCCCGCTTGAAAAAAATCGCGCGAATTTTTTTGGCGGGGATTTTGGGACTAATCCTCTTCACCTTGCTCTTAAGTGGGGGCATCACCATTGCACTTGTTGTTGCTAATCAGCATGGCACTTTGCAAAAATGGGTGGCGAGCGCCATTGCCCCTGTGCAGGTCACTTACCAAACAGCACATGTTTCCTGGCATCATGGTGCGCCGCGTTTGGCATTGGATGATGTGAGTATCAGTGACAGTGAAAAAATGCAAGAGCCCCTGGCGCTGCAGCACTTTACAGTAGATATTTCCATTTGGCGATCGATTTTAAAAAGAGAGTTGGTGACGAGTCAAATCACGATTTCGGGTTTGCAATTGCAGTTGATTCAAAATCCCGATGGTTCGCTTAAATTATTAGACTTTGATGATTCCTCAACTTCGCCTTCCATGAGCTTATCGCCACAGGTGACGCGTTGGTTTTTAAATCAAGGGGCGATTCATATCCAAAATTTAGTGTTGAGCACCACTTTGCGTAGTCAGCGCCAATTACATCTTCATTTGGATGAAGTGAATTGGTTGAACCGCTTGCATTACGAATTCAACTTAAAAGGCACGGTTCAGGAGATTCCGGACAGTGTGCTTGAATTAGACGCCCGTTTGGACCCAGGGGAAAATCCTCTTAATTTAATGCAGTGGCGCTTGGAATTTAATGGGCAGCTTCAGGCCAGTACGTTTACACCGTTTTTGGGTACAGAGACTTTGAGTGGGCTCAAATGGCAATCGGGCGGCGGGAATATTCGATTTGATGGGCAGTTTTTTGATGAAAATGTCCAAAATGTGAATGTGGATGTCAGTCTATCCAATCTAAATTTAGGCAATCAGTTGACGGCACGTAAAATTGCTCCAACGATTGACGATCATATTATTTGGACGCGAACGACCAGTCAAGGAAAGGGCTGGAAGTTAGTCATTTATCCTTTGCATGAGCTGGATATTTTAGGGTCTGCTTATGATAGTCTGCTGACCATCGCCTATACTCCAGAGGATCCCCAATATCTCTGGCAACTGAGTGCAAAACAAACGGATTTTGCCGTGTTAGGGGAGTGGATTAATTTTTGGTTTAAGCCAGGTACACAAACAGCCAAAGTGTGGAATCTATTCGATCCAACGGGGCGGATAGATGATTTTGAATTCAAAATGGGCAGTACAATGGGGCAGGCATCGTTTGTTAGTAGCCAGTTTCAATTAGGGAGTAGTCCTATTTTTCCGAATGGTTGGCCGATGAGCCAATTGGAAATTAAAACATCATGGGTAAAAACAGCAGCCAAGTTACCTATTTGGAAAGTTGCGTTGAGTCAATTGCATCTAAAAAATCAATGGATTGACACGCAATTGAGTGGCGCGGTGAATGTGAATACAGCCCAACCTAAAAATCCGCAATTGACTCTAAAAGGAACCATTGCCGCGCAAAATCTAGATCAAGTGAAAAAGTATTATATTCCCAAAGCAGGCGTTTCTCCCAGTCTCAATACTTGGCTTAATCAGGGGTTGGTTGCTTTGCCTGATGTGAAAGGTCAGTTTACCTTCCGGGGGGCTCTACAAGGATTCCCTTATACTGATCAACCGGGTTTATTTCAAATTGCTTTACATGTGAATCATGCGATTGTTTCACCTTATCCAGGGTGGCCTGATATCCGCGATATCAATGCGGATGTGTTGTTTCATAATCAAAGCCTCAGCATTAATGCCACACAGGTCGAAACGCTCAATATTCCTGTCACCAATGTGCATTTCATTATCGCTGATTTACGTCCTCATGCACATGCTCCGATTGAAATTACAGGGGAGTCCACACTCACGGGAGATCAAGGCTTAGCGTATGTTGCTGCAATGCCTCTGACTCCATCAGGTGTAGACCAGTTTTTGCTATCTTCCAAATTAACAGGCAATTTAAAAGCTCTGATTGATCTTTACATCCCTTTAGAGGGGCATGGGGTGCCAGTTCTAGTTAAAGGGCAGGTTTTGTTTAATCAGAACAATTGGTTTTTTGGTCAAAAAGATAAAACACCTTTTCTGGGTCAATTAAATGGGCCTTTACAGTTTCAAAATCAGTTTATTTCAAGCCCGGGTTTAAGTGTGTTTGCATTGAGTCAGCCTTTAAATTTTATGGTCTTGAATAGCCCTGTCAATGCTTTGAAGCTCCTAGTGCAATCGATTAAGGTCATGGGGCAGTCTTTTAACCAAGTACAGGTTGGTCTGGATCCAGGCAATAATCAGATGACTGTCAACGTGAATAGTCCGCAGATTATGGGGGCAGTGACGGTGATGGGCGAAAACAAGCCGATTACAGCGCATTTTAACCAAATACATTTTAGTCCAATTGGGCCACATTCAGCACAGGCGGCACCGCTTTTGACCCAAGGGCAGGCAACGGTTCCTGCAGTTCCGCTATTGGGGCAGGCCCTTGCTGTTTTGCCCGTACTGACTGTGGGGATTGATCACCTTTATTATAATAATCAGGATTTAGGGGCTTTGCATTGGGCCAGTAGTCCTTTACCTGGGGGAATTTTAATTCAACAGTTTGTTTTAAGCAGTAAACCGATTCAAATCACGGCGAGTGGTAAAGTACAAACAGTTGAGGGGCAAGATGAGATCCATGTGGTAGGACATCTGATGGCTAAAAACTATGGGGCAGTTTTGACTGAATTGGGCTATCCCAATCTGTTGAGTCAAGGTTCCGGCCCCATTGATTTAGATCTATCCTGGCTAGGCGGGGTGCATATTGATTATCAGAGTTTAAATGGCAGTATGAAGTTTGATATCGCTAATGGGGAGTTTTTGCAAATCAACACGGGTTTTGCAAAATTATTTGGTCTTTTTAGTTTAGATAGTATTATTAATACCTTATCATTTAACTTTAAGAAGGTCTTTGGCAGTGGATTGTCATTTGATCAAATGAGTGGTTCCTATACGATTCAAGGTGGAGTTGCAACTACAGCGGACTTTAGAATGACCGGTTCTGCACTCAATATGACTATGAAGGGCTATATTGACTTAGTCAACGACACTATTAATCAAAAAGTCACGGCGATGCCGCAAATTGGCAATGGCATTGCAATTGCAGCGGGAATTGTCGGTACGCCGATTGCAGGTGTAGCCACCTGGTTTGCTGAAAAGCTCTTAGGCAATACGGTCTTTCGGGATTCTGGCATTGTCATGAGCGTGACCGGCCCCTTGAGTAACCCCAAAGTAAGCATGAGCAAATGAGGACAAGTTCGTGAGAAAGCATCTGGTTTGGTTTCGTAATGACTTACGCGTGCATGATCATCCCGCCTTGAGCGCGGCAGGGCGATCTGATGCATCGGTGATCGCCTTGTATATTTTGACGCCAGCTACTTGGCGCTATCATGAAGCCGCGGCATGTAAAATTGATTTTATCTTGCGGAATCTGCAGATTTTAGAGCAAGAATTAGCTGCCTTGGGGATCCCACTTTACATTGAAAATCTAGACTCCTATGAGGCAACGCCAGAAGGTTTGTTAGGTTTTTGCGCACAGCATCAGGTCGACGCTGTTTATCTAAATGCACAATACGAAATTGATGAGCGTCGGCGGGATCAAAAAGTCGCAACGCAGTGTCAGCAACAAGGCATAGGCTACTATTGTTTTGATGAGCAATTATTGATTACGCCAGGGACCATTTTATCTAATGCAAATCAGCCCATCCACCAATTTAAAGCATTTTGGCGCCGTTGGTTGAGCCTCGCAGATCAGCTTTCTTGCCAAGAGCAACCTTTTCCTGTGCAGCGGCCTCCTGTGAGGGCTTTGGCGCAAGTGCCGCAATCTTTGCCAGGGTTTGAGGTGGGTTCGCATTTTCGTTTATTGTGGCCCGCGGGCGAAAGAGTGGCCTCGCAAAAATTAAATGATTTTTTAGAAGAAAAAGTGACGGATTATCATGAGACGCGAGATTTTCCCGCTAAAATGGGCACCAGTAGTTTGTCGCCTTATCTCGCGCAGGGCGTGATTTCAATTCGGCGGATCTTGATGCGCTTGCAGCAGGCTCTGGAGGTGACTTCTTTTGAGGCACTGATTAAACGTCCTGGCTATGCAAGTTGGCTAAACGAATTAATTTGGCGTGAATTTTATAAGCACCGCTTGTTTTTGCTCCCAAAACTGGCTTGTTCTCAAACAATGCGGGAGCAAATCCGGCCTTGGCCGTGGCATGAAGATCAGGAGGCGTTTCAAAGGTGGCGTGAAGGGCAGACTGGGTTTCCTTTTATTGATGCAGGCTTACGGCAGCTTCAGCAAACCGGTTGGATGCATAATCGCCTGCGCATGAATGTTGCTGTTTTCTTGGCTAAACTCTTGCGCATTGATTGGCGTTGGGGTGAGAGTCATTTTTCTCGAAATTTGATTGATGGGGATTTGGCGGCGAATAATGGTGGCTGGCAATGGTGTGCAGGGATTGGGGTGGATGCGCTGCCTTATTTTCGGATTTTTAATCCCATTTTGCAGAGTCAGCGTTTTGACCCAGAGGGGGCATTTATTCGCCAGTATTGCCCAGAGTTGCGGCATTTAAGCGCGCGGGAGATACATCAGCCCCGGCCTTCTGCAATGATCGATTATCAACGTGCGCGAACAGAGGCTTTGCAAATTTTTCGATTGGCGTGAGTCTCGGTTTGTGGCAAAATGAGCGCATTATTTTCAAATTAGGATACACATGTCACTACGGTGTGGAATTGTCGGGCTGCCCAATGTGGGGAAGTCTACTTTATTTAATGCGCTGACGCAGGCGGAGATTGCCGCGGCGAATTACCCGTTTTGTACCATTGAGCCGAATGTAGGCATCGTACCTGTTCCTGATGCGCGGCTACAACCCTTGGCCGATATTGTTAAGCCGGAGCGTGTTTTGCCGACAGTGACCGAATTTGTTGATATTGCAGGTTTAGTCGCTGGGGCTTCCCAGGGCGAAGGGCTTGGCAATAAATTTTTAGCCAATATCCGTGAAACAGATGCCATTTTACATGTGGTCCGTTGTTTTGAGGATGATGACATTATTCATGTAGCAGGGAAAGTCGACCCTTTATCCGACATTGAAGTGATTCATACCGAACTCATGCTTGCTGATTTAGAAAGTATTGAAAAAGCCTTGCTGCGCTTGCAAAAAGCAGTCAAAGGTGGCAATAAAGAAGCTCAAGCCGAAGCAGTCTTGGCAGAGAAAATCAGAAAATTACTGAGCGATGGGGTGATGCCCAGTTCCCAGTCTTGGACCAAGGAAGAGCGTGCTTTGATGAAAGGCTTGCAATTATTGACAACCAAGCCCATTTTATTTGTGGCCAATGTCAAAGAAAATGGTTTTAAAAATAATCCCCTCTTAGACCAAGTGGCTGCTTATGCTGCTTCCCATCAAGCAGAAGTGGTATCGGTTTGTGCGGAGATTGAAGCGCAATTAGCGGCGTTGAGTGATGCTGAGAAAATGGAATTTTTACAAGAATTAGGCTTAAACGAGCCAGGGCTGGATCGGGTGATTCGTGCTAGTTATCATCTTTTAGGGCTGCAGACTTATTTTACCGCGGGTGTCAAAGAAGTGCGTGCTTGGACGGTTAAGGTGGGGGCCACTGCTCCACAGGCTGCGGGAGTCATTCATACCGATTTTGAAAAGGGTTTTATTCGAGCGGAGGTGATTCGTTATGATGATTTTATCGCTTGTAAAGGAGAGGCTGGGGCCAAAGAGCAAGGAAAATGGCGTCTAGAGGGTAAGGATTACATCGTGCAAGATGGCGATGTCATGCATTTTCGCTTTAATGTATAGGGGGAATCAATGAAAATAGAACAATATTTTGATCAAACTACTTGGGCTAAAATGAAAGCCTTCGCTGATACCCATGAAACTCCTTTCGTCATGGTGCACTTGGACACGATTCGTAAAAAATATTTAGAGCTTCAAAAATGCTTTCCGATGGCCAAGATTTATTATGCAGTTAAAGCCAATCCAGCAGTAGAAATTGTGCGTCTGTTAAAAGAATTAGGCTCTTGTTTTGATATTGCTTCCATTTATGAGCTAGAACGCGTATTGGCGGAAGGCGTTTCCCCAGAGCGAATTAGTTTTGGTAATACCATCAAAAAAGCACGGGATGTGCGGGCCTTTTATGAAAAGGGGGTGCGGCTTTTTGCCACCGATAGCGAGCAGGATTTGCACAATATTGCGCGGGAAGCACCGGGGTCTAAAATTTACGTTCGGGTGATTACCGAGGGTGGGGAAACCTCAGATTGGCCCTTGTCACGGAAATTTGGTTGTCATACCGATAAGGCCATGGATGTTCTTCTCTTGGCGCGCGATTTAGGTTTGCAGCCTTATGGAGTATCTTTTCATGTCGGTTCTCAGCAGCATGACATTGGGGTATGGGATGGTGCTTTGTCTAAAGTGCATTCCATTTTTACCCGAATGAAAGCCGAAGGAATCGAGTTGAAAATGATTAATATTGGAGGGGGATTCCCTGCGCAATATGAAAAAGAAGTAAATGATATTCCAACTTATTCTACGGAAATATTGCGTTTTATCCAGGATGATTTTGGGAGTGCGTTGCCTGAATTGATTTTGGAACCAGGACGCTCCTTAGTGGGAGAGTCTGGGGTGATTGTGACTGAAGTCGTCTTAACCTCGCGCAAAGCGAAAAATGACTTAAATCGCTGGGTGTTTACGGATATTGGTAAATTCAGCGGGATGATTGAAACTTTAGGCGAAGCCATTAAATATCCACTATATGTCGAAAAGCAAGGTGAGAGCGAAGAGGCCATTATCGCTGGGCCCACTTGCGATAGCATGGATATTTTATATGAGGAACACAAATACGCCTTGCCACTTGATCTGGCGCCAGGAGATCGATTGTATTGGTTTGCTACTGGAGCCTATACCACGAGTTATAGTTCAGTGGAGTTTAATGGGTTTCCTCCTCTCAAAGCTTATTATTTGTAATGCCCATCCTGACCGCGACGGAGTATCAGGCCAAAGTCTTGGCAGCCCAAGCATTGGCAAAGCGTTCCGTTGCGGTAGTGGAGTCTATTTTTTCCTGGCGGCATTTTTTCGAGATCCAAATCCAAGCGCATTTTACAGAGCGCCTGCTCTCGCCGATCGAAGAACAGATGCTTTGGCTACAGGTCTTAAAAAACACAACTGAGATTGCGCCGGAGCAATATCAAGCATTTGCCAAAATACTGGCTGCAGAGGAGCGCGCGCGGCGTTTGTATGGCATCTCTTTACATGAAATTGAGGCAGAGGGGCGAAGTCAGTCCCTGTTTTTTATCAAAGTGCAGCAACAGTTTGAAAAAAAATGCCATAAGCAGCAAGTTTTTACTTTTGTGGAAGCTTTGGAGCGGTTGAGTGCGCTGCAACGGTATCAGGTTCAGCTTTTTGGTTTTGTGGATGTGCCACCGCTCTATGAAAAATTACTCACCCCTGATTCTCTCCCCGTATTTCCAGTGAGAGAGGCTGCGCCAAAATCCGCAGAGGTCATGCAAGCCACTCACATGAGCACTGAACTCAAGCAAGCCCTGCATTTTATTCTAACCCACACAGCGCAAAGCATCGCTCTTGTCGTGAATCATGCTAGCCTAGATTCGCGGACTTTGCACTTGCTTTTGGCTGAAATCGGTTTGGATAAAAGGCTGCAATATAATACGTCCTTGGGGGTCTCGTTAGCGCATCAGCCTTGGTTTGAATTTTTTCAGCATTGGGCGAGTAGCGCTTTCGGTGAGGATTTAGAAAAATTCAGCCAGATTCTCATTTCACCTTATTTGGGCGAGGGGCAGCAACAGCGTGCGAATTACGATATGGTCTTGCGGCAACGCGTTTCAGAGCACCTATCGCTGACTGAGTTTTTGGCAAGCCTACCGCTAGAAGTGCAAGAGCAAGCATGGTGGAAAACATGGCGCCAATTATTGCAAGTATCCGCGGCCTCCAAAACAATCCTAGCGTGGTGGGAATTTTTAAATACATGTTCATTTTATTGGCCTCTTGAAGCGGAGGAATTGTGGCAAGCGTACCTGGTACAAGTATATGAGCTAACGCGCTTGGAGGGCCTTTATACTTGGGCAGAATGCCTGATTTTGTTGCAAGAAGTGGCGGCAGGGTTTTATTTGCCACAGCCTTTTTATGTCAAGCCTCGACTGCAGATTGTAGGAGTCTTGGAGGCAGTCGATTTGCCTGTGGATGCGGTATGGCTTTTGAGTGCGGATGATGCACATTGGCCTCTGCCTCAGAAATCTGCGGTGTTCTTACCCTCGCATTTGTGCCCAGAGGAGGACGCCGCGCATTTATTGGCGAGGATTGTGGATGCAAAACAGGTCTTTGCCAGCTGGGTGCCTATCGAGACAGTGAGTTTAAGTCCGCTATTAAAGCCCACGCGTTTACTGCCATCGCAACAAGAAGTGGAATTTCATGCTGTTAATCCTGCATTGGAATGGGTGGACGATAGCACCCGTCTGCCTTTGGAAGTGACCTCCTCTATGAATGTGCGGGGTGGAGCTGCCTTGTTGGAAGCGCAGGCTAAATGCCCTTTTAAGGCCTTTGCAAACTATCGTTTGGGAGTGAAGGAATGGTCTTCTGGTCAGTCTTTATTGGATCCCCGGCAAAAGGGCAGTATTGTGCATCATCTTTTAGAGCGCTTTTGGCAAGAAGTACAAACTCAGGAGCAGCTTTTTAAAGTAGATATCGCAGCGGTATTGGAGCATTTATTGGATCAAGAATTGCGGTTGCCGCTGCTACGTTTTTTAGAAAAAGAACGCCTAAAAGCCCGTCTGCAAGAGTGGTTACAACTTGAAAAAGAGCGTGATCCTTTTCAAGTGATTGCGCGGGAACAGGCAGCAAGCGTCTCTTTAGCGGGATTGCTGTTTCATTTGCGTTTGGACAGGGTGGATCGACTGGAGCAGGGGGCGCGCTGGGTCATTGATTATAAAACGGGGGGGGTGAACCCTCACGATTGGTTTGCCGAGCGCCTGGAGGCCCCACAGCTGCCATTGTATGCGATTTTAGGGCAGGTAGATGGCGTGTTTTATGCTAGTTTAAAGACAGGCAAAATGGGCTTTTTTGGGGAGGCTCCTCTCCGGCCTGAAATCGTGCAGCGTTGGCGTCAGCAGTTAGAGGGGTTGGCGCTCGAATTTAAAGAAGGGGAGGCGGCGGTGCGGCCTACAGCAAGTGCTTGTCAGTACTGCCATTTGGCTGCATTGTGCCGTGTTCGTGCTCATTCCACAGGGGGTTAAGCGCCCACTTGGTAAGTCAAGGCCGTTTGGCCGGTGTAGATGTCTGGGTTCACGGAGCTGGGAATATCATAGGTATAGTAAATTTTACCAGGATTGCTGATGCAGCTGGCGTAATTGGCATTGCTGGCGGAGTTAATCGAGCAGCCCGTTCCTGCATTGCCACATTGTTTGGCAAGGTCAATCGGGGTGCTGCTGTTACACGGAACATACCAAACATGATAAGGAATCTGAGTAGGATTACCCGTAATGCTGCCTTTTAAGGTTGGATTGACTGGAGTAGCGTCAATCACCCCGCCTGAGGTGTTGGTCACGGTCACTGTAATATCCGTTGCGGCATTGGTATAGAGTGAAAAAGGCTGTGCAGTGCCTACTTGTACAGTTTTGCCATATTCAGAGGGTGTGTTGAGTGTTGTGGCGAGGCCACTGGTGTCTGGACTGGGTGGATTCATCGTGCCGCCACTGACTGCATTGCCAAGGACATAGCCTACCCTGGCAGTGACCACGATGGTCCCCGTCTGGCTGTAAGGATCATCAGCTGAGGCGACTGCTGTTATGCCACAAAGCAAGCCGCCCAGAATGCCGTTTCTAACAGCCAGCGCCATTGGCACAGACCGTGATATTCAATGTTTGGCTATAGCTTCCTGCGGGGGGGACCTGTGCAGCAGTCAAAGTGGGGAAGGAAAAGGTAAATTGACCTTGATTCGCACCGCCCACACTGGTTGTACAGGGGGTGGAGCCTGAGATGGTGGATGAGCCAACATTGTTGATGGTCACAGTGCTCCCTGCGGTGACAGGATGTGAGGTCCCTGCACAGTCTTTGTAGCTCACAATATAGCTAGTGGATCCCATGGGTAAAGTATTGCCAGAGGCAGGAGTAGTCCCCATTTGGAAGGTGGTGCCCGTTGCAGGGCTGACTTTGAAACCAACGGTATCTACAGCACTATCTGTGGTGACTGTTGCAGCCAAGGTGGCGGGAGTGACTGTCCCTGCAATTAAAGCAGTGGGGCTGACAGAGCTAAAAGCAGCGGCCGCATTGTTACATTGTGCGCCGTTACAAAGAATTTGAACGGTATCCGCAACAGTCGCACTGACTAAAAAAGTACCCGTTGTGACGGGCGCAGCATTCAGGGCGGCTGTGCTAGAAAAAACGAGTGTTAATCCCAGTAAAAAATTCTTATTCTTCATTGCTTTTCCTCTTGTTTAAAAATAACTTTAGTTATTGAGTGAAGTATGATACCATAGTGCGTTTTTATGTGCAAGCAAATTTTAGAGAGTAGTGAGTGTGGGCAAAATAAGCTCGAAACGGAGACTGATTTATCTTGCTATGATCACTGGATTATCCTCGATATCCAAGGTGAGCATGGCGGCTGCCCCGGCTTCTACTGCTCCGCAATTTGTGGTGCAACCTGGCCCCCCGCCTGGCTTTGAGGATGCCAATCTTAACACAGTACAAACAAATTATATTTCTGTATATTATGCGGGGAACTTTCTTGGCAACGTCATGGGTTCGTACGATCTCAACACCGTGAAGTTGCAAAATATTGCGGATTTAGTAGCCAAAATCCCAGGTATCACCGATCAAAAAGCAGTTGTTGCCGCCCTAAGTGGGGCCTTGCCCGATAATGCCAGTCATTTGTGTCCAGATAGTACAGACAGTACAGAGCCGTATTGTTCGATTATTGCTCCACAAATTGCAGGAGTGATTTTTGATGCTGATAACTATAGAGCGACCATTTTTGTGAACCCACGTTATTTAAATGTGGCGCAAGTGGGAGGCGGCGGTGTTGCCACCTTGCCTGATTCCACTTCTGGCTTATCGTACTTTAGCAATAATAGTCTTGCTTTGTCAGTGTCTTCTGGGACAAATCAATACTCATTGAATAATTTAAGTGTGGTGGGAGCAGGGGATAATGCGCTTAATATCACGTCTAACTTAACCCAAACTAATTTAGATGCACAAAGTACTCAGTCGGCAGCATCCACAACCGCCTATACTTTGCAAACAGTGGATGTGACGCGCTTTAGTCAGGGCAAATATTACCAATTAGGGATGTTTACGCCTTTGACAGGAGGCTTTATTGGCAGTCCTCCCGTGCTGGGGTTGTCAATGCAAAATTATGGCATTCTGCCAAGCCAGGCACAGGGTAATCCAGTGGAAGTGTTTTTGCCATTGCCATCGCAGGTGAGTGTGTACAAAAATGGCTATTTGATTTCAAGCCAAAGTTTTGATGCCGGGAAGCACTTGCTTGATACTTCTACTTTCCCTAATGGTTCTTACGATATCACTTTAAAAATTACTAATAATATTGGGCAGACAACAACCCAGACGCAATTTTTTGTGAAGCAAGCTGCCCTGCCTCCTCAAGGGGAGCCTGATTATCAAGTGAGTTTAGGTGTGCTGCAAACCACAGCGAGTAGTAATTTTTCGAGCGAGAATATCAATTTACCAGCTTTTGAGGCCGAGCCAATTTTTAATTATACTGAAACGCGTAAATTGGGCCTGGAGTTTGGCTTGCAATCTACGTTGATTTCCAACTTTAATCGTGCCTATTTAACCGAAGCTATTAATTACTACGGGGTGAGTTGGCAGCTTTCTCCGGGTGCATTAGGCTCAAACAATGGGCAATACGGATGGTTGTTTAATGCGATTTTTACGCCCGTGATGTGGCCCGCTTTTAATTTTAGTTCAAATAACCAGAAAATTTATAATTCAGCTAATGATAATACCAGTAGTGCCTCCCAGACTGGGAGTGATTTTTCCCCTGTGTCTTCCACCAGCTTTCAGTCGAATAATACCGCCAACTTACAAGTGGGTTCACGTTCCAGTATTAGTGCAAGCTTGCAGTACAATCAGGCCGCGGGCGAGGGGACCCAAATGCAATATGGATTAAGCTGGACGCAAACGCTTTTTTCAAGCCCTTTGATGACTTGGCAGTTGTCTTCTTCAGTGACAGATTCTACGGGGTCTGAGGCCACGGTTTCGGTTGCTTTAAGTGCCTCTTTCAATACCGTGTACGATATTGGTGTGACAGCAGGTGCAGGCTACAGCAATGCCAATACGATTACCAATGCTAATGGCAGTACTTACACGGTTTACAAGCCGAATTACAGTCTTGGTATCAATAAAAATACAATTTGGGGTGCGAATAATCAAAATAATCTATCTGTTTCGGCCAGTACCACGCAAACTTACTCGAATAGTTCGAACCAGATTATGGCCAATTACCTGTCTGATCTCTTTACGGGTAATCTTAACTTTACCAATACCATCTCGAAACAGTTTACCAATAATAATGGCAGCATTACTTCGAATGCGACGACGATTAACCAATTGACGGGTACCTTCCAAAGCAATTTGGCCTTTGTGGGTGGGCATTTCTCTGGAGGGTATGAGCAAGGCAATGATGCAGGGGTGATGGTTGGAGTGACCTCGCCTACGCCAACTAAAGTCGATGTCTTTATCAATAATCAACGTCAAGGTCAGGTCAATAGCGGGTCTTCCTCAGCCTTCTTTGTGCCCGCTTATGGGACTTATAATGTGACGATTCAGCCCGCTGGTGTCGGTGAGTTTGGCTTTGATGATCGCCCGAAACAAGTGACTTTATATGCGGGGAATATTCAGTATTTACAGTGGACTTTAGTGAAGGAATTTGTCTTGTTTGCGCAAATTGTAGACCAAAAAGGCCAGCCGTTACCCAATTTGTTAATGCTCGGCAATAATCCCAGTGACTTTAATGTGACAGATGATCATGGGTATATTCAAGCGAATATCCAAAGTAATCAAGCCACGCTCGAATTTAAAAATGAGGCAGGGAAGGATTGCATTGCAACCCTGAAAGAGAGCGAAGTGGCGAAGGATGATCAAGAAGATTTGGTCGTGCTGCAACATCCGTTGGTCTGTGTGCCGGCTAGCCAATAGCAAGGGAAAATAGAAGGTGCTTTGCTTTAAAAATCAATCTATGCTAGGATGAAATGGAGGATTATTGAAATAAGATTTAATTTATATATCAGCCAAACCAGAGGTGATCATGCCCACTAAAACAGTTAAAGAAAAAGCCAGTCCGGCTTCAAAAAAAACAAGCACGACCTCAAAGAAAGCCAGCACGACTTCAAATAAGGTCAAGCCAACAGTGAAAAAGGCTGTGCCATCTAAAAAAGCGAGTTCATCAAAAAAAGTAGCCAAAAGTTGGATCAGTCATGTGCAAGGCCATCCGCTCAAAAGCTTATTGTTGTGTGGCGCCGCGGTGGGCTTGGTGGTTAAAAAGTTGCTGAAAAAAAATAAGCAGAAATCTTAGATAGTGTCGTCACAAGATAAAAAGTGTGATATACTTATCCTTGTTTTATGGCTAAAAGCAGGGAGAAATAATGGCGGAGAAAGCAGCGCACAGACGGCATGACATAACGGATCGCGTATGGAATATTTTGGAGCTCCATTTGCCTGGACGAGAAGGCGTATGGGGAGGGGTGGCGAAGGACAATCGTCAATTTATCGACGCAGTCTTCTGGATTTTACGCACAGGTGCGCCTTGGCGTGATTTGCCGCCTGATTATGGCGATTGGAAGAACACTCACCGGCGCTTCTGCCGCTGGCGCGATAAAGGGATCTGGGAGGGCTTATTGGAAAAGCTGATTGAAGATCCTGATTATGAATGGCTGATGATAGACGCAAGTCATATCAAAGTTCATCCCCATGCGGCGGGAGCGAAAGGCGGAAATCAAATGATGAGTCGCGCAAAAGGGGGCTCAACACAAAACTACATTTGGCCGTGGATGCGCATGGTATGCCAGTCAGAATACTTATTACGGAAGGTACCACCGCGGATTGCACTCAAGCTACAAGGCTCATAGAAGGAATTGACGCAGATTATCTGCTGGCAGACAAAGGTTATGACACAGACGAAATTGTTGATGGCGCCAAATCACGTGATATTGAGCCTGTCATCCCTCCAAAACGCAATCGCAAAGAGCTTCGAGAATTTGATAGAGATCTCTACAAGCTGAGACATCTGGTTGAGAATGCATTCTTGCATATCAAGCGCTGGCGCGGAATTGCCACGCGCTATGCAAAGAATTCCGCCTCGTTCCTCGCAGCGATTCAAATTCGGTGTTTAGCAATTTGGACTTGTATCTTGTGACGACACTATCTAGAAAGAGTACGCCAAACCAACTGTACTTAAGACTTCACGCGTAGTGCTGTTGGGTTCGTCAGAAGATCCAGAGGTCGTTTCGTTTGCGCCCCCTTGATTGAAGGTGATGGAGTAAGGCATGTTTTGGCTTTGGCCGTAAGAGAAGTGGAAATAGCTAAAATTGGCGAGAAAATGCCAGTTGCCGCTAAAGCGGTCATCGCTTCCAAAGCCGATTTGATAATAGTTGCGTGCCCCAAGATGGTAGGTGTTTTCCTGGGTGAAGTTGACTGGGAGTGCCGGGTCAAAGGTGGTAGTGTTCCAGGTAAACATTTGTGCATCAAAAGTGTGCCCCATTTCGCCAAAGGCGCTCAAGACCCAGCGTTGCGTAACAGCCCATTGGCCCAACATGCCAAGGCCATACCAGCCGTTGCTGTAGGTTTCTGCGTGGGCATCGAGCAGGACGTCGTTATACGGTGAGCCAGCAACGTCGCGCAACCAGCGATAATAACCCCCTGTTAAATAGGGCGTTAACGCAACAGAATGATTGGGTGAGGGAAAGAGTTGATAACCAAGTCGACCAGAAAAATTGGTAAAAGTATTGCGCGTACTGGTGTTAAAACCGACACCCGATTGATTTAATGCACCAATGTAATTAGTTGTCCCTGTGCCAATATTCAAGCTGACTTGGGTATAAATCGGTCCAAAAGTTTTGCTGAGGTCAATCCCAAAATCAGGAACGCCTCCAGCCTGTCGGTCAGCATAGTGGGATTGGCCGTTGCTGGTTTCGCCATAGTTTTGATAGAGCTGCCCGATATTCAAGCCAGCCTGATTATTGGCTGCATAGAGAGGAGCAGGAGGAAGCGCTTCTCCTGATTCACCTAGTTCAGATTTTCCCCAGTTGAGCCCGCCAAAGTGATAAGCAAGGCCCAGGGTATAAAAAAGCGAATATTCATCGAGGCTGGGGTACTCGAAGTAGGCATTGGGGCTCGTCGTCCCGCCCCCTAAGCTCTCTTCTGCATAATTGATGTTGAAGAGCCCATGCAATGCTGAAGTCAATGCATAATCACTGCCCAAACCAATCTGCCAAAAGGGTTGATTGGCTAGGCGGGCTTCTTGGTTAATCACCGTGGGGACATTTTGGCCACTGTCACTGTAAACGCCTGCAACATTGGAGCGCATCCAAGGATTAAAACTTTCGCCAAAGCTGGCGTCAATACTCAGCACCCAAGCAGGTGTCGCGGCCCATTGTCCCAGCAACCCAAGGCCAATAAAACCCGATTGGATAATTTGCGTATTGCCATTGGCTGTAAAATTAGGATAGAAATTTAAAGCATAGATATTATTGGTCAGTGCCAAATTGCTAGTGCCTCCGGTATCGATTTGCGATTGATTGTAACCGAGAGTCAGGTAAGGGGTGAGCGTCGTGGTGAGGGATGTGGTAAAGGTCCAGCCTAGACGGCCTGCGATTTGCAGTGCAAAATAATGTGCGCCACTTAAATGGGCTGTGTTATAGCTAAGATCGTTGTTGATTAAGTCTGTGGTGAGTTGCGTATAGAGTGGGCCAAAGGTTTTAGTCACACCCAGCTTCGTACCGAAAACGCTATCCCCATTCATATCACCAAGATTTAAGCTGTGATTACTTGGGCTGTTGCTATAGTCAAAATTTTGCTGGCCGAGCACCAAGTCAATAAACGCCTCGTTGTTTACTGCATTAATCGCTGAATTTTCAGCATAGGCAGAAGACAAGAGGCCGCTGCAGGCCAAGATAAAAACTAGGTACTTCTGCATCTATATCATGGCTCCAAAAGGCTCAGAGCGAATTTAGTTGTTTCGGGCACTCACATTGCTGGTGAGGTGATTTTGGACCTGAGTGACTCCACTAACGCCGGCGGCTACTTTTTCAGCAAGAGGAACTTGGGCCTGATTATGTACAGTACCACTCAAAGTGACTACACCATTGCCTTCGACTTTAACTTTAATGTCATTGGGCTCCAAGCCTGGCGTATTGAAAAAAGCCGTGTATACTTGTTCCATTAGCGCTTTATTTGCAGTTGTTTGGGTGCTTGTCTGCGTTGAGTCGGCAAAAGAAAATGCGGGGTAGAGCACGCCAAGGCTGCCTAAGGCAAGGCCGGCAGTCATTGCAATTTTGCGTAGTGTTAAGCGAGTCATTTTTTTCTCCTGTTTTTTCTCTGGATAATAGAGGGAATATACGCCAGAACTGTTTCAATTGCAATGCATTTCAAAGAGAATATCCAGAAGGAGTGGGCGTAGGTTGAGGATTCCGTGCTTCTTCGGCAATGATGGGTTTTTTCTCTATATAGCTATAGCGAGAAAACAAGCGAGAAAAGCCTGGAATTCGTGAGGCATATTTACTGCTTTCAATATAATCAGCAATAGTATGCCCAAGCGGATCTGCTACATCGGCGGCAATTGCGGTTCCTTTTGCGTGTTGGTCGGCCAAAAATTGAATCAGGCCAGGATGGTCCTTTGAGAGTGCGACCATCCAAAGCGTTATCCCCTCTCGTGTTGCTAGATCAAGGCGTGCGCCATAGCGAACTAACAGCGCTAGGTGAGCCACATGTCCATGTAAAGTTGCAATATAAGCTGCGGTCTCTCCTTTGGCATTTCCCGCATCAAGTTCAATGCCAGGAGTTTGACAAAGTTTTTCTAAAGCGGGTTCGCCAAGAGGATCCCGTGCAGCAGTGAGTAGAGGAGTCGCCAAAATATCCTGTCCGCTTTGAGCATTAGCAGCGCTTGGATTAAGATTAAGCATTTTTTCCATCGCAGTCAGATCTCGGGTCTGAACGGCAAAAGTGATTTCAAATGATTCTGGTGGGCCATCCAGAATCAAACCACTCCAAAAAGATTCCAGTGCATAGTGGGCGCCTTTGCCTCGAAAATACTGTTCAAATTCTGATGCTGTGACTGCTTGAATCGTCCCTCTATAAAAATGGAGAATTCTGAATTTTGAGTGTGGAAGTTTTTCAACTAAGAAAAAATGACGCCCATAACCATATCGCATTTTGTTGATGGTTTGTAAGCGATAACTGGTCTCGACGGCCCCATCAAATAACCGAGAAAAAGAGGCTGGTAAGCGTCCTGTTTGGACCAAATTTGGTGGGTAAGCATTGATTTTTGATGCCAGTGCAGCGGCGGATTCAGCCTGCAATTTCCATCCAGGCCGGAGCGGGGTCTCTGTACATTCTGGGGCGACAAGCTCGGCGTCGTGTTGCCCTTTGAGAGAGGGGAGGTCAGGGCTTTGGGATAAATACTCAAGATAAGCCAAATGCCTGGGGTCAGTGCTTTCTGGAGTTTGTAGATCAGTCCAAAAGTCTTCAAGAGCCTCATTATCAGCAAGAAAAGCCAGTCGTGAGAGGCGTTCATCTAAGAGGAAGGGGTTGTAGGGTTTTGAGGCATCAAAATAGAAAGAAAGAGGGCGACTCCATGACTGGTTAAAAAAAGTGGCATGATCGGGTAGGGGATCAAAATCACAGCTCGCAGCGCTAGACTTAATCTGAGTAAAAGGCTCTTCCAAGATATTGAGCAGGCCAAAGCTTGCAGCGATGATAGAGAGTAAAATCCAAAAGCGTGAAGGGGGCGCTTGATGGTGGTGACGTTTTTTAGTGGGCATGCTTCTTTTATGTTTTGCTATTGTGAGTGCGCTATATTAGAGATTTTAGCTTGCTGATGCAATAAAATTTCTTGAAAAGAAAAGAGGTCCTGGGTACAATGATCGATCAATTAACCCTGAGGATATGAAGATGGATGCGGAAACAGTCAAGAAAATGGCAAATTTAGCGCGCATTCGAATTCAAGAGGATGAATTTGAGTACTTTCAGGCTGCGCTTGCTAAAATGGTCAACCTGTCAAATCGCTTGTTGCAATTTGATGCCAAAGGGGTGGAGCCTATGTACCAGCCCCATGAGCGTGTGCAATTTTTACGTGAAGATGAAGTGACTGAAATCAATCAGCGCGATCTTTATCTGAATTTAGCCCCTGCAAGCATTGCAGGTTTATACCTTGTTCCCAAAGTCATTGAATAGGAAGCATCTATGTCATTCAATACAGTTAAAGAGTGGGCTGAACTGCTGCGTTTGAAAAAAGTTTCTGCTGTGGAGATCGTCCAGCATTATTTAAAAAAGATCCATGATCATATGGATTTGAATTGTTTTGTGACCGTAACAGCTGAGGAAGCGATGGCGGGGGCAAAAGCGGCGGATGCTTTGCGGGCAGAAGGGCGAGCTGGGTATTTGAGTGGCGTGCCCATTGCTCAGAAAGATATTTTTTGTACCAAAGGAGTCAAAACTTCTTGTGGTTCCAAGATGCTAGACGCGTTTATTGCACCTTACGATGCGCATGTGATTGAGCGTTTTAATCAAGCGGATATGCCCATGCTTGGCAAATTGAACATGGATGAATTTGCAATGGGGTCATCCAATGAAAATAGTTTTTATGGGCCTGTCGGTAATCCTTGGGATCCAGAATATATTCCGGGGGGGTCCTCGGGTGGGTCTGCAGCTGCAGTGGCGGCGGGTCTGGCGCCTGCGGCAACCGGGACGGATACCGGAGGGTCGATTCGCCAGCCGGCTGCAATGACTGGAATTACAGGCTTGAAGCCCACCTACGGGCGAGTGTCACGCTTTGGAATGATTGCCTTTGCCTCTAGTTTAGATCAGGCGGGGCCAATGGCCCATACTGCGGAGGATTGTGCTTTATTGCTCAATCTCATGGCGGGGCGAGATGAACGTGATTCTACTTCTTGTGAGCTTGCTGTCCCTGATTATACAGCCGATTTAAATCGACCCCTCCAAGGTTTAAAGATCGGGTTGCCGAAGGAGTTTTTCAAAACAGAAGGCTTGGATGCAGAGGTTTTGGCAACTATCAATCTTGCTTTAAAGGAATATGAAAAATTAGGCGCTACATTGGTGGAAATCAGTCTGCCTCACAGTCCTTATGCTCTAGAATCCTATTATGTCATTGCCCCTGCGGAGTGCTCATCTAATTTATCCCGTTTTGATGGAGTGCGCTATGGCTACCGTTGCGAACACCCCGCTGATTTGGAGGATCTTTACTCTCGTTCACGCGGGGAAGGATTTGGGGCTGAAGTGAAACGGCGAATCTTGATTGGAACCTATGTCTTGTCTTCAGGGTACTATGATGCCTATTACTTGAAAGCACAGCAAATTCGGCGTTTGATCGCGAATGATTTTATTGAGGCGTTTAAAACAGTAGACGTCATTATGGGGCCCACGACGCCAACGCCAGCCTTTAAGCTTGGCGCAAAAAAAGCCGATCCTGTGTCGATGTATTTGTCTGATGTTTATACCTTGCCTGTGAGTATGGCCGGTTTGCCAGGCATTTCTATTCCTGCAGGATTTGTGCATCATTTGCCCATTGGCTTGCAGATTATTGGCAATTACTTTAAAGAGGCACAAATTTTAAATGTCGCGCATCAGTTCCAACAAGCAACAGACTGGCATACGCAACATCCTGGAGGGTTTGAATAATGTGGGAAACCGTCATTGGGATCGAAGTCCATACACAATTAGCAACACAGAGCAAGATTTTTTCAGGTGCGGCGACCCGTTACGGCGCAGAGCCTAATACACAAGCTTGCGTCATTGATTTGGCTATGCCTGGAGTTTTGCCTGTTTTAAACAAAGCCTGTGTGGAAATGGCGATTAAGTTTGGTTTAGCGATTGAGGCGCGGGTAAATCAGCGCTCAACGTTTGCACGTAAAAATTATTTTTATCCGGATTTGCCCAAAGGTTATCAAATTAGTCAGTTTGATCTGCCGATTGTATCTGGCGGTCATTTAGAAATTCAACTGAAGGATGGGCAAAAAAAACGCATTGGCATTACGCGTGCGCATTTGGAAGAAGATGCAGGCAAGTCCTTGCATGAGGATTTTAATGGACTTTCAGCCATTGATTTAAACCGAGCAGGCACGCCTTTGCTCGAAATTGTGTCCGAGCCTGACATGCGTTCTACAGAAGAAGCGGTCGCCTATCTGAAAACACTGCATGGACTGCTGCGTTATCTACAGGTTTCAGATGGCAATATGCAAGAAGGCTCGTTTCGTTGCGATGTGAATGTATCCGTACGCAAAGTCGGTCAAGCTTTGGGGACGCGGGCAGAGTTGAAAAATCTCAATTCGTTTAAATTTGTAGAAAAAGCAATCGAATATGAAGTGGCCCGACAAATTGCTTTGATTGAACAAGGTGGGGTGGTTGTACAAGAGACCCGCTTGTATGATTCCATTAAGGATGAAACCCGCTCCTTGCGTTCTAAGGAAAATGCACAAGATTATCGTTATTTTCCGGACCCAGATTTATTGCCGGTGGTCATTCCTGTTGAGATGCTTGAGCGGGTGCAATGCAGTTTGCCTGAATTGCCCAAGGCCAAAGCCGAACGTTTTCAAGCCGAATATGCCTTGTCTTTGTATGATGCCCATGTTTTGGTTGCACAGCGTGAGATTGCGCTTTATTTTGAAGCGGTTGTTGCAGAAGTAAAAGATGCCAAGTTGGCGGCCAATTGGGTGATGGGGGACTTGGCTGCCTTTTTAAATAAAGAAAATTTAGATATCACCGAGAGCCCAGTTTCAGCAAAGGCTCTGGCAGGGCTGTTGCAGCGGATTGTCGATGGCACTATTTCTGGACGAATTGCCAAAGAAGTCTTCGAGGCAATGTGGCAGCAACAAGGTTCTGCAGATCAAATTATTGATCAAAAAGGCCTTAAACAAATTTCGGACAGTGGGGCGTTAACTGCGATGATTCAAGAGGTGATGGCGGCTAATCCTGAACAATTGGCAGAGTATCGGGCTGGTAAAGAGCGCCTCTTTGGTTTTTTTGTAGGGCAAGTGATGAAGGCCACCGGTGGCAAGGCCAATCCCGAAGAAGTCAATCGTTTGCTCAAAGCGGCGCTGATGCAAAGCCCAGGCTAAGCGCAATGCATGAGGTTATAATTTTAACCTATTCTGGCTTCTCTTTCTGCAAAGCACTTCTGTAGTTCTGCTGAGGTCATTGATGCTGCAGCGAATGGGGAGTCTGTCTTGAAATGTTGAGGCCAAACGCTATCACAGCGAGTAATTGATGCATCTGACGATGCTATTCTAGCAAATGGTGTCGAGGGTGCTACAAGCTGCAGTTTTTTTTGTTGCTCAAAGCAGTGATTCAACCTAAAAACGGCATTTGGCAGATGATCGCAGCCTAAAGCAGCTAATATTTAACCACCTATTTTCGGTTAATTTGTCAGATTTTTTTGTCCTATGCAGGCGCTGTTAAAAAATTAGGCGGCTTGAG
>JAJZUD010000053.1 GCA_021848625.1 Pseudomonadota bacterium
CAATACAAAACTCACTATCAGAAAAGCCTATGGCTTTAGAACCCTTGATTGCCTTCAAACTGCCTTATATCACCAGCTCGGCAAACTCACTGAACCTCCCGGTACCCACAAATTTTGCTGAAGAGCCATTCAATTTAGCTTTCGTTTTTGTACTGATCTCATGTGGCTTGGCGGCATTTTATTTGTAGCTTTACTGGCACAATATTTGCAAAAAAAAGTTCGGATTGAAGTACTGCTTGGCTTGTTTCTATGTATTGGTGTATCGGGATCGCTCTGGATTCAAAACAATTACCAAAACTTCACCCTTTCTGTCCACGCTTTTAATTTAAAAACTTTCTTAGCAGAAAATGGCGCCTACTACCCCCAGGATTATTTGCTGTCAACTGGGGCGCTTTCGATGCAAGCGATTGACGTTCCTGTCAGTGCTACACAAACGCAATGCCACCTCCAGGGTGAACTCTCCATTTGCAACTTCAGTTCCCCACAAAATCAAACGCGCTTTCAATTGCCTGTTCTGTATTACCCCCATCTGATACAAACCACCGTCAATGGCACAATCTGTGCAACTTATCCGACCTTCACCCAATCAGCAGTCTTAACCGGCATTACCCTCCAAAAAGGCGATGCCAAAGTCATTACTCGCTTTACTGGATGGCCTTTTGCCAATCTGATCAGCAGGCTGGCCTGGGGCTTCTATGCATTGGGCTGGTTGTTTGCTGGGTTCTATTGGATTTTCTGTCAGCAAGCATTGCGCTCAAAGTAATCATGCTGATAAAAAAATCAATGCCTGATTTGCGGCGGCAAAAGATTTTAAAATCACTATAATGATCTGAATCAATCACAGAGACAATTAAAGCATGATCAGCGATTTGGAAAAAACAATTTTTTATAAAGCGCTCTTAGCCAAAGACCATGAATTCGATGGGATATTTTTTGTGGGAGTGAAAACAACCGGCGTATTTTGCCATCCCACTTGTCCCGCGCGCAAACCAAAATTCAGCAATTGCGAATTTTTTCGTACGGCTGAAGAAGCACTTCTCGCCTCATTCCGCCCCTGCAAACGCTGCCAGCCTTTATCTCATCCTGGGCGGGTTTCACCATTGATTGAAAAACTAGTGGCGGCGGTTGAGGCTGAACCTCAAAAACGCTGGCGAGAACAAGATTTTATTGATCTGGGTATTGATCTTTCTACGGCCCGACGTCAATTCAAAAAACGCTTTGGCATGACTTTGATTGAATACACTCGAGCACGACGGATGGGCCTTGCAATGAAACACATTCGCACAGGAAAGTCAGTGATTGAATCTCAACTTGAAGCGGGTTATGAGTCTGATAGCGGCTTTCGTGATGCTTTTTCTAAAATTATGGGTACAGCACCGAGTAGAATCACCCATCACCTTATCTTGAAAGCAACTTGGTTGGACACTCCTTTGGGCCCCATGATTGCGATGGGTAGTGAGACTGAATTGTACTTGTTAGAGTTTATAGACCGACGTGGCCTAGAGCGCGAAATAGAACGCTTACGCAAAAGAGCCAAAGCCGTCATTTTGCCTGGAGAAACTGCGCCGATCCACTCGATTCGACAAGAACTGCAAGCCTATTTTGCAGGCAAGCTGACTCAGTTTAACACTCCGCTACATCTACTGGGCTCACCCTTTCAACAGCAAGTCTGGCGCGCGTTGCAAAAGATTCCTTCTGGCCAGACTTGCTCTTATCAAGAACTCGCCACACAAATGGGTAGACCTACAAGTTGCCGAGCCGTTGCAAATGCCAACGGCGCCAATCAAATCGCTATTGTGATTCCTTGTCACCGCGTCATTAATACAGGCGGAGCATTGGGGGGTTATGGAGGCGGCGTCTCTCGCAAACAATGGTTACTCAGCCATGAAAATCAATCATCGCACCACACCTTTTGATTCATTCCAAATCCTGAGAATACACAATAAACCCCAGATGCTTAGCAATCTTATCGTAGAGTTTTCTAGCTGCGTGATTGTCTTCTTTTGTTTGCCAGTAAACTCGTTTCGTCCCTGCGGCTTTAGCCATTTGATCGACTGCTTCGATAAGCTGACGCCCAATGCCGTGACCTCGGCTGGCTTCACTGACATATAAATCCTGTAAATAGCAACTTAGCTCGATTCGCGTCGTACTGCGATGAAATAAATAATGTGCCAGGCCTACTAACTGCCCGTGCTGCTCAGCCACAAGCGCATACATAGGTTCAGCATCATCGAAAAAACGAGCCCAGGTTACTTGAGTGATCTCAGGGGAAAAGAAAGGCCGATCATAAAAGCAATTATATTTTTGCCACAACCCCTGCCACTGCTGCTCATCTGCTTTTGTTACTGGACGCAGATTCATCAATAATAGTCCATTCTGATAAATATTTTGGATAGTGTATCATAACTCCAAGAGAAAACTGAGAGGTCTTGCTATATAGCTTCACATAATTAAAGAGACATGTTGATTATAAGAAAGGGGCGCACAAGATTATTTTGAGTTTCGCCGACCTAAATCTTGACTAACAAATCGTTTGAATTTGCAATGACCTTCTCCAGATGTTATACTTAAATTATTTTTATGGAATTCAGATGCATTTTCACTCCATTGGCATCATCACCACAGAACAAGAAAGAGCTTTATTTGGCATGCTTCGCCTTTTATTGCCCCCTGAAATATCTTTACCGACAACGCTTGAAGCACTACACAAAGTCACTCAGGATTTTCTAATTCGCCCCAGAGAAATTAAAAGCGAATACAAACCAGGCCTGACTCAAAATGACTGGGTGACCGTAACTACAGGCCCTGCTGGGGAACGTTCAGGCTGTCAAGACTCGCCAAAATTGCTTGCCTATTGCGGAGGCGCTATTGAAGAATATACCAAAATATTCGGCTTTTACGATCCTTTAATCATTCCAGATGGAGTCACTCTTCCTCATACACGCGTACTCTCAGCTGGTGCCATGTATGCTCGTGTGTGTTTACGCATGCAGTGTGCTCAAAAATTAGTGACTCGAGGAGTGGTCCAAAATCAACAAATTTACGTTGCAGGTTCAAGTCGAGGATTATTTGACGCAGAAAGAAAAGAGCTTGCCGAAAAAGAGATTGTTTTACCCGAGGCCATAGAAGCTGAAATGGTCAAACAAGTCGCCAAAGAGCATGGGTTTGTAGAAGCAAATTTTCTTACTGCACCCGCTAAAATCAATGCCGTTAGAGCGGATACTGAAGATGAGGGCAAGGCCCTCGCTGCCACTCATCCTGACACCTCTGTTTTGGTGGTCTCCAATGCACCTTTTACTCGTAGACAAGGATTGGATATTTTTAAAGCCTTATTACAACAAACAGCTACTGTCCCTGTGGTCATTGCCATTGGCGATGGTTGCACGCCTAAAACACCCCTCTTTACCATGATTGAAGAGCTGAGCTATTGGATTCATTCTGCCAAAGAGATCATTACTTGGACAAATGAACACCATCCCGAACTCAGCACACAAGTTTCTTTAGCCATTGCGGATATCATGAACATGGGCAAACCAGGATACTTATTCCAAAGTGACGCCTATCAGAAAGCATTTCCATTGATGCCTGTGGTGGAGCAACCCGGTATTCCAAGTCCATTTTCGATGTGGCGATTCTTGGGTGGGCAGCTTGCAGAGCCCAGCACACTCACTCTGCAATAACCTGCTTTATAGGACGATCCATGCAAGGCACACCAATGCACAAAATCATTATTATTGGCGCAGGCCCTGCTAATGGCAAAACAGAATGCGGCGCCGAAAGTTCTTGTGGTATCATCATTAAATCTCACCGCCAACATCACCATTGGTGTAACGGGCAATCCCTATGGGCATGGGAGTTTTACTTGTAACGTGGCTGCGAATAGTTAATTGGCAAGGCCGTTGAATTGGTGACATCATTTTTGCTCAACCCTAAGATCACTTATTTCAGTTCATCAATTCCTGATTTTTGAGTACAAACAGGTGCGTCACCATCACCATAAAAATAATGATTGCGATCATCAAGCCAATATTGAAAAATGACCCATCATAAAAATAACCTGTAATCTGTAAACAAATCGCTGTAGCAATCAAACGAAATCCTTGCAAAATCGCAGAAGCCTTCGCTTTCGCTTGGGGCATAAAATTCAAATACAAAGGATATAGGAGTGTGCCAGGAATAATTTGACCGATGACAAAAGGCAAAAACGCCAGCGTAATGAAAAGTGGATTATGATTTCCCCACAGTGTCACCCACACAATGGCGATCCAGCTCAACAGATAAATCAGGCTTGCCACATGAAGCAGTTTCTTTTGCCTATAACGATGCATGATCAAACCAAACAAAATACTGCCCAAGGCAAAAACAAAGGCGAACACTCCTTGATAATAGCCAAAATGCGTCAAGCTCACGCCTAGGCTTTTCATATACAGCAAGGGCGACATGCCTACAAAAATCCAATAGGGAATAATCATCAAGATAATATTCACAAGCAAGAGCATCAAAGGCTTAGATTGAAATAAGGGCAAATAACCTCGCAGGGACAGGGTTTCTTTGTGCTCTGGCAATTTATATTTTGGCACAACAAGGACAGACAGCAATAATACGATCAATCCCAAACTCAGTAATAGCGCAAAATTACCCCGCCACTGAAAATAGAATGCCATATAACTGCCAATAATCGGTGCTGCCCCAACAGCCATGTTCTGCACCCCATTTAACATTGCGAAAAGAAACTGCTGCTTCTTCATCGCATACGTATCTGCAATAATTAAAAAACTTAAAACAGCAGGTGCGGCAACCCCCATACCCTGTAGAAAACGGCCAACAAGTAGACAGGGGTAAATCGGCGCACTGACGCAGAGAACACTCCCGATGACAAAAATCAGCAGGCCTGACAAAATAATAGGTTTACGGCCATAATGATCGGCCAAACACCCCACAAAAAATAGGCTGATGCAATAGCCAACAAAATTAGCCGACAACAAAGCCTCCACCCAAAACGGTGTCAGGGCAAAATGAGCCTGTAGCTCAGGAAAGCTCGGCACGAAGAGATCAAACTCCATGCCTGCCAATAGATCCATTAAAATCACTGCGAGTAAAATCATTATTTTTTCTCTCCAACTAAAAATTCATCATGAATGCCAATGGCTTTCAAAAAATCTGCATCGTGGGAAATCACGATCAATGCGCCTGGATAGATTTGCAAGACCTCTATGACATGCTGACGCGTTTCCAAGTCAATGTTGTTGGTAACTTCATCCAGGATCAGCAATTTAGGCGTCTTTGCTGCAATTTGAGCTAGGGCTAAGCGCGCTTTCTCACCACCAGATAGATGGGCTACCGGCGTATTGACTTCTTCATTTTTGCGAAATAGAAAAGTATTAAGATGCTTACGGATCTCAGCATGAGACCAATCTACTTCGACTTGAATCGTCTCTAATACTGTTTTTTGCGGATCTAAGCTGGAATAATGCTGATCGAGATAGCCGATTTCTGAACGCTTTGGCACAATCCATTCGCCCGTTTTGGCCACACTGGCATCACCCAAAATCGCTTTGACTAAAGTGGATTTTCCCGAGCCATTTTTCCCTGCAATGGCTAGCCGCATACGACCTGTGACTGACAAGGCAATATCCTTGAGAATCGACTGATCATATCCCACCGATGCCTGACTCACTGAAACCAAAACACGATCACTGATCTCATTGGCCTGCAAGGAAAAAGTCGGCACAATAATTTCAGGCAAAGCCAATCCCGCCAATTGATCGAGCAAATCCTCTTTTTTATGCTGCAAGGCTTGTTTCTTCTGACCTGAAGTCTGCTCAGCTCGTCGCGCTTTAGCCCCTGAAGTCATCGTTGGCCATTTGCGCTGTGCGATATGCTTTTCACCCTGAGCACGACTGGTCTTAGCGCGGGTCTGCTCTTTCATTAAGGCCTCATGCATCTCTTTTTTCTGACGCTTTAAAACCGCCAATTCTGCCTCAGCAGACTGGCGTTGCATCGTCATTTCGCGCACATAATCATCGTAAGAGCCTCTGAAAACATGGATCTTCCCCTCATAAATATGCCAAAAGGTATCGACACAACTACGGTAAGCGCTCCACGAATAGCATCTACAAACTAAAGTCAGCGTAAGGCAAACTACCCAGATTGAGATTTCTTAATTTTGGGGAGGTGCACATGCGCGTGATGAGGCAGGAGTTGCTCGAGTTTTCTGGGTGTATCGGCGTTGGGCAGTTCGGTGAAGATAAATTTCAGGTAATCGAAGATCTTCAAATCATACAATTTGGCACTCTCAATCAGGCTGTAAAGATTGGCTGCCGCAATGGCGCCGCGGGTGTTTCCGCAGAAGAGCCAGTTTTTGCGACCGATGGTAAACGGTCTGATGCAACGCTCTGCAGGATTGTTATCAATATTCAGCATGCCGTGATCGATGTAGCGGATGACTTCCTTCCACTGATTCAGGCCGTATTGAATGGCTTTGCCCAGCATGCTCTGAGGCGGGGCTTTTTGACTCTGTTCTTTGAGATAATCGTGCAACTTCGTCAGAATCAGTTTGGCCTTTTCCTGACGCATTTGATAAACCTCATCATCTGTCTGATTTTCTTTTTTGGCGACAGACTCCAAGTGGTAGAGTTTGGCGATCAGATTCACCACATGATCGGCAACAGCGGATCTTGCTTTTTTGCCTGTCACTTTTTGAATGTCGGTGAATTTGCGCCTGACGTGAGCCATACAGCCAATGCCGATCCGATCTCTGTTGGTAAATAGCGCATCATAACCGCCGTAGCCATCTTTTTGGATATAGCCTTTAAAATCTTCCAGCATGGAGAGCGGGTGTGCGCCTTCCCGGCTACTTCGGTAGTCGTACAGCACGCCGATCGAATTCGCGTAGACCCAGATGTAGCCTTGATGGCTCGCGTTTTCAGGTTTTTTGTGGGCATCTTCTAAAACCGTCACCGGGGTTTCATCTACATGCAAATAACCGTATGCTTTCATATCCGCAAACAGGTATTCAACCAGCGGGGAGACTCTCTCGCCAACGATCATCATCCAGCGGCAGAGACTGTTGCGTGGGAGATGAACATCCCATTCTTTCCAAATCGCCTCTTGACGGTAAAGTGGAAGATGATGGCAGTATTTGGCTTGGGCAATATGCGCCAATAATCCTGGTGTGGCAATGCTTTTGGGTAAAATGGTCGGCGCCATCGGGGCAATCTTTACGCCTAATTCTTCCAAACCTTTTACTGCATATTTGATCCGAATGTGTTGAATCACTTTGACATCGGCAGGAATGACATCCAGTTGTTCTGTCATTTCCTGGCCGATTTCGACATATTGTTCACCGTTCGGGCCCAGGAGATCCCCTTCGGGTAGGCGATAGATTTGCTGAACACGTTCCAATTCGGGAGGTAAGGGCTTACGCTTGCCGCGGGCTTTTACTTTTTTATGTGCAGGGACATCAACGGTATCGATGACTTCAGGTTCAGCAATTTCCGGCAACGGCAACTCATCAAACAAGCCATCTTGTTTGGGGGCGTTAGGGTCGACGTAAGAATCAGCCTGGCGGGCGAAGCGGCGAATCAAAGCTAGTTTTAACTTATTTTGTAATTCAATAATAATCCGATCTCGCTTTTCGATTTCTACATCTTTGCGCTCTAAGTCTTTGGATTGAAGGAGGATGTTTTCTGTCTGAAGGAGCGCTTCTTCTAATCGCTGCACCAATATGTCTTCATAATGCGCCAAGGTTTTTCTGAGTAAGATATTCTCATTTTCAAGCTCTAAAATTCCCTGTTTCACTTCACAAATTCCTCTTCATTTCAACGAGATAATTGTATCACAAAACCACTCTAAAGCCTAATGATTTCAACACTTTTTGCATCTTTTTTTGCTCAATAAAAGGCGGAATAGGATAGGCGTTTATGGCCTTGCAAACAGGTAAAATCTAGACCCGATAATAGCCACGCCAGCTGCTGAGCTTCCAGGATATAAAGTCCATCACCCTGCTTGGGCAACTGAAAGCGCTGACGTTCCAGGCGTTTATACCATAGGCAAAAACCATTGCGATCCCAATAGAGGATTTTAATCTTATTGCGCCCACGGTTGCAGAAGACATAAAGCGCGCCATCTGTTGGATTTTGTTCCAGATGACTCGACACCAAAATGCTCAAGCCATCAATCGATTTGCGCATATCCACTGCAAAACTCGCCAGATATACTTTTTTATCAGACGGCCACATCAGCGGGTATCCTCAAGATAATGCCATGCGGCAATTGGATTTCAATCATTCTCGCCTGAATCTGCGGGGCTCGGGTAATTTGAATCGGTAAAAATGGCTGTGACTTTATTTCCTTGGCAGGCTTTTTTGTTTTTGCGCCAACAGGCCTCATCGGTTTTAGTAGGCCTCGCTTGACCAGATCCCTACGCTGTTTGTAAAACTTCCAATAAGATATGCCCTTTTGTTTGCAAAAAACCTCCTGCGATAGCCCTGAGGATTCGCATTCTGTAAAGAATTTTAGCCATTCTGCTTCTGTCACTTCTACTCCTGTTGTTTATGGAGTTATTAGTATTACATAGCTGCATTAGGCCTGGCAGATGCCCTTCGTGGAGCGCTTACCAACTACGCAATAACTCCACATCATGCGAGGCGATCAGCAGCGTACCCTGATAGACTTTCAACATGCGAATCAAAGATTTTCTATTACTGAAATCCAGGTGATTGGTGGGCTCATCGAGGAGTAACAGATTAGGCTGTTTTGACAACGCCTCGCTCAGAGCATGGTTAAAGCGCTGGCCGCCACTCAGGTCACTGAAATCATCAATGACCTGTGGCACATTCACCATACAGAGATCATCAGGGATGATCAGCTCGCCTTCGCTGGGCTGAATTTTGCCGCTCAGCATATTCAAAAGTGAAGATTTGCCACTGCCATTGCGCCCCATCAAAGCAATATGCTCGCCATAATGAAGCTGCGTGGTGAAGTCTTCAAAGCAGATTTTATGGGGGAAAAATAAACTCAAATATTTAAACTGAATTGGGGTATGTATCATGATTGTCTCTTAAAAAGGGTTCAAATTTGGAAACTAGAGGTTTCCCGCTTTGCCCTGCCGTTGAGGGCGATTTAAGAGATCTTTCTCATGACGATGTACACCTTTATTTGAGTGAATTAACTGAGTGCATTGTACTCTATTTGCATGAACAAAGCAAGGTTTATTTGGTATTTTGATCTTATTCTCATTTCCCATTTCGATAGGGTTACAGCAAGTGGGGGGTGCTTGTTCACTCTCTTGAGAACGCATTTCCTCTGCTGCGTTCTTCGCCTCCTCTCCTGGATAGGCTATAAAGAAGGCAAGCTGTTTTAAGTTCTGCAGCTGATTCCTGGACACCCTCCTCGCTGATTGAGCTTCTACTTCCAGACGAGGGCACAGCAGGTTCGCTCAATTTTATACTGAGCATGCAGCACCGTGAAACCAATTCTTCGATGATGTAGCAGGGATATCCCCCCCAATTCTAGAATTTTCAGAAAAAACTTTGGCAACATCACCCATAAAATCCAATAAAGGCTTATAATGCGCGCTCTGAATTTCTGATTGCAGACTAACCAATAAACGAAATAACGCATGCTCAACTTTGCTGGTAGAGCACTCTACAATGACCTCAGCCAAATTATCTAAAAGATCTTCAGTCGACTCTGCCGGTCTGGCTAAAAAAGATTTTCTTTCACCAACCAGGGACTTTGGGGCGTATCCCAAGGTAATGGATGGATCACTGATCCAAGGAGGAGGCACTTGAACATAAACCCCTTCCTCATTTTTATGATAGAAATTAAATCGACCGGATTCATAAAACGGCTTGAAGGTCTCCCAGTTTCTATAGATAAAACGCAACTCTGAATTCGTATACGCATTATATGATTTTTTAAAACAAGAAGTTAAATCAAATCCTTCAATAACAAAGTGGATTTTCTTATCTGGATCGCTTTCCATTGCCCAAAGCAGCCCGTATTTACAGCCGTTTTTTAGTAGTGGAATTACTTTCATATCTTCTCGATCCCAGTACCCAGGCCTGCTTTTATAGTGGTGCACCTGATTTGTGTATGTTAAGAACAAAGCGATGCTGGCCATCCATTTTTTTTGATCTTCGGAATAAGAGCTGTCAGCAAGCTTCTGGAATAAAAAAATAATGTCCTGCACCTGCCTGGATATCCAGGGGTTATTAAGATCCTGCATAATCATTTCGCGACGTTTCTTCCCATCTTCCTTAAAATAGGAGGGCCTTTCCTTTTTCAATAAATCAATCAACTCATCACGATATTGCGAAAGGCCATAAATCAAATCCCCAGGGACAAAGCTTTCCAGAAATTGGACCCCCTTCCCTCCTAAGGCGGCGGAGACCGCAACGGGCGAACCTTCTCGTAATTCTGGATCTAGAGACCTGACGCTATCTGAAGTGCTTCCAAAGGACATTTTTCAATCCCCCCTTAAACTGGTGAGATCTTTTCTTTTTATAACTACATTGTACCACTTTTTTGATTTTTATCAAAATGGGTAAAAATAACGCTTATCACCGCCCAAAGAAAAGGTGAAGTCATTTCCATGCGCTGGGATGAAATTGATCGCAAAAAGCGTACCTGGCTGATCCCAGCAGAGAAGTCAAAAAACAAAAAACCCCACTTAGTTTATCTCTCTGACCTCGCAAACAACATTCTAGATGAATGCTATAAAAACTCCACTCATGAAGACAGCCCCTGGATTTTCCCTTCAATTAATTCGCCAGAAAAACACATCACAGATGCAGCCATCAACAAAGCCATATACCGTCAATTTACACCAGAAAAAGATAACCCTGGCGAAGGCAAACAAACTGTACAAGCCGAAAAACATTTCCCATTTAAAGGTGTAGAGAAATTCACCCCACATGATCTAAGACGCACAGCAGCAAGCCACATGACAGGACTTGGAATCCCACGCCTTGTGGTTAGCAAAATTCTCAACCATGTCGAAAACTCAGTTACTGCGATCTATGACAGACACACTTATGAGAAAGAAAAACAACAAGCTCTTGAGACCTGGTCAAGCAAATTAAAAGCGTTAATTCAGCCCGACAAAATATTCTAACTTGACTCAAATCTTACAACTGATCAAGCGGAATTTTTAAATAACGAACTCCATTACTTTCAACAGGCCCTAAGTGACCAGCACGCAAATTCACTTGAATAGAAGGCAGCAAAAGTTTTGGAACCGCCTTTCCTTTGTCCCTCGCATTACGTACGCTAACATACTCTGCTTCAGAAATCCCCTCATGGATCATCACATTTTCTTTCTTCTGCTCTGCAACAGTTGAAATTGAAGCTTCTCTTTGCCCCTCAGGGGGATAATCATGACAAGTAAATAAACGTGTATTATCTGGCAGGCTTAATATCCGCTGAATTGAATGATAAAGCACTGCTGCGCTGCCGCCTGGAAAATCAGTCCGAGCGGTTCCCACATAAGGCATAAACAAGGTATCACCAACAAACGCGACATCTTCTACCAAATAAGTACAACACGCAGGCGTATGCCCCGGAGTATGCATCACTTTGATTTTTAATGCGCCGAGTGAAATCTCATCCCCTTCAGCCAAAAGACGATCAAATTGAGAGCCCTCTAAAGAGGTATTATCACCATTATTAAATAATGGCACCCAAAACTTTAAAACCTCAACAATATGCTCTCCAATTGCTATTTTACCGCCCAACTTCTGCTTTAAAAATGCGGCACCACTGAGATGATCTGCATGCGCATGGGTTTCAAGAATCCATTTAAGCTGCAGCTTTTCTGCTTCAATATAAGTGATGATCGGGTGAAGCGAATGCAAGCCTGTCTTGCCAGAGGAAAAATCAAAATCCAAGACCGGATCAATCACAGCACAATGTCGACTCACTTCATCCACTAACACATAGGTGAAAGTTGCAGTCACTGAATCAAAAAAACTTTGGATCTTCATAATCATTTCCTTTTTTATTGTATTTGATTCCAAGGCATTTTAGATAAAAGCATGGCTAGCCCACAAAATCCACTGAGCCCAGCAAAAATAAGCCCCACACCAAAAAATCCGATCAGCCATAAAAAATTTAAATTAACAAAAGCAGTCAACAAAGTAGCCAACAATATTAAAACACCAATACCGATCTGTATTTGGCGATCTAAGGGCAAACAACGCCGTCCTGAACACTGGACACCTTGACCTGCATCCGTCCAAGCTTTGATTCCACCCTCTAAATTGTATATTTCCAGCGATGGATCCTCCGCCAACAACCGTTGACACGCATTGCTGCTACGCATTCCTGAACGGCAATGGACCACTAATTTTTTACCCTGATGCTCTGGCAGCGTTTGCTTGGAGACTTGAGCAAGGGGCAACGACACCGCCCCTTCAATTTTTTCTGAAGCATGCTCAGCAGGTTCACGCACATCAACCACAACTGCTTCATTTCTTTCTAGCCACTGTTTTAAAGTTGTTGCATCAACTGTTTTAATGGGCATGATCATTCTCCTCAAAAGCACGCAAGGCATCTGCTGCATACATCAAAGAAGGGCCGCCACCCATGTAAACAGCCATCCCAAGCACTTCAATAAACTCTTCGCGTGTTGCGCCCAATTTGGCCAAAGCCTGCGCGTGAAACCCAATACAACCATCACAGCGCGCTGCCACACCTAAAGCTAATGCAATGAGCTCTTTG
>JAJZUD010000054.1 GCA_021848625.1 Pseudomonadota bacterium
ATCTCAAATTAGGGCGATTATCTTTGTGGAGATATTGGGGGGCCAATTCTTTCATTGGCAAAAAGCCATGACGCTCGGCGCCATAGTCGACAAAAATCGCATTTAAACTGGCTTCAATGCGCGAGACTTTGGCTTTGTAAATATTAGCTTTTTTTTGGGCGCGATGGGTGGTTTCAATATCTAAATCAAAGAGGATATTATCTTGCACCACCGCGACTCGAAGCTCTTCAGCTTGGGTCGCATTAATTAGAATTTTTTTAGTCATTATGTTGATTCCTCAATCGTTGCATAGGCGCAGATTGAGGGATCTCAAGTAAAACCGGGTCAGTCAATAAAAGTTTCATATTTTAAATCCATTCAATTCGGTTTGCATTTGAACACAGTCAATCTGCAGCATTGTTCTTTATCTTTATGAGTTTAGTGGCAAAACGGGCTCTCTGTGAAGCAATTACTTTAATCAGCCACAAAACTGAAAAACAGTGTAGCAGAAATAAATCGAATTGACAAACGCATTTCAATGCAAGGGCGCTAGGATTCAGATCGGATCTTGGTCCATAAAATGGGTCAGTAAATCATTCAAAAATCGATAACCCAAATCACTAGCCTGAATTTTTTCAGGATCAGCCTCCAGTAATTGTGCCTGCACTGCGCGATTTAATTTGGATTGAATAACGCTGAGAGGAAGCCCAGTGCGTTCAGAAAATAAATGGGCTGATACGCCTTGCTTTAAGCGGAGCACATTCATCATCCATTCAAAAGGCAGAGCGCTTTCGGGGAGGAGCATTTGGGTGCAGCTTTGTCGCTGGAGGTAGCTTTTAGGTAGCTTAGGCTTGATTGTGCGAACAATATGATTGGGTGCCTCCACTGTGATTTTGCCATGAGCACCCGCACCAATCCCCAAATAATCACCAAAGGTCCAGTAATTTAAATTATGCTGACTCTGCCTATTATTGCGTGCAAAAGCAGAGATTTCATAACGTTCAAACCCTGCAGCAGTGAGAAGGGCAAAGCCTTGTTCTTCGATCTCGGCCAAAGCATCATCATGGGGCAGCGTGGGTGGGTAATGAGCAAAATAAGTATTGGGCTCGATGGTGAGTTGATACCAAGACAAATGCGTAGGCTGAAGTGCAATGGCCTGATGTAGGTCATCAAGCGCTTCATCAAGCGTTTGTTTTGGCAGGCCGTGCATAAGATCCAAATTAAAATTGCTGAAACCCGCGGCTTTGATTTCTGCAACCGCTTTGGCCACTTCATCGGCAGAGTGAATTCGTCCCAGCGCTTTTAAATGCGCGGACTGAAAGCTTTGCACACCGAGGGAAATGCGATTAATGCCTAAATCACGATATTCTTTAAATTGGCCATGCTCGATCGTGCCCGGGTTGGCTTCCAGAGTGATTTCTAAATTGGGTTGACAGTGGGGTAAAATTTTGGCGAACAAGGGTGCTAAGTCTTCAGCATGAAAGAGGCTTGGTGTGCCCCCTCCCATAAAAATACTAGTGATTGTGCGCTCAGAAACTTTTTGCCAGTCTTGTTCAAAATCGCGAATCAGGCAGGCGATATATTCTGCCTTCGGCAACGCGGTAGGTTGGTGAAAAGAGTTAAAGTCGCAATAGGGGCACTTTTTCACGCACCAGGGGAAATGGATATAGAGCCCCAATGGGTTCATTTTTTCAAAATTTCGTGTTCGAGATAATGAATATTGGTGCCACCTTTGATAAAGCCTGGGTCATTTAAGATTTTTTTATGCAAGGCGATATTGGTTTTAATCCCTTCAATAACCAACTCATTTAAGGCATTTTTCATACGATTGATGGCCACTTCACGTGTTTCGCCATAAGCAATAATTTTGGCAATCATGGAATCGTAATGAGGGGGCACTTTATAACTAGCGTAAATATGAGAGTCCACTCGAATGCCAGGCCCGCCAGGAGGGTGATACAACTGGATGGTACCAGGAGAGGGGATAAAGCTTTCCGGATCCTCTGCATTGATGCGGCACTCAATGGCATGGCCTCGAAATTCAACATCTTTTTGCTTGATAGAAAGCGCAAGTCCGGCCGCAATGCGAATTTGTTCTTTCACAATATCCACGCCAGTAATAAATTCGGTCACGGGGTGTTCAACCTGAACGCGCGTATTCATTTCGATAAAATAAAAATGGCCATTTTCATACAAAAACTCAAAAGTCCCTGCGCCGCGATATTTCATTTTCTCACAGGCCTTAACACAAATATGACCAATTTTTTTGCGTTGATCTTCTGAAATGCCTGGGGCTGGGGCCTCTTCCACCACTTTTTGATGACGTCGTTGCATGGAGCAATCGCGTTCTCCTAAGTGGATGGCATGGCCTGCACCATCTCCCAAAACTTGGATTTCAATATGCCGTGGATTTTCTAAAAATTTTTCCATATACACCATGGCGTTGCCGAAGGCAGCCAAGGCTTCCTGCTTCGTTAGTTGGATGGATTCAAGCAAATCATCAGAGTGGCGCACGATACGCATGCCCCGTCCTCCACCCCCTCCAGAGGCTTTAATAATGACGGGATAACCAATTTTTTCAGCGATTTTGAGATTTTTATCACGATCGGCATCTAGGGGGCCGTCGGAACCAGGAACACAGGGAACGCCCAATTTTTTCATGGTTTTGATGGCTTCAACTTTATCACCCATTTTACGGATGCTCTCAGCCCGAGGGCCAATAAAAATAAAGCCGCTTTTTTCAACTCGTTCAGCAAAATCAGCATTTTCAGACAAAAATCCATAACCAGGATGAATGGCGACAGCATGAGTCACTTCTGCCGCAGCAATGATTCTGGGGACATTGAGATAACTTTCTTTGGAAAGGGCGGGGCCAATGCAGACAGATTCATCCGCTAATAAAACATGTTTGAGCTGGCGATCTGCAGTGGAGTGAACTGCAACGGTTTTGATGCCTAATTCTCGGCAAGCGCGTAATATTCTTAAAGCGATTTCACCTCGATTGGCAATGAGAATCTTTTTGATCATGCGTGTACCCTTAGCTGATGATGAAGAGAGGCTGATCAAATTCAACAGGTTTGCCGCTTTCTACCAGCACCATGCTAATCACGCCTGTTTTATCGGCTTCGATTCGATTCATCATTTTCATCGCTTCGATAATGCAAAGTGGATCGCCCACTTTGACGCTTTGGCCTATGCTGACAAAGGCAGGAGCATCTGGAGAAGGGGCAAGATAAACCGTACCGACCATAGGCGCTTTGACGACATGCCCTTCAGGTTGTGAGGGTTCAGTCGCTGTGGGCGCAGGATTTGTAACAGCTGCAGGGAGGGGCGCGCTCTGTCCCACAGCAGGAGGGGGGGTAATAGGAATAGTATGCACAGGCGCAGAGGCGATCATGGGGGCATGGCGGCTGAGCCTAATTTTGTCTTTTCCCTCACCGATTTCCATTTCGGTCAAGCTAGATGTTTCCATCAAGGCAATTAATTTTTCTAATTCAGTAATATTCATTGTCAGAGACCTCTTTGATTCGACAAGTTAAGGGTTGTTGTTACAGTAAACAATGGCGGCTTGCAGTGCTAGCTCGTAACCTAGGCTGCCTAAGCCCGAAATGACTCCGACTGCCAAATCGCTAAAATAAGAATGATGGCGAAAAGCTTCCCGCTGATGAACATTGCTTAAATGGACTTCAATGAACGGGATTTTGACTGCAGCAAGGGCATCGCGAAGCGCAATACTGGTATGCGTGAAGGCAGCAGGGTTAAAGATAATAAAGTCCACTTCACCCAATGCGGCGTGAATGGCCTCAATCAAAGTGTGTTCGGCATTAGATTGAAGGCAGTATACTGTATGGCCCATCTCGCTCGCCGAAGTCTCAAGGTATTGATTGATTTCTTCCAGGCGAGTTGTGCCATAAACATCAGGCTCACGTTGACCGAGAAGATTTAAGTTTGGGCCGTGTAGAACCAGTAAATGTGCCATTCGTTTATAATCTATTTTTTATACTCATTTCATTTTAGCTGAAGTTGGCGCAAATTACCAGCTGCCAGGGCCAAGCATAAAGTAGCGTTCTTCGTCTGCAGTAAAAGCGCGAGCGGGTTGGATAATTTGGTAGTGATTTTGGTATAGAATCAGTGTAATGGTGCCACGGATAGGCGCTGCCCCTGGATGTGCTTCATTAATGCTTGTAGGGGCGCGCATTTCTAGTTCGCCAGGTGTGGGCTCCACGACCTGATAGATAACCAGTTGCACGTTAAACTCTTGCGTGGCTGCTGAAATGATAGAGCCTTCCGCCCAGTCTGTCCCGCGCATTCCAGTTAAGTAATCTGCTATTGTAATTTCAGCAGGTGGAGGATAGGCTTCAAGCAAAGTCAGATTGTTTTGCAGATAGTCCGCTGATCGATTGCGAATTTCTTGCTGTGATAGTAGGTGCTCAGTTATCCCAAGGCGATGAAGCTCAGTAGCAAAAGCATCAAAAAAACAGTTGCCATTTGGAGGTGCAGCGACGATGGTTCCGGGGAGCTGTCGCTTGATTGCCTCGGGTAGTGCAAAAGGATCTACATGGTGGTGATGTGCCCAGGGGAGGCTAAAAAAATTGCGCGATAATGCCGCTGGAGCAGTTAATTCGATCATCGGCTCTTGTGCTGTCTCGCTTCGAGCATTTCTGCGCCTACGATCTTGGTTCCATGCAATGCCAGAGCACAGCCCTGCAATATAGCCGGTAATGAGGCAGCTTCCGAATAGACCCCTTAAAAATGAATGGGCTATGCAGCCATAGAGAGAAAGCCCTGTGGTCTGTGCGGCGGTCGCGTAGCAGGTGCATTTTGCAATTTTCTTGACTGTGCTATCTGAGTGATGGATGCAGCAAGCTCGTAACATTCGACTTAGCGTTTTTTGCGGGTTAAAAAATAACTGATTACTAAGGGAACGGCCTGAGTGACAAACTCCGCTAACTTAAATTGAAATAAATCCCGTTTCGTTTTTTCAACACGGCGAGCATAAATCTTCATTGTAAGGCCTAAAGCAAAAACTAATAACAGCCAAGGCAAAATACAAACCAACAAAACAGACACTGGATGCCAGTGCCATACGTTGAGCATCACGACGGACAACAAAAGAGTCATCATTGCAAGACCCGCAAACAAAGCAACAAAAAAAATGATTTGAATGAGGGTCAGTCGCAAGATGCGTTGGGATAATAAACTGATATTTTTAAACATATACTTATTTTTTACCCAGCAAAAAGCCAATAATTAAACCGCAAGCCAAAGCCGCGCCCACGGATTTGAGAGGATGTTCTTCCACTACTTTGCTTGCTTCTTCGCAGCCTTTTACGCCGTATTTTTTGAGCTCGACAGTCAGTTTGCCGATTCTTTCATTAAAGGATTCGGTCAATTCACTAATATGCTTTTTAAGTGCTTTTACTTGTTCGTGTTCGGATAATTCTTCGATTTTATTTTTGACGTTCATGATACCACTCCTATATGTATAGATTGAAACAAGACCTACAAAACGATGCTACCGCAAAACCCGTCGCTTGTCTAGCAAAAAAGACTTATTTTTTAAGTCATTGATTTTTAATGAAAAGAAATACCATTGGCCATATTGACTATTTTAGCTAAATTAGCTAAACTGAACACAATGGATCAATTAGCTGGATTGAATGTCGATGATTTCCGTAAATGCGACTGAATTTAAAAACAATCTTGGACAGTATCTGCAAAAGATCTACGCAGAGCCTGTGGTGATTCATAAAATGGGTCGGCCCACTGCAGTGCTGCTTTCTTATGAGGCGTATTTGCAGCTCAGCCAAAAGGAAAAGAGCTGTAAAGAGCTCAGCGCCAAGGAACAGGCTTTGGCGAGTATAAAATCAGAGTTTAACCGGGTTAGAGCCGGCGGAGTTGGGGTGAATCATGGAGAGCGCTAATAATAAGAATAAACAGGCGCCCGACAGTCATAATAAGAATAAAAACGCTGTCCTTGACACCTCAGCCCTGGTGGCTCTCTTTTGTGATCCAAAATCAGAGGCAGAGGCGCTGGAGATCCTGGAATCCTCCTGCGTGTCTGCCCTTTCTTTAGCGGAATTATTGACCCAATTAGATGAGGCTGGGGGTGATCTTCGCCTTTTATTGGCAGAATTAAAAAAACTGGATCTAGATGTACGGCCATTTGATGAGGAGCAAGCTCTATTGGCTGCGCAGCTTTTATTGACTGAACAGGGTAGGGGGCGCTCGCTGACGGAGCGTGCCGCCTTGGCGTTATCGCTTTCTACAGGCTTGCGTTTGCAAGCGCATGAACCCCATGCCTACTAAAATCACGATAACCCCTCCCAGTTCAAATAAAGTGGGATGGAGCCCCAAAAAGACGCGATCCCAAATTAAAGCCAAAATAGGCGTTAAAAATAAAACGCTGCTTGCGCGCACTGTTCCCCAATGATTGATAAGGTGGATATAGATCAGCCAGGCAATCGCCGTCGAGAAAATGCCAAGATACAACAAAGCAATCCAAAGTTTGACCGAAGCAAATCCGGTGCAATCAAGTAGCATAGCAGGATGCATGAGAGCAATTAAAAAAAGAAAGATTAAACTTCCCCAGTGTTGTTGCCAGACTGAGGTTTTAAACGGCACCTTATGGCAGCCTTGATTTAAGTACTGATTAAGGAGCCCTCCAAAAGCGTAAGACATGGCCATCCCTGTGACGGCTAAAATCCCCCATAGTTGATTGTGATCTTGGGAATGAAGTAGATCAGGCCAACAGAGAATCAGCACTCCAAATAACCCAAAAAACAAACCCAAAACTTTGGTCGCGCTCAATTGGGTGCGGTCTTTGAAAACAATGAGGCTAAATAGCAAGGCCCAAGCCCCTACGGAGCTGTTAATAATGCAAGCCAAAGCAGGTGCAATTTGACGCTCCCCCCAGAAAAGGAGCAAAAAGGGCAGCCCTTGTAAAAAAATACCTGCCAGCCATAAACGCCAAAGTGAGGCAAAAGGCACCCGAAGGGGAACGCGCATCATTAAAAACACGCAAGAGAAGGCAAGTTGCGCAATCGCCACACGTAATAATGCTCCAGTTACAGGTGAAATCTGAAGAACTGTGATCTTAATGGCTAAAAAAGAAAGGCTCCAAAAAAGTCCGAGCAAGGCAAAGTAAATTGAATTCACGCGAAAAGAAGAGGGGTTAAGAAAAGGGGCAGTGTAGCATGTTCAAGCTGATTTGCAAAAGCTTCTGCTTCTCTCCAAGCTGTGATAGAATTCCGGGCATGATCAGCCGAACTTAGATTGTATGACTTTTCAAGAAATGATCCTCACTCTCCAGCATTTTTGGTCGGAGCAGGGCTGTATTTTGATGCAGCCTTATGACATGGAGATGGGGGCGGGGACTTTTCATCCCGCTACTTTTTTGCGTGCAATTGGTCCTGAGCCTTGGAATGCAGCGTATGTTCAGCCTTGTCGCCGTCCTAAAGATGGGCGTTACGGGGAAAATCCAAATCGCGGTCAACATTATTACCAATTCCAAGTGGTGATGAAGCCTTCCCCTGCCAATTTCCAGGCTTTGTATCTTGACTCCTTGCGTGCTTTGGGTCTGGATTTGCTGGTGCATGATTTGCGTTTTGTAGAAGACAATTGGGAGTCTCCTACCGTGGGTGCTTGGGGTTTAGGTTGGGAAGTCTGGTTAAATGGCATGGAAGTAACTCAGTTTACTTATTTTCAGCAAATTGGGGGCTTGGAATGTAAGCCTGTCACCGGTGAAATCACCTATGGTTTAGAGCGTTTAGCTCTGACTTTGCTCCAGCAGGATTCATTTTATGATTTTGTTTGGCATGAGGGGCCAAGTGGGCCAGTCACCTATGGCGATGTCTTTAAACAAAATGAATTTGAAATGTCGCGTTATAATTTTGAGGAAGCGCCGATTGTCAAATTATTCGAACTTTTTGATTTTTATGAAGCAGAAAGCCATCGCCTCATGGAGTTAAAATTGGCTTTGCCTGCTTATGAGATGGCCTTGAAAGCCAATCATTTATTTAACCTCTTAGATGCCCGTCAGGCCATTTCTGTTGCAGAGCGACAACGCTTTATTTTAAGGATCCGCCGTTTATTTATGAGCGTTGCAGAATCATATTACGCCTCGCGGGAGGCCTTGGGATTTCCGATGCTCAAAACAGGGGAGGTGGCATGAAGCCCAATTTTTTATTTGAACTGGGATCGGAAGAACTTCCCGCTGGCCAGTTAGAAGCCTTGGCGCAACATTTAGAACAAGCTATGGATAAAGCACTCAGCCAACATAAAATTGGTTTTGGATGCATCAAATCTTTCTATACTCCCAGGCGTCTTGCTGTGTTAATCGAAGATTTACAGTTAGAGATTCCTGCTCAAAGGCTGGAACGAAAAGGTCCTGCAAAAATAGCTGGGTTTGATGCTGCAGGCCAACCCACCAAGGCACTAGAGGGATTTTTAAAATCAGCTGGCGCAAGCGTAGATCAGCTGATTGAAGTGGAAACCGAAAAAGGTACTTGGCTTGCTGTGCGTTTGGAACAACCTGCCGTTGCCGTAGAGACTTTGCTTCCGACCTTTTTGCAAGACGCGTTGAAAACACTGCCCCTGAAAAAGAGCATGCGTTGGGGGGCGGGGAGTGATGTTTTTCTGCGGCCAGTCTTATGGATGGTAGCTTTGCTTGGAGAAGCCGTTTTACCCTTCAGATATTTTGGTCTTGAAGCGGGGCGTAAAACCTACGGGCATCGCTTTCATCACCCAGAAGCTCTGTTATTAAGCCATGCTGAAAATTATGTGGTGGAACTTAAAGCCGCTCATGTCATGGTTGATCCCACAGCGCGCCGTGAACACATTATTCAGGCAACAAAAGCGCTGCTTCCCGAAGGGGTAGAAGCGCAGATGCGGACTTTGGATGAGGTGGTGAATTTGGTGGAATGGCCAGTGCCGTTATTATGTCAATTTGACCCTGCTTTTCTTCGGGTGCCAGAGCAAGCGCTGATTGCAACGATGGAAGCGAATCAACGTGTTTTTCCAGTCCGCAATCTTGCAACAGGGGCCCTGCAGCCTTGTTTTGTGACGATTGCTAATCTAGAAAGCAAAGCGCCTGCTGAAGTGATTAAGGGCAATGAGAAAGTGGTTGGTGCGCGTTTGTCTGATGCACGATTTTTTTATGAAGAAGACTTAAAAACCCCGTTAGATGCGCATGGGGAGGCATTAAAAAAAATCACCTTTCAGCAAGGCTTGGGCTCCTTATTGGATAAAACCGAACGACTCATGCAAAATGCGTTGTCCCCTCGTGCGGCACAACTGTGCAAATGTGATTTGGTTACACAAATGGTGCAGGAGTTTCCAGAGTTGCAAGGTTATATGGGGCATCAATATGCTTTGTTGCAAGGCGAAGATCCTCAAGTCGCAGCAGCAATTGAAAATCATTATAAACCCAAAGGAAGGGGTGCCGCTTTGCCAGAGGGAGTGTTTGGCATTGATTTGGCAATTTTGGATAAAATAGATACTTTGGTTGGGTTGTTTGCCATTGGCAAGGAGCCAACTAGTAGTGGTGATCCCTATGCATTAAGGCGGCAAGCACTTGGTGTAATTGCAATTTTGGTGGAAAATCACATGACAGTGGATTTAATGCGTTACTTGCAAAATAGTGCTCAAGCGTATCAGCAGCAAAATCCAGATTGGCCTTCATCTCAGCCTGTTTTGCAAAAATTAAGACATTTTTTAGAAGAGCGTTTGGAGGTCTGGTGTCGTGAAGAAAAAGCGCTACCTGCTGCCATCGTGCGGGCAGTACTGAACTGTCATACTAAGCCTATTTTTGATCCTTTTGCTTTATTTGAACAAATGAACGCCTTGCGTCAGCTTTTAGAGACAGCAGAAGGGCGCGATTTGAAGGAGCTGGCGAAAAGGGTAGCCAATATTTTAGATGCAAATGTCCCCCTGCAACTCCCAGATGCAGCGCTGTTTAGCCCAGCTGAGCAGGCGTTATGGCAAGTGTTTGAGCAGGCAGAGCAACAAAATTGGCTTCAATTGATGCCCTTGCCGCAACGTTATCGGCAATTTTTAAGTTTTAAAGAGCCGCTGGCGCGTTTTTTTGAGACGGTTCGGGTGAATGATGCAGAAGCTGCATTACGTCAAAATCGCCAGCTTTTGCTCAAGCAAATTCAAAATTCACTTTTTAGCTTGACTGATTTTTCTGTGTTATAAAGATCCTACGCACCAAGCTTTGGCGACACAGCGTGATCTTTGCCTTTTTCAGCTCGTGCAGCGGCGGCGGCAGCCCCGCTCAGTCCACCTGCTGGTGAGACCGCGGCGCCTAAACAAGTGGGGTTGTGTTGACGCTCAGATTCCTCTAGAGATCGCCTTGCAACCTCAAGAGCGCCACCAATGACGCGACGTTCAGTGATTGCATCCGCTGACTCTCGCACTTGCGCTGTTGCCTCTTGGAGTTTCTCTTGACATGCTTTGACAGCCTCGCGTAAGGGCGTGACCTGTTCTTTTAAGCTTTGTAATCGCTCTTCTAATGCAGGAAGGCGGGCTGAATCACTCGATAATTTTTTAATCTCTATGCGGATCTCTTTAATTTGATTCAGTACTTGTGTAAGCCGAGCTTCTGCTTTATGCAGTTGCGTTTGCGCACTGTCCTGTTTTTTAAGGCGATTAGATTTTTTGGTCTCAAGGCCTTGCAGTGCCGCCTTTTCTCCCTTGGTTGCCGCTGCAGCTGCATCTTTTACACCGCCATGCCAGATGACTCTCACAAAAGTTTTTAATCGAGCCATACCTGCTTTAAGAAAGGGAAGCTTGCGGCCAACATGAGCCATGGCCTTCCTTAATGCACCTAGCTGCGCCTTAAATTGCTGCCAAAACTCAGGTTGTTTCTTTGCGGGCAAGTCTGCTTCTTCTTTTGATCGAGGCCTCATTGGCGCGCGTTCTAGTTTCTGTGGTTTTTGTGAAGGTAGGGCGATGCCTTCAAAGACCTTGGATTGCCCATAGAAGTGGGGTGAGGGGGGGGGAGGCTGTGCAGGTGCAGGGCGTTCTCGCAGCTGAGCAATTTTTGCATCCATTTGTTTAGAAGCCTCACGTAGTGCGGAGACTTCAAGCAGTCGTCGTGCTGAAACTCTTTCACGAATTTCTTCGCGTTTTTCTTCACTGAGAGAAGGGTAGGCTTTGCGATCTGCTTCACGAATTGCATCGGCAAGCTGCATTTCGCGATCCAAAAGCTGACGGGCGTGCCTTTTATCCTCTGCAGTAACGTCTTTCATGCCTGGAGGAGTGGGGAAGTCAATCTTATGCAATGCATCCAAAGCAGCCTGGGCTTCTTTTTCTGGATCATGCAGGGGTAAGCCAACTGGAGTCGAAGGAACTGCAGGTAGGCCATCAAGCAATGTCGCAAAGGCTTTATCATCATGTTGCACTGCCGCGTCAGGCATCGGAATGTCTTTAAGCAAATCAATGCCCTCATCCACAGAGACCGGAGTGATCGCTTCCGATTCAGGGGTATCAGGTCTTGTGCGCATGACGGGCTCCTCTTTATTCTTTATTCTTTTTACCCTATAATCATAGCATAAATACTAGGATAAAACAAATTAAATGATGAAAAAAATAATATTTTTTGCCGTTGCAGTGAGTGGAGTGATCGAGGCGCACGCAGCAGGCCACTTACCCCCAAATTATGTGGTATCGACGAGCCTGCCTGGCTTTGCTGCAGCGATTCAAACTGCTGCAACGGGCAGTGCGGGATCAGTGCTATTTCCCAGTGCGATCCTGAAAAAATCGAATATCTACATGAGTGCTGAGTCCACTGCTCACGGCACTTATACCTTGTATCTCAATTATACGGCAAATTGTGGGGTAGCCGCTTATTGTAATTTAGGCCATTTTGATGTTAAACCCAGTAGCGGTCCGCTAACGATTTATCGCAATAGTACTGGTCGGGTTATGACCCATGCAGTGACCTTAGCCAATGGTCAAAAAGCGGCTTACACTGAAGGCTATGCTATGGCGGATTACTGGCCGCCGCATCTGGATTGGATTGCTCAAGGCAAGCTTTATAGTTTGACCTATAGCAATGCAAAGAAGCAGGATCTGCTATGGATGGCTAATCACTTAACTGTTTTTTCATCGAGTTCAGGTGGAAATTCCTGATCCAATTTTTTATAAAAGAGTATCAGCAATTTGGCAAAGGGTGATTTTTTTCGGCGCTCGTAAGCGCTGCAGGTTTCAGAGTACCAGTTTTGGTAATATTTAATTTGCTTAGGGTCGGAAAGTGTTTGAAATCGCTCTTGCATTTTTTTTAGCTCAGCCATTTCCGCCCGGAGACTACTATAAGTGGCTAATAAATATAATGCGACCACGCTGAGTAACAGTAACAAGAAGTGACCGATGAAAACCATTTTAAGAATTAGAGCTACAGCATTGGGCGCGCAAAAGGTTTAAAGCACGCTTCTTAGCTAGAATTTTTTTGATAAGACTTATTTTTTGAGAAAGATCCACAGTAAACAACCCCTTAAAATGTCATTTTGACATGATAGGGGATTCTTCAGAGTGAAATCAAGTCCCTTTGCTTAAATCATCAGGGCGATCGCGCTATATTGACTAATAAATGACATAAGGTAATATCAGGCAATCTAAATAAACGCAGGAGATTGCCGAATGTTACCGAACCCAAGCCCTTATTTTGCAGAG
>JAJZUD010000055.1 GCA_021848625.1 Pseudomonadota bacterium
GAGGGGTGTTGCAACACGCAGGGGAAACTGGCCCTGTAATAAGGCAATGTGAGAGGCAGCAATATTGACAAGGTGAAAACCTAAATCACTCGGCATCGGGGCTGCATCATGACTTGCAATAGGGGAGAAGATCATGATGATGACCAGCAAAAATAAGAGCGTAATCAAGCTGTTTTTTTTGAATTCGAACACGCAGCCACTCCTGATGATTTCCATCCTGTTAATGCGCCACCTTACAGGGTTGCGGATGTTTTTTCAAGTATGTTTGATTCTTGCGTCAATTTATGATAAAATCCGCGCACTTTTTTATTTTATTGTAAAATATGCGTATCAGGAAAATGGTTTTGTCAGGGCTGCTGCTGGCCCTTTCTGCTCCCGTATTTGCTGCAGATGTCACGTCTGATGGGGATGATCATTTGGCAAATATCATGAAATATCCACTCTATGTTGGGTTTATGACGGGTTATGGTAATACAGACTGGAGTGAATTGGTGCAACAAGGTTCGCTTGCTGCAACCTGCATCCCAGGAGTGACTCCAGACAATCTCTGTAATAATACCCCAAGTTCAGCCTCTGGTTCTGGGGCAATTATCGGCGCAAGCTTGGGGTTTCAGTTTAATCCTTATTTAGCGATCGAAGGGCAATATATTCGTTATCCGGATTCTTCGGTCAGCTTTGGTGTGCCTAATCCCTATGGGGATATTACACACATGACGACTAAAACCAATTATTTTGCACTGATGGCTAAAGTTGAAGCACCATTTTATCATGATGATTTTGAGGTTTTTGGTACTCTGGGGGTTGCAGATGTCAAAAGTTCAAGCCCATTAGATGATTCTTCCAACACTCGCCCCACCTTTGGCTTTGGGGTAAGTGACATCCAATTGGAGCGTTGGGTTTTCTCTCTTGCCTTTAACTATACTCCAGGTACGGGAACAGCCTCAACTACCACTGCAGCTCAGTATATCCCCTATATTTATTCGGGGCAGCTGAGCGTCGCTTACAGAATTTAAAGGTTAATTAAATGAAAATACAGAAGCTTCTTCTCGCTTTATTGGGCCTATCGCTGGTGTCTAGTCTTTTTGCGGATAGTACTTCAAATAATATGTCTGTCAATCAGTACAAACAGTCCTTTTTTTATGGTGGCTTGATTGGGGGGTATGCGGATGTGGACTGGAGCAGTGTGGTTTCCCAACCGGGATGGAATAATGCGACGGTGACGGTCGCCAATCCCTACTCGGCAAGCGGAACGGGGCTGGCCTACGGTGTGGACCTCGGTTATCAGTTTTCACCACATTTTGATGTGGAAGGGCAGTACATCCGCATGCCCACCAGCCAACTGGATTTTTTTCCTGACTTGACGATTTTTGGGCATGAACTCCCTTTTAATCTTTATGGCATTACGAGCCCTTCGATTGATTCTAATATGGATTTTTGGTCAGTTATTTTTAAAGTGATGGTCCCACTGGGTCATACAGGCTTTTCTTTGTTCGTTGATGCAGGGCCGGCCTACCAATGGCAGACCAATCAAATTGCGAATATTGGGACCTTTGCGCCGACTTTTGGTGGGGGCTTGGACTATCGCATCAGCCAACACTTTTTTGCTGAGGGCTCTTTCCAATACGCGCCTGGAACGGGAGAATCCATTCCCAACCCGATGACCGCCTTCATCCCCGAAATCTACGTTGAAACCTTTAAGTTGAATTATATTTTCTAGGATTTTCTCCATAAGTTGGTGATTCTTTTAGTTTAAAGCTGCGCGCGTAACTGATAAATCAAGTCCAACGCCGCTTTTGCAGAGAGACTATCTGGATCCAGCGCCTTGAGCGCATCAATGATGGGATGATTAGGTGGAGCGGCAAATAAATCGCGCTGAGCGCTGACATCAATATAGGGGTTTTTGTTTTTTTCCAGATTTTTCAAATGCATTTTGGCGCGATTGATCACCGTGGCTGGGACGCCTGCTAGACTTGCCACTTGCAAGCCGTAACTTTGACTGGCTGAGCCTGCCTTCACCTCATGCATAAAAATAATTTGATCGCGGTGTTCAACGGCATCAAGATGTACATTGTGAATTTGCGGCAGTGTTTTGGGTAAATCCGTCAGTTCAAAATAATGCGTGGCAAATAAAGTATAGGCTGTAGCTTCAGTAGCCAAATATTCTGCCACCGCCATGGCAAGGGAGAGCCCATCATAAGTACTGGTCCCCCGGCCAATTTCATCCATGAGGACTAAGCTTTGAGCAGTCGCATGCCGTAAAATCAATGCAGTCTCAGACATTTCAACCATAAAAGTGGAGCGTCCGCTCGCCAAATCATCCGCAGCCCCAATGCGCGTAAAAATGCGGTCTATCGGGCCAATTACAGCTGATTCAGCAGGGACGAACGAACCGGTATAAGCAAGCAAGGTGATTAAAGCCGTTTGGCGCATATAGGTGGATTTTCCGCCCATATTCGGGCCGGTGATCAAAAGCATTTTGCGTGTGGCATCAAGCTCTGTATCATTAGGGATAAAATGCCCCTCTAATACCGACTGGACAACTGGATGGCGACCTTTTTGAATGTAAATTTGCGGGGTTTGCGTGAGTGTTGGACAGACCCAATTTAAGTGCTCGGCTCGCTCTGCTAGATTAGCGAGCACATCCAATTCAGCCAGCGCCGCCGTACGATCTTTCAGCACAGGCAATGATTCTGTCACAGTATCTAGCAAGCTATCATAGAGCATTTTTTCCCGCATCATGGCTCGTTCTTTAGCACTTAAAATCTTATCTTCAAAGCTTTTGAGTTCAGGGGTAATAAAACGCTCTGAATTTTTAATAGTTTGACGGCGAATATATTCCGCAGGGGCGTTTAAAGCCTGAGCCTTTGAGATTTCAATATAAAAGCCGCTCACCTTGTTATAAGCCACTTTGAGGTTGGTGAGCCCAGTACGTTCGCGCTCTCGAAGTTCTAGGTCTAATAAAAACTGATCCAAGTTGGCACTCATCAGGCGTAATTCATCTAATTCAGCATCATAGCCTGGACGCAGCACACCACCGTCGCGAATGAGCATTGGGGGCTCTTCGACCAGAGCTTTGTGCAAGAGTGCTTCCAATTCAGGCAAAGCCTGTAAATCTGTGCCACGTTGCGCAAGAAGCGTGTTGCCGCTTTGGGTTAAAATCTTTTGCACAGCGGGAAGTAAGTTCAAACTTAAGCGGAGTTGACTTAAATCACGGGGTCTCGCGCTTTTCAGGGCAATGCGCATTAAGATACGTTCCAGATCGCCCATGCGCCGGAGTAGCTCACGGATTTCGCCATGAGTTTGCGAGTCCAGAAAGGCTTGAATGCTAGATTGACGCGTTTTGAGGCTGTTTAAATCGCGAATAGGGCGATTAAGCCAGCGTTTTAAGAGGCGACTGCCCATTGCGGTCATGGTTTGATCCAGGATGGCTGCAAGCGTGAAGTCAGTGCCGCCTTGTAGATTGAGGTCAATTTCCAAATTGCGTCGTGTGGCAGCATCAAGGGTCACCGCTTCGTCACGGGATTCGATTTGAATCGTTTGTACGGGAATGGGGGTATTTTTTTGCGTCAGCTTGAGATAATTTAAGAGCACACCCGCGCAAATGGCCATCAGCGGTTCGCCAAGTCCAAGGCCTTGTAATTCTTTGACTTTAAAATGCTGTTCCAATAAGCGTTGATTGGTTGCGAAATGAAATTCAAACAGAGGGCGCTCAGTGAGGGCATAGGTGCTTAAATCAGCTTTAGCAGGCCAATCTTCGGCAATGAGCAGTTCGCGAGGTTTGAGGCGTTCCAATTCTGAGCGCAGTGCCTCGGAATCAGTAAGAGGGATCACGCCAATATGCCCATTGGATAAGTTTAAATACGCGAGCATCATAGCGGTGGAGTCGCCATATAAAGCGGCTAAAAGATTATCTTGATTTTGGTTGAGGAGCGCATCATCGCTGACGGTGCCTGGAGTCATGATGCGAGTGACTTCGCGTTTTACAGGTCCTTTGCCTGTGACCTCGCCGACCTGTTCACAAATAGCAACGGACTCCCCATTTTGCAACAATTTGGCAAGATACGCTTCAGCAGCGTGGTAGGGAACTCCCGCCATGGGAACCGGTGTGCCGTTCACCTGGCCACGATGCGTGAGGGTGATATCCAGTAACTGCGCCGCTTTATGTGCATCCTCAAAGAAGAGCTCATAAAAATCCCCCATACGATAAAATAAGAGTAGGGTGGGATAATCTTGCTTGATGCTTAAATATTGCTGCATCATGGGGGTGGGGGCAGAGGTCATGCTTCCATCACTGATTGAATAAGTTGCTGTTCGGTTTGTTTATAGATTTTAAGATTGAGGTTAGTGGTTGTTGGGGGGACCCCTAAAATGTGCATGGCAGCCAGGGCAATTTTTTGAAAAACTGGGGCTGAGGCAATTCCCCCCATGCCGTTAAAACCGTGGACATTGGTCATCACAACTGCAATGACAAGGCGGGGATGTTCAGCCGGAATCATGCCCACGAAAAATCCATCATACTGGCTTGGAAAATAACCGCCTTTTGGGTTGTAAACGTGCGCTGTACCTGTTTTGCCGGCAACAATATAGCCCGGGACATCTGCGAGAAAGCCGGTTCCACCTGCATCTTGATTGGTGACCGTTTCCAAGATTTTGATCATTTCTGTATCTACCTCAGGGCTAATGACGCGTGTACCCTCTGGCGCTTTATCCAATTTAACATAACTAACGGGGAGCAAAACGCCTCCATTGGCAATGGCTGCGTACATACGCGCCATTTGCAAGAGTGAGGCGGAGATTGAATAACCAAACATCATGGTGGCAAACTGGAAATCACCCAATTGGTTGAGAGGGTAGACAAATCCAGCAGCTTCACCCGGAAATTTTCCGCCTGAGGGTTTTTGCCCCATGCCATACGCAAGAAAAGTATTATAAAGCTGTTGTCGAGGAAGGGTCAGGCCGATCTTGGAAACGCCAACGTTGCTAGATTTGGTAATGACCCCCGTGACAGTGAGTAAACCGAAATTATCATCATCTTTAATTTGATGGCCATCCAACATATAAAAACCAGGATTGGTATTAATGGGCGTGGTAGGGGAATATTGCCCACTGGCTAAAGCAGCGCTAATAGTCACAGGCTTCATGGAGGAGCCGGGCTCAAGCTGATCGGTAATGGCTTGGTCTTTGACATTGCTACCTGATCGATCGGTCATGGAATTCGGATTAAAGCTAGGATAACTCGCCGCAGCCAGGACCTCACCCGTGTGGGGATCCAAAATCACGGCCCCGCCCCAATCGGCATTTTTCGCCTGAACTTGAGCTGCTACAGCTTGGTACGCTACATATTGCAAACGGGAGTCGATGCTAAGGGTAAGATTATGCCCATCTTCGGCTGCTTTCATGAGGTGATTAATGCTATAGGTTTGCCCCAGTGCTGACTCTGTCACAGATTGATGACCATAAACAGGAGATAAAAATTGGTTATAGCCCAATTCAATTCCACTTTGTCCTGCATCATTCACATCAGTAAAGCCAATAAACTGTGCAAACGCAGGGCCTTCTGGATAAAAACTTTGTTGATTGCGCTCGACCGAAACCCCAGGAATATCCATTGAGTCAATATTATTAGCAATATTAGGAGGGAGGTTTTTTTTAGCAATGATGTAGCGAGAATTAGGGTTAGGGGCTAATAAGGCTTGAATTTGAGCGGCACTTAAGCCCAAATTAGGGTTTTGTGCAAGCAGTGTGATGTTGTTTGGATTTTGTGAAAAAACCTTGCCGTCGATGATAATATTGTCAATGGGCGCGCTGACCGCCAAAGGAACGCCATTGCGATCAAAAATAACGCCACGACTAGCTGGAATGACGCGAGGATGATCAGCTTGTTGTAGGCCTTTATTGAGTAAAAAACTTCGGTCAAAACTGACTAGAAACAGCAAACGTAAAACCAAAATAGCCAGAAGTGCAAGGAAAAGGACAATGATCGCCTTAAAACGCTTGTGATTAAAGGAATCAGGGCCTAAAAACATGTGCCAAATCCCTCAATCATAGGGCCCAGTTTATCGGGGCTCACCATGCCTGAAATGAGATTGGCAATTCCCTCTTTTGATTTATAGAGAATGGCGGGCGTGGCGCTAATTTGAGTTTCAGTCAGAAAAGCCATGTTATTTTTAAGCTGTTGTGCTACGGCCGATGATGGAGAGTTTAATGGGGGGGCGCCTCCATCTTCAGTGTTTTCATTAAAGTTGGTTTCATTTTGGATCAGCATAGCAAGAGGGTTTTTGCTGCTCAAGATGGCATACGCACGGCCACTGCTGCTCGATTTTAAAAAAGCAACAGGAATCCAGCGCACCGCAAGACTGCCTTTTTGAATAAAAGGTTGTAGGGAATCAAACAGACGATGACAATAAATACAATTGGGATCAAAAATAATATAAGCCTGATGAGGGGCATTTGCGCTACCTTGCTGGATGTAGCTGATATTGGAAAGATAATTAAAAGCTAAAGAAGCACTTTGGGGGGCAATATAGGTTTGATAATTTTGGGCAGAAATATTGGTGCCATCCGCAGCAAGCACAGTGCCTGAAATGATATAATGTTGTTGCTTATCCATGTAGATAATGTTTTGGCTGTTATTTTGTGTGGATTGCACAACATAGCCTTCTAAGTCTCCAATAGCGTTGAATTGCGTGAGGACGGTAAGGTCGCCATGGCTGATCTGATTGATAATCTGTGTGGCATTGCCTGCGCTTGGAGCAATATACCAAGCGTAAAAGCCTGCACAGGCTGCAATAGAAAGAATTGCAGTGATAAAAACAGTCAGAATAATTTTACGCATCGGTTTCTCCTAAAAAAAAGCCCGACTGAACGGGCTTTCAATGCCTGACTTCGCCGAAACGGAGGGCAGGCGATACCATTTTAGCTATGAGCTGTCGCTTTGGTTGCTTTGGGAATACCCAAGGAAATCAAATCAATTTTAAAGGTCAAGGCTTGGTTGGGGCCAATTTGTGGAGGTGCATTGACGCCATAGGCTAAGTCAGGTGCCATATAGACCATCCAGGTTGAGCCGACAGGCATTTTTTGAAGGGCTTGAGTCCAACCTGGAATCACTTGATTCAGTTGGAAGCTGGCGGGTTGACCTCTTTGGTAGGAGCTATCAAAAACGGTTCCATTAGGCAGTGTGCCTTCATAGTTGACGGTCACCACTTGCTTGGGACTGGGCATTTTACCTGTGCCTGCGGTGATCACTTTGTAATAGAGGCCAGGGCCAATTTGTTTGACGCCAGGTTCAGCGGCTATTTTTTGCATATAGGCTTGACTCGCTGCCATATTAGAGGCCGCTAAAGCTTGCTGTTTTGCCATTGCTTGTTGCATCATGTTTTTTTGGTAAGTCATCAAGGTAGACTGCATATCTTGCGAAGTCATAGCAGGTTTTTTGCCACTTAAACCATCTTGAAACCCAGCATTGAATTGATCGGCTTCAACATTAATCCCTTGGGTTTTAAAGCCATTACCAATATCAAATCCAATGGCATAGCTGACTTTATCCATTTCGGTTTTAAGCGAGGGGCTAAAAAACGAGGCATTGGCGCATGCAGTGACGCCTAAACCAATCGCAACGGCGAGACAGACAATCTTTTTATTCATGAGTAGACGAGTCCTTTTGTTAAGTTGATGAGGATAGCTGGTCTATCATAGAAAGCTTTCTTTTGTTTGTCAAATGCAAGCGTGTCCGTTTCCGCGTGTGGGTACTACGCTTCCTGTCACTCCCTAAATTCTCTCATGGCTCACTAAAGTGAAGCTCCACTTTCGGGGTTGTGGCAAATTTTGAACTGAGAATAAACCCAGACTTGAAAGACGATGGTTTTCAGCGGCAAGAGGGGGCAGGAAAAGATAGCGATGGGCGGACCGAAGTGCTGCTCTGTGGCCTTGGGGGTGATAATCCAATCATCTACGAGGACAAAATCTGCAGTTTTAGCATCGAAACTGTGGGCATCAGCAAGCCAGGTGTAGGGGCTAAAGTCTTGAAGCACCGGCTCCACAGGAAGATGGGCATAAATCTGGACCGGGCGAGCTGTCCAATAACTGCCTAAGCCTTGTTGAAGATGATATTGCTGTTTGACCTGGTTGATGCACTGAAGCCAGGGCCACGCCTTTTCAGGGGGTGCCCATAATGTTGCCCAAGGCATGGGGGGGATGGCATAAAATAGGCTTAGCTGTAAGATCAAAATAAAAGCCTTGTATTGCCAATCAAAAGAGGGAAGGCGGGTGATTGTGAATTTTTCCAAGAGAAGTGGGCCGATCAAAAAGAGAGGCAAATAGACCATCGAAGAGCTGTGACGAAAAAACCAAGCTCCCAGTAAGCTGATTGAAGTGGTGGGGGTAATATCCGGATCAAACAGCAAAATCGCAACAAAGCCTGTGCAGAGTAAGGCCACTAAAAAAGTACGTACATAAAACAGGGGGAGGTGCTCTGTTTTAAAGCGAAACAGGTAGCCGACACAAATCAGCCACGCTAAACATAGCATTGGGCTACTCCAGGCAAAAAGCAGCAAACTGAGGCCAATCTGCATCAACATGACTAAAAGTGGGCGTTGCAGAGGATTTAGGATATAACTGTAATCAATTTGAAGATGGAAGAGCGCGAGATGTTTGAGTAAAAAGAACCCACCCCAACCCGCAGTGGCAATCACAAAGCCCCCGAGGAGAATACGTTTTCGTAAAGCGGGCTTCCAATAAAATAAATAGATCAATGCAAGTAAACTGGGGCCCACCCAACAGGATTGGTAGCTGGGTTCGCTGACACTGGTACACAAAGTACTGGCCAATAAACCCAGTACATTCCAGGTTAGGTAGCGTGATCCCACCAAAATCCGCAGTAAGAGCCATAGCGAAATCACGCTCATCACACCGATATTGAAAAAATGATCATCAAAGTCCAGGGCCTGATTTAAAGTGCCCATCACCCAAAAATGTGGCAAAGTGAGTAAAGTGATGCCAAGCAGCAGGCTATTTTCATAGAGGCGAAATTCAAGATTGTCGCGACTCAAGAGCTGGGCGATTTGCAAGGAAAAATAGTAAAACAATGCTAGGGACAAGAGCGTCAATACAATGATGGTGTGAGGAACGCTCAAAAAGAGGCGGCACAAGCAATAGAGCCCCAATTGAATCAAATCAGGTGAGGCCATCATGCGTAAAGAGCTAATGGATTCATGGTTAAGAAATACAGCCTGATAAATGGATTCGCGAAAGAGTAAATCCGCGTTGCTAAGATACTCAGAAATCGTTTGATTGCGGGTTAAAATCAAAAAGAGTGCAAAGCCCAGTAAAGCTGGGCCAGCAAGCTTCTGCAGCGTCTTTATGAGCCCCGTACGCATTGCAGATAGGCCTTATGCAGCATTTTGGTAATGGGGTAATGGCCTTGACCAACGCTGCAGCCATTGAGCACTCTGGCGCCAATGATTTCGCTTGCCGTACCGGTGAGAAAAATCTCATCTGCGCTTTCTAAGTCCGCGAGTGTAAAATCGCCTTCGGTGGTCGGAATGCCTTTTTCTGCAGCCAATTCAATGACGGTGGCTCGCGTGATCCCATCCAAAGCCGTTCCTAAGGTAGGAGTGAAGAGTTCATTGCCTTTGACAAAAAACAGATTTTGCGCGCTGCCCTCACAGATATAACCATGTTGATCCAACAGCACCGCCTCATCTCCTCCCAAGGATTTCGCTTCATTCAAGGCCAAGGCTGAATTGAGATAATGGGCAACCGCTTTGGCTTTGATCCGGGTGCTATTAGGCGCGAGTTTGTGTATCGACACTGTTTGAAGGCGCAGCCCTGCCGCCTCTTTGTCAGCATGGATGGTCGTCCAGGGCCAGGCGGCGATGAGAAGTTGAATGGGATGATGGTGAATATCCATGCTCATCGTCCCCTCGCCCAGATAAATCAAAGGTCGAATATAAGCATCCTGCAGGCCATTGCGGCGAATGACTTCACGCTGCCAGGTATTTAATTCTGCTTCCGTATAGGGGATGTCAAAATGAATCAGCTTGGCTGAACGTAGGAGCCGTTTGGTATGCGCTTCCAATTTAAAGATTTTGCCATCGTAACTGCGGACGCCTTCAAAGACGCCAGTTGCGTAGTGAAAGGTATGAGTGAGAATGTTCACCGAGGCTTCACCCAGCTTCAGCCATTGGCCATTTAAAAAGCATTCTAAATTTTTCATGTGGAAATTCCTTGTGCCGAGGGGTATGAGCCCAGACGCTTGATTTTGGTGAAATTTTGCAATTCTGTCAAGGCAGCCTGGACTTTCGCTTCCTGTTGATGGCCTGCGAGTTCGAAATAAAAGACATAATGCCAGGGTGAATCGGCAATTGGGCGTAGCGAAGGCAAGCTGATATTGAGGCCGTGTTTGGCAAAAGGCTCCAATAATTTTAAGAGTGCACCTGGTTGGTTGGGGATGTTCAACGCAAGGAATGCAGTTTTGTCCCCACCGGTGGGTTGAGGCTTGGTGGTGCCCAAAATAAGAAAGCGGGTTTGGTTTTGCTTGGCATCTTCAATGTGTGAGGCAATGCAATCCAATTGGTAGAGTTCCCCCGCCAAAGCGCTGCCAATCGCCCAGCCTTGGCCTGTTTCCTGTACTTTTTGCGCCCCGAGCGCAGTGCTTGTCACTGCAATTTCTTCGATATCCGGAAACTGTGTGCGCAGCATGTGTTGACACTGCGCCAAAGCTTGAGGATGACCATAAATATGCGAGGCAGGGCCATTTGATTGTTTGCCCCATAAATAATGATGAATGGGCAAAATGATTTCCCCTATAATCGTTACATCATAAGCAATCAGGGCATCTAGGGTTTCGGTGACAACGCCATTGCTGGAATTTTCAATGGGGACGATGGCTGCATCCACTTGATTGTTTTGCAGGGCTAAGACTGTCTCCGTGATGGTTTTGCAAGGCTGTAACGCTGCGGCATTGGGATAAAATTCGCGCAAGGCTAAATGGCAATAACTGCCCTCTGGGCCAAGATAAGCGATTTTCATGATGCATCTCCTTTTGCTTGGGCTAAGTGGTCGATGAGGTGTGCAGTTTCAGCAAAGCCAAGGCAGGCATCAGTAATGCTTTTGCCGTATTCTAGGGGTCTTCCAGGTTGAAGGTCCTGGCGGTCGCTTAAATGACTTTCGATTGTGGTGTATGGTTTTGCAAAATAGACACACATGGCGATCTCAAGATGATCACGATGTAGAGAGCACCCTTGAATGGCGCGTTGTTGCTGCTCAGGAACGGGCCAATCGTGCAATAATACAGTAGGGGTGATGAGAGGTTTAATTGAGGTAATGTTGAGATCGCGGATGAGATTCATTCTACCAATATTTGTGCATCAGTACAAGCAACATGATGCTGACCATCAAGATAAAAGCAGGGCGAATCAGGGCAATGCCTTTACGCATGACAAGATGCGCGCCCACGTATGCGCCTGCAATCTGGCCAATGGCCATCACAGAGGCGGCAAGGTAGAGGACTTTACCCGCTAGGATAAACCAAACTAAAGCGACAACATTGCTGGCGCAGTTATAAATTTTGGCATGCATGGTGGCTTTTTGTAGATTAAACCCTAAAAGTGACATCAGGGCCACGACCCAAAATGAGCCAGTTCCCGGCCCTAGAAATCCGTCATAAAAGCCCAAAAGCAATCCAAACCCAATGAAAAACCAAAGCGGTTTGAGGCGATGGGGTCGATCTTGCAGCGCGATACGGGGCGAAAAAAAAGTATAAATTAAGATGAGCAGCAGCAATAAGGGAAGCGCTTTACCTAACCATTGATTATCAAGGCGCAGCACAGCCAAAGTACCCATGCTGGCTCCAAGGATGCAAAAACCAATCCCCAAGACAGACTCGCGTAGTTTGATATGGCCTTTACGGAGAAAGCGCCAAGTGGCCATTGCTACACCGCAACTGGCTTGAAATTTATTGGTTCCCAAGGCCAAGCTTGGAGGCAGGCCTGCAGCCAGAATAGCGGGCAAAGCAATCAGGCCGCCACCTCCTGCAATGGTGTCAATCAAGCCCGCTACAAAAGCGCTGCCGCTTAAAAAAATAGGCTCTTCAGCAAAATTTGTGGGTACCGGGAGGTTCAGTGAGTTTGCCGAGCTGGTGATATAAGGCAGTTTGAAGGCAATCAAGGGTTCTAAAGCCATAGGCTTTTCTGATAGTGAGTTTTGCCTT
>JAJZUD010000056.1 GCA_021848625.1 Pseudomonadota bacterium
TGAACTTTTGGCTCCGATCAATTTATTCAAAGAAGCCTTTATCAAAATTTATGGCATTCCTTATACCCCCAGCATTGTTCAACCTGGTCACCCTGCGCCTGATCGCCCTTGTTATTATCCTTTGCACAATACAGAAAGCCCTACTCCAAAGCGCGGCCATACAACCGCATTGGAAGAATTGGATGAAGTACGCAGAACCTTAGATAGCTTTGAGCTTTTTCTTGCTAAAACAAGTGCACATGTTAAAAAATCCATTCTGGCCAACCAAGAGGTGACCTATTTTCATCACCATCCTGACCCACATGGCCATATTCTCCAAAATTCTGAACTTCCTAAATACGATCCGATCCTTGACGCTGAATTAGAAGAAACCTGTCTTCCCTTTTGCGATGCCAGCCCATTCTTTCGTGCAGGCTGTGTTGCAATTCAACTCAAACCTGGAGCCCCTGATGAGACGAGAGAAGGTATTTTGGCATAACGTAAAAGAGAAAGTAGCACAAGTAAGCCCTGCTCTGGCTCAGATTATCAACCAGCTAGATCCAACTCATCTTTCCTTGGAATTAGGAACCTTTCAGTACGGTGAAGAAATTGCTTCTTTTGCCAATCGCTCTAGTTTTTTGTTATTGGATAAAACTTGTGAAGGCTTTTTTGAGTTTGATGGCAAGCCCAAAACATATGGCTTAATCAAGCCAGGCGAAATGGGCTTAACCGGTTGTTTGCTCGATCTGCCTACTCCATTATGTCAAATCTCTAATTGGAAAATCACCGCTGGTTGCCGCAGCGCTTTTATGCTGCCTAAAATCAGTGATTATGAATTTCATAAAAAAGTACAAAAGGCCCATAATATTTCAGCTGATAAGCCAGATGAAGCTCATGCACAGTGGTATGTCTTTAAAGAAATTGCTGCCACAATGGAAGACTGGCAATGCCAAGTCCTTTTCTTCAGCGAGGATTGGAAAAAACACCTCAAAGATCCAGCTTGGGCGCAATTTTACACTTTTCTGCTGCAACAATATCATCAGCACCAACCCTATAATGAACAAATTACCTTACTCAAAATGATTATGGGGATTGTTCAAAAAGAACGTGACGTTCGATTTTCTCTGCCACATACTGAAGATATGCTTTACCTTTTCAAACTTGGCTTGGGAATGGTTCCTGGTTTCCGGTTTGCAAGCAGTGAAGACCATCTTCCACTTAAGTTGATTCAAAAGACCTACCTAGAACATTATGGTCTAGAATATGCGCCGCTTGTGGTTACACCAGATTATTTGAATTGGCAAAATAACAAAGAAAGCCCACTGTATGTTTCCTTTAACCTTCCCACTTCTTACTATTGCTCACCCCGTGTTAATGCCGCATTGAGCAATGCCAGAGAGTTGCATCAACTTGCCTGGGATTTTAAAAAATTGCAAGACTATATTTTAAGCCAAAACTTGCTCACTGAAACTTCTACGCTGCATCAGTTCTTATTGGCTTGGGACGTGCTTTTTTATCATAAAAAAATGGATGGCTATGCTCGATTTAAGCCAATAGAACAGATTCAAGGAAAGCTTCCCGCAAGCCAATGGGATTTTGCCAAGAACAAGTTTCCGCTCCATAGTCCTTTTTGGCAGGGCTGCGCCAGCATTAGTAGAAAAGATTAGCGCACAAAAACCCAGTGATCACCCGTAGAATGTGTTAGTGAAAACTGATATCCATCGACGTTAAATCCCTTGATTGCTTCTGGCTCATCCAAACCTTTACTGACAATATAACGTGCCATTTTGCCTCGTGCCCGCTTGGCCAACAAAGCAATGGTTCGATACTGGCCATTCGCATGTTCCTTAAACTCAACATGAATCAACGGATATTTTAAACGTTTGACCTGCACCGACTTAAAATACTCTTGCGAGGCCAGATTAATCAGGATCGGATTTTTATCCTGGCTTAAGCGCTGATTAATGGCATCGGTAATTACCCCATCCCAATATTGATACAAATTTTTGGCTTGCTCAGTCACCAACGCAGAGCCCATTTCCAAGCGATGTGGCTTAATCACATCAAGCGGACGTAAGATGCCATACAAACCAGACAAGATCAGCAGATGCTCTTGTGCAAATTCAAGTGCACTTTCTGATAAAGTCTCTGCCTTTAATCCTTGATACACATCGCCCTGAAAAGCAAAGACAGCTGGAAGTGTCGGTGCTTCTTCAAAACTTTGAAAGCGTTCCACATTCAGCTTAGCCAATGCTGGACTGATAGACATGAGCTTTTGCAAATCAGAAACTGTCTTTCCTTTTAAAACCTTAATCAAAGCTTCTGTTTGCTCCAAAAAACGGGGTTGTGAGCATTGAAGTGAAAGCGAGGACTTTTTGTCAAAATTCTGCTTTTTAGCGGGTGAAAGTAAAATTAACATCTCAGTCCTTATCAAAACCGTTTGGTCCAGTGATGGCAGTATGGGGCTTGATTGTTTTTGTGATAATAATCTTGGTGATAGGTCTCTGCAGGCCAAAATGTGGTGGCTGGATGAAGGGTGGTTGCAAGATGCATGCCTTGATCAGACAAGATTTGCATCAGCTTTTCAGCAATGGCTTTTTGTTCAGGAGAATGATAAAAGATGGCACTGCGATACTGCGGGCCTAAATCGGGGCCCTGACCATCAATTTGGCTGGGATCATGAATTTCAAAAAAGTATTTGAGCACGTCCGTACAGCTGATTTTTGCTGGATCAAAGACGACACGAATAGCCTCAAAATGCCCTGTATCTTTGCGACAGACCGCTTCATAACTTGGATTATTGAGAGAACCCCCTGTGTAGCCCACTTCTGTTTCTAACACACCAGGTAAGCGTTTTAAATAATACTCCACTCCCCAAAAGCAGCCAGCTGCTAAAATGATCTCTTCTCTATTTGATGCGGATTTTAGATCGATCATGATGTCTGCCTACCCTTGATTTTAAGTACTCCAGGATAATTGCCATTGCATTTTTATGTCAAGCCTACTTATAATCAAATCAAGCTCAAGCACTGAAATATCAAGGCTTACACATGGATCCTATTTTTAAAGAAATCTCGAATGAAGGCAGAACTGACCAGAAGGTGATCCTCATCCATGGCGGCGCGGCCAGTCATCTGGATATGCGTCCTATCGCTAGACAACTTGCGCCCCACTATCAGGTGATCAATATTGATCTACCCGGTACGGGTCAAAGTCAGTGGGATGAAAAAATCCAGACGATCCATGAGCTGGCTGATTATATTTTACCCGCATTGCCTGAAAACGCCATCTATATCGGCTGGTCATTTGGAGGCTTAGTGGCGCAGTCGATTGCAGCTAGACATCCTCACCGAGTCAAGCATCTGATAGGGATTGCCACCACACCCAAATTTATTGCAACGCAAGATTGGCCTGGCGTCCCTCCACCTGGATTCGAGAGTATGATTCACTCTATTCTGCAAATGGGTAAAACGATCCCTGAGTTTCTTACTTTATTTTATCAACATGAGTTTTCTAGCCTCGATCCCAAACCAGCACTTTATCGTGAAGCAGAAGAGATTTGCACGCGCCCTGCGAGTATTCAAAAAGAAGTATTGCTTAAACGTTTAGCCCTCTGCGATGCCACAGATTTACGTACGCTTTTTTCGCGCATTACTTGTCCGATTGATTTTATTTTAGGTGAAAATGATGAAGCTGTACCGCAAGCTGCCTTTGAAAAAATCCAAGCCTTGAATCCACGGGCTCAGCTCCATATGATCAAAGGTGCTCAGCATATTCCGTTTTGGACGCATGCTGAGATTTTTAATGCACTGCTTAGTCAGATTTTAAAATGAGCGACTAAAGCTGCAAAATCATGAGATGCGTTTTTTGCTTCTCAAAAGCGCCTTCTTGCATATCAAATTCGCCTACGAATTGAAATCCTGCCTTCTCATAAACATGCTGTGCACGCGGATTACCATCATCAGGATCAATAAAAAAAGTATCTGCCTGCGGATCAACCTGATTGTGATAAAAATCAATCGCAATAGTTTTGCCGGTATGGGACAAATAGCGTTTATGAAGGGGCCGCTCTTCTACTTGTGAAGGCAATATCTCATCAGTAAGCAGAAAACAAAAAGGCTGCCGATCAATACTGCCTATCCAATAATGGAAAGTACCATAAAAATATTGCTGTTTGCGGCCATTGATAAAGTTAAGAATATCCTCTTTATGTTCCTGACTATTATCCCAAAACTCCTGCATATGAGGCTGTGCTAGCCATTCAAAAATGATCTTTTGGTGTTCGGCGGTCACTTTTTCAAACTGAATCACCTGTTCGTTTCCACTGCTCATTTTGTTTTCCCTTTTGGAAAATAGGCGCACAGTTTATCACATTGACCCGCCATTTTATGATTGCTCTATAAACACGTAAGATCAAATAGCAATAATTCAGCTTCTTCCAGGCAGGTGACTTGAATAAAGCTTTCATCTATTAAAGCAGCGCCATCACCTGCTGATAAGATAACTCCATTCAGACTGATCTTTCCTTTAGCCAACTGAATCCAGCCACAGCGTTGGGGTTTAAAGGTGTAGCCTATGACCTCAGACTGAGACAAGTGGGCCGCATATAAAAAGACATCCTGGTGGATCGTAATGAGTGAAGTCTGCTGATTCGGCGAAGCTAACTCAATCCATCGGTTTTGCCCTGCAGGAATAAGCTTCTGCTCATAGCTAGGTTTTAAGCCTGTCTGATTCGGCGTAATCCAGATTTGCAGTAAATGAACCTCTTCCGTTTTAGAAGGGTTAAATTCACTATGCCGAATCCCTGTTCCTGCTGACATGCGTTGAATTTCGCCGGGGCGAATAACAGAACCATTGCCTAGGCTGTCTTGATGAGCTAATTCTCCTGCAATCACGTAGGAGATAATCTCCATATCGCGATGTCCATGCATATCAAAGCCCATGCCTGGCTTAATCTTATCGTCATTGATCACCCGCAAATGACTAAACCCCATTTGTTCAGGATCAAAATATTCTCCAAACGAAAAAGTGTGAAAGCTGTCTAACCAATTTAATTGGGTATGACCTCGATCTTCTGCCAAACGGATTTTAATCATCGCTGCGCCTCTTTTTGGAAGATTTTTTCCAGGATAGCACAGCTTGTCTGGAACTCAAAAATGCAAAAAATTGCTCATTTTTGACAAAATTGACACTTTCAGTTTTTAACAAAAAATCCTTTATACACCTTATTTAATATGTCTTAGAGAGAGTTTTATCAAGCACAATCTGATCATGATTTAGGCCACATTTTTGGGGGATTATTCTTACCCCCATTATGGGGTGATTTTGCATAGCGTAGATAGCGTTTTGGCTTCATGTTTTCATAGCACCATGAAATTTAAATTAATTTTAAGGTGTAAAAGTGAAACGATATTTTGATGACACAAAACCAGTTTCTCCCACGGTGATGATGAAGGGAAATATGCAATCCGTTAAACCGTGCCGTGGGGGGATTAGTCCCGCTGCAAGCTTGTCTAACTGCGAAGGCAAGTCTATCAGCTGTTCAGAGGATAACCAGCATGAGCGCTCATAAACACTCGCTGGATCGCCCTCTTGATCCGCGCATAAAACAACTAGAACAAGAATGCGATGGTCCCCTCTTGGCCGCCATCAAGGATGACGAAATCATTGAGATTATGCTCAATCCTGATGGCGCTCTGTGGGTCGAACACTATAAAAAAGGCATGTATGACACCAAAAAAGTGATCTCGCCTGAACAGGCTCAGCGCATTATGCGCAAGATTGCGGGCATTAAAGGCATGACGATCAACTTTGATAATCCGATTTTGGAATGCGAATTTCCGATTGATGATTCGCGCTTTGAAGGCATGCTGCCGCCGATTGTGGAAGCACCTGCTTTTACCATTCGTAAAAAGGCCGATCGAATTTATACGTTTCAAGATTATATCAATCGAGGCACACTCACTGAGGCTCAAGCCAAGGCAATTCGCGAAGCGATTAGTGAACGCAAAAATATTCTGATTTGTGGAGGCCCTGGAAGTGGCAAAACCACATTCACCAATGCCTGTATTCATGAATTGACGGAACTGGTCGCAGACAATGAGCGCCTTCTTATTTTAGAGGATGTCAGAGAGATTCAATGCGCAGCTGAAAACAAAATATTCATGCTGACTAATCTTTTAAGCCCCAATCCCATTGATTTACAGAAATTGCTTTATGTCGCCCTACGCATGCGGCCTGACCGTCTGATTGTTGGTGAGGTACGTGATAGAGCCATGCTCGCTCTTTTAAAAGCCTGGAATACAGGCTGTCCTGGCGGCATTGCCACGATTCACGCAAACGATACCCACTCAGCCATCGAGCGCTGTTTATCTCTCTCTGAAGAGGCTGGAGTGGTCAAACCGATTTCTCTACTTTTAGAAACGATTCAAGTCATTGTCTCTGTCGAACGCGATAACAAGACAATGAAACGCCGTATTAAAAATGTCTCTCTTCTAACGGGTTACAACCCTAAGAACGGGACGTTTTTATTCAAGGAGCTGGCATAGTGCGCAGCTTCATTTAACAACAAAAACAAATAAAAAATGGAGTAATAACAAAATGAAAAACAGTAGTACAAAAAATACAACTAAAAAACAAATCAAGATCAAGAAGAACCTGATCATTAACGCCAAGCCCAAACTGAGTGGTTCATACTTTATGAGTCTCCTCCGAAAAAAGTCGCGCAAAGCGTTGTTGACCCTATCACTTTCGGTGACGGGCACGCCTTGCTTTGCAGCAAACGCTGATGGCTTTGCTTTTACAGGCGCCCTTTACAAGATGTTGAACGAACTGCAAGGGGCTCCCATCGCATTGATTACCGCGATTGGGATCGTTGCTGCAGGCTTCTTCTGGATTTTTAAAGGCCATGATGTCGGCATGAAACAGGTCGTAAGTGCATTAGTGGGGGGAGGTTTAGTTTTAGCCGCTCCCACTTTAATTCTCATGATTCCTGGCATGTCTGGCGCAGTGGTTTAAGGAGGGAGTTTTACCATGAGAGGAACACCTATTCGTATCAACCGTGCTTTAAGTCGCGACATGCTGTTTATGGGTGTCGATAAAGCGCCTTTGTTTCTCTACGGCCTCATCAGTGTATTGATTGTGTATGTGACTCGATTTCACATGCCTTATGCACTGGTGGGGCCCATGGTCTTTGTATTCTTCCACTCAATTGCTGTGTGGGGTTTTAAAAAGGATCCAAAGATCATGAAGGTGATGCTGAATCACTTTCGCTACAAAGGGTTTTATCCGCCTGTCAGTTTTGCTCGGGTAAAAGCACTATCTCAAAAATCTCCCTCTATTCCTCAATTTTAGGAGTTATAAAAAATGAACTTTACAAAAGTATTTGCGGGTTTGTTTAAACCGCTGATTCAAGTCTCTGACACCCGTCGTGACTTGGACACCAAGGCCACGCAGCTCGGCTTTAATGAGTTGCTTAACTACATGATGATCTATGAGAAGAACGTCATTCTGATGAAGGATGGAGCCTTTGCAGCAACCTTCTTGTATCGGGGACGGGATGTCGAATCATCAACAAGCGGTGAGTTGGATCAAATTGTCAAAAGTCTGAATCAAAGCCTCAAGGCAACCGATTCTGGCTGGATGGTTGAATTCAATCTCATCCGTATGCATTCCACTGAATACAGTGCGATGCAGAAATTTCCTGATACGGTCTCACAGTTGATTGAAGATGAGCGCCGTCGGCAATACCAAACCGAAGGCACTCACTTTGATACCTTAACCTATATCACTTTGACCTACATGCCTGAACCTGTTGTTCGGTCATGGATCAAAAAACTGTTTATCGTCAGTGACCAACCACAAACCACCAACGAAGATGCCAAACTCAGACAGGCACACCGCCTATTTGAAGAGCGTCTCACTGGGGTTTTGAATTCGGTTACAACTTACCTCACTCTGGAAAGATTGAGTGGTAGCGCTCTTTTGACCTTCCTGCATTACTGCGTGACAGGTCAAAAGCAATTGGTACAGGTTCCTCCTATTGGAATGTTCTTAGACTCTTACCTGAGCCATGATCATTTTATTGGTGGGATTCGTCCCCGTATGGGCAATAAGCATATTCGGGTGATTAATGTCTCTGAATATCCCGCTGAGGTTTATCCAACTGTGATGGAACTTTTGAACAGTTTGCCACTGGTTTACCGCTGGTCATTGCGATTTATTCCTTTAAGTCATGGAGGTGCGGAGGCCAAACTCAAAGAAATGGGGCGTGGCTGGTATCAAAAAGCCTTGGGCTTTAAAGGGATTGCACGTCAAGCTTTTGGAGGCTCTCCTACTTTACAAAATGGAGATGCAGCCACCATGGTTGCGGATATTGAAGAGGCTAAAACAGCGAATTCAAGCACCCTGGTACGCTATGGCTACATTACCAATGTCATCGTGCTTATGAATGATGACGCCAAAAAATTGGATGATGAAGTACGCCTGGTCACCAGGGCACTGCAACAGCTAGGCTTTTTGACCAAAGATGAAGACTACAATGCCATTGATGCTTATCTCGGTTCTTTGCCCAGCCATGGGGATCACAACCTTCGTAAGATTCTACTGAGTTCTTATGAATTCGGATGCATGGCACCTGTCAGTAGTATTTATCAAGGTGAGGAATTTTGCCCTTGTCCGTATTATCCCGCTGCTTCTGCACCGCTGTTTTATTCAGCAACTCAGGGCGCGACACCATTTCGATTCAATTTACATGTCGGTGATATTGGCCACACTATGATTATTGGGCCGACTGGCGCGGGCAAATCGACGCTTTTAGGGCTCTTAATGGCACAGCACCGCAAATATCCTGAATCGCGGGTCTATGTTTTTGACAAAGATAATTCCAATAAGGTGATTACTTTATCGCTGAATGGAGATTATTACGATGTCGGCAAAAACCAGTCCATCAGTCTTGCACCCTTATCCCATATTGATGACGATGAAGAGTTTGACTGGACATTGGGCTTTATAGAAAACTTAATGGAGCTACAGGGACTCACTCCAATGCCAGAGCAAAAAGGCGAGATCCGCGATGCGCTCTTTAATCTGCGGCATTCTGGACGGGGCACTTGGAATTTAAGTGGCTTTATCGACATGCTTCAGGACAAGCAAATGCGTAGTGCCTTGAGCGTTTATACCGAATCTGAGGCCATGTCATCTTTGCTTAATTCCAGCGAAGATCAAATTGGCATTAGCTCCTTAATGGCCTTTGAAATGGGCTGGTTACTGGAACAAAAGAACGCTTTTTATCTGCCTGTGATTGATTACCTGTTTCGGGTGCTTTATCGGGAATTTAAAAAACGTCATCCAGCCTTATTAATCTTGGATGAGGGTTGGCTTTATCTCGACAATCCTTATTTTGCCAAAAAGCTAAAAGATTGGTTCAAGACCTTACGTAAATTTAATGTTGCGATTGTCATTGCTTCCCAATCTTTGAAGGATGCGGCGGAATCTGAGATTAGCGCTGTATTGCTGGAATCATGCAAAACAAAAATCTATTTGCCTAATGATGCCATGACCGATGAGGCGAAAGCCATTTATCAGTCTTGTGGTTTGAATGAAAGGCAGATTGAGATTATAGCCTCTGCTAAACCCAAACGGGATTACTACGTCACTTATCCTCGCGATAATAGACTGATCACTTTGGGCCTGGGGCCAGTCACATTGGCATTTATCGGCGTCTCTCGTAAAGAAGATGTCGAAAAGTTTATGTCGCTATACCAAAGGAATGATTCCTCCTGGATAAAAGAGTGGCTGCAATATAAAGGCCTGAAGGTGGCACCATGAAAGCAAAACTTTTAATGGTGTTGGCCTCCTTAGGTTTTTTTGCTAATCAAGCTTCAGCCATGATTGTGTTTGATCCTGCCAACTTTGGCAAAAATGCTATGACTGCGGCTCAAACCACCCAAATGGTCATTCAGCAAATGCAGGCGTACCAGACCCAACTACAGCAGTTTCAGATTGAAGCCCAGAACATTAAAAACTTTACCAATTTTAATTGGGCTGATATCTCACAAACACTAGCTAGCTTGGGTGCAGCGATTCAAACCGGTCAGGCCATGGCTTACAACATGCAGAATATGGATTCTAGCTTTAGGGCCATTTATCCGGGTTATCAATCTCCGCAGAACTATCAACAGTCTTACGAAAATTGGTCAAATACCACTTTGGATACAGTACGTGGGGCTTTGGACTCAATCTCGCTTCAGGCATCAGACTTTGCTTCTGAAGAGCAAACAATTGATGCGCTTCGTGGTTTGGCTGGTAATACCCCTGGGCAATTACAAGCCCTACAAGCTGGCAATATGCTTTCGGGTGAAATGGTCAATCAGATGGAGGAATTACGCCAATTGGAGATGACCCAGATCAATAGCCAAAACACTTACATGGCGTATCAAGTCCAGCGCGACCAGGCCAATCAGTCTGTTCAGCAGGATTTAGTGAATGGGATGGATAGCGCCTACCCCAATTACCAGAATCAAAATGGCTTTTCCAATATGCCCAATTTTAATGGGGGGAACTAATCATGCAAATCCAGATATTTGACACGATTACGCAAGAATACCTCCAGGCAACGCAACATTGGTTTAATCAGGTTGAGAGTGCAGGAATGCACTTAATGGTGATTTTAGTGTTGATCCAATTCACTCTCAAAATCAGTAAAAATATTTTGAGTGGTGAAGGTAATCTCACCGGGATGATGATCAATACGATCAAAAACCTGATTGTCATTTCGATCTTGTATTACCTGATCACCAACGCGGGGACATTGCTGCCTGAACTCTTCAATTCCTTTACTCAATTAGGGATTGCAGGCTCAACGATTACAGCAATTGACCCATCCAGTGTAGTGAGTGAAGGCCTATCCATTGCAAGCGGCATTATCCAGAGCTTCAATGCCTGGGGTGTCTTAAGCAATATTGCCTTCGCAATCTTTGGCACGTTTTGCTGCATCTTGATCGTCATTTGTTATGGACTTATTGCAGCGGATCTGATGATCACGCTCATTGAGAGCTACTTTTTAGTGGCGGTCAGTGCGTTATTCATCGCCTTTGGATCAACCTCTTATACCCTGCCTATGGCTCGGGAATATTTAGGGATGACCATTGGCGTTGGCATCAAACTCATGATGCTTTACGTCATGATTGCCGTGGGAATTGCGATCGGCCAAGACTGGGCCAATATGATCAATCAAGCTTCCCAACACGATGACTGGACAACTTGTTTAGGCATTGCAGTGGGTGCGATGGTTTATTACCTGATTGTGAAACACGTTCCTGGCCGAATTGCTTCAGCCGCTTCACAAGCCTTTGCCATCAGTCATATGAATGATGCCAAGGAAAGT
>JAJZUD010000004.1 GCA_021848625.1 Pseudomonadota bacterium
TGGATTCGCATCGCCATGCTTTCCATTATGTTTAACAAAGTCGAAGTGAGCCAAATTTTATGAATACAGCTTCTTATATCATTATAATAATATATTTTTATGTGCAACTCGACAAACCAGATTGGCTTAATTTCATGACCCGCTTCAGGCGACTGACATTGGCTTGCATGCTGTGATCAAAATGCAACTCCAGATCTAAGCCCGCACTAATCATCGCATTTTCGTATTCCACTTGAAATTGCAAAGGCTGTGAAGACACAATGGGCCAAGGACCAGAGGCAGGGATACCGCACACTTTAGCGTTATTTTTAACAAGATAAACCTGATTGATCTGCTGATTTTGACACGTCGCCCAAAAAGAAGCATAGGGTGAGCGCCCATAAGCAGGGCCTTTTTGATCCGCTGCTTTTAAAGTATAACCATATAATTTTGTACCCTGTACTTTAATGTATAAACGCATAGGAAACGCTTGCGGGGGGAACAACCCCGTGGGGTCACTATAAGCCCCCACATATAAACCTGATTGCAATGGGCAGATTTGCACTGACGCCGAGGAGGCCTCTGCAAGCTGCCACAGCCCCAGACTCGCGATCACACCCAACCAGACTGGCTTCATGACAACGCCGCTTTAATTTTTTGACTCACCACCCCCATGTCCGCACGACCTTGCAATTGCGGCTTTAAAATCGCCATCACTTTACTCATCTCTTGCATGCTTTTTGCACCAGATTCGCTCATAGCCTGATGCACCAAAGCGTCGATCTCCGCGTCTGTCAGGGCTTTGGGCAAGTAACTTTGGATCAGTTCGATTTCAAAGCGCTCCTGCGCGGCTAAATCTTCACGCTTTGCGGCTTCATACTGCTTTACCGATTCACGCCGCTGCTTTACCATTTTGTCCAAAATGACCAAAACATCTTGATCACTAAGCTCAATCCGCTCATCGACTTCCCGTTGCTTGATGGCCGCTAAAATCAAACGAATCGTCTGCAATTTCAATTTATCCTGAGCACGCATGGCGTCCTTCATCGCATTCACTATCTGAATCTTGAGTGCTGCATCTGCCATTTTTACTTCCTTATTCAGTCACTTGTAAATATTGGTTTAAATCAGTAAGGTCTTTGGCATTTAAAGTCCCTGCATCATATTTTAATTGCAATGAGCTATTAATGTATTGATATTCTGCCGCAGCCAAATTGCTTTGATCCTGATAGAGCGTTTGGGTTGCATTTAACACATCTACAATAGTCGCCGTCCCCACTTTATATTTTGCATTATAATCATCAAGCGTGATTTTTGCAGAGACTACAGCCTGCTTATTGGCAATGACTTGAGAACGCCCTGACACCACGCTAAGAAAATCATTGGTGACATTGCTTTGCGTTTGACGAGTTAAATTGACCGTGGTGTCTTCCGATGACACATATTGATTCGCTGCCTGCAAAGAGCTGGCCATTAATTCCCCACCACTAAACAAGGTCCAATTCAATGCCAGGGCAATACTGGCATCACTCTCGTAAGGGGGAGAGGCAATCACCGGGGAGACATTTTCACGATAAAAGGTTTGACTCAGGGACAGCACTAACGAAACCGTGGGCAACTGGTTACCAATATTTTGATTGACCGTGGCCAAAGCAGCCTTGGTGGTATATTGTTCAGACAGCAGACTGGGATTGGTGATTAAAGCATTCTTCACCCAGGTGTTTAAATCATCCGGCACAGGCAGCACGTAGGGAAAATCCGCTTTGACTACGGCTAAATTGGTTTCCAATTTTCCAGTTAATTCACGCAAGGTTTCGTTATCATCCGCAAGCGTATTTTGATTTTGCACCAAGGTGGCTTTAGCACTTTGATCATTAGCACGAGCCTGAGCAACGTCCGTATAAGTCCCCACACCCACTTCAAATTTTTGCTCAGTTTGCACCAAAGTAGCATCAAGTGACTTCAACTGAGCTTCTGCAAAAGCGACGTTATCTTCAGCTTGTAAAACTGCAAAATAATCTTGTGCCACAGTGAGGATAAAATTTTGCTGTTGGGCAAGGTATGTTTCATCTGCAGCATGCGTGCTGTTAGTGACATTAAACATCGCAGAAAATGCAGTATAATTAAAAAGCGGCTGGGTCACCATCAGGCTGTATCCATCACTTGGATAGTTAGTATTAAAGCCAGTTTCATTCACGCCGGTATAACTCAGGTTTGCAGAAACGGTCACCTGAGGCAACAACGCTGAAATCGCAATCGGGATATTTTCATGCGTGGCTTGATTGGTGGATAAGTCAGTCTGTAAGATTGGCGAACCTTGCAAGGCATCGTGGTAGACACTCACCAAATCACTCGCCTGTACTTGCGTACTCAAAGCCAATAAACTAAACCACAGACTCTTTCGCATTAAGCATCCTCTTTAACAATTTGCGAGACCAAGCTATCCATTCGTTGACTATGAACACCTTTGATCAGCACCATGGACCCTGCCTGAAGTTGCGATTGTAACACATCAAAAAGCTTTTGTTTATCATTAAAATACTGCGCTGCGGGGCAAGCTTTTAAAGCAGGCTCTAGTAAGGTACGATCCCCATAAAAATAAACTGTATCCAAATGAGCCGCTACGCACCACTCTCCCACTTTGGTGTGAAACTCATGCATTTTGTCACCCAACTCACCCAAGTGACTCATCACCAGAATTTTTTTACCCGGAAACTGCGCTAAAGTTTCAATTGCATTCTTCACCGCACCTACACTGGCATTGTAGCTATCATCAATTAGAATACAGCCGCTTTTCAACACCACTTGACGAAACCGCCCAGGAACTGCCTGTACTTTAGCCAATCCCGCTGCAATATCATGTAAAGACGCCCCGACACTCAAAGCTGCGGCGGCCGCTGCAACTGCATTTTTGACAATATGCTGGCCCGGCAACGGAATGCCAATACTCACCTCACCCAAGGGCGTTTTCAAGCTAAAGTCTACGCCATTGTTTTGATAATGGATATCGATAGGACGCACAGTTGCTTCAGGCCGATCCCCATAGGTCACCACGTGTCTGCGGTCAATTTTAGAACGCCAGCTGAGCGCAAAGGGCTCTGTTAAGTCCAGCACGGCGATCCCAGAGGCCCGCAAGTGTAAAAAGAGATCTGACTTTTCTTCTGAAACCCCTTCAAACGAACCCAATTTTTCCAGATGTGATGCGCCAATATTAGTAATTAAGGCCACGGTTGGCTCCGCAATGCGGGCAATGTAATCAATTTCTCCCGGGCTGTTTGTCCCCATTTCCAAGACTGCATAACGGTGTCTTAAAGTCAGTTGCAACAAGGTGATAGGTAGACCATAGGCATTATTCAAGTTACCCTCTGTTGCCAAAGTGGGGCCACTTTCACGCAAAATGCTGGCGATCATTTCTTTGGTTGTGGTTTTACCGCAACTGCCTGTTAAAGCAATGATAGGGATGTGGAATTGCATACGCCATGCGTGCGCCATCTCACCTAGTGCTTTTAGGGTATCAGGTACCACCACTTGCGGCACGGATACTTCACAAGGATGGTCCACTACAACAGCCGCTGCGCCTTTTTTCAAGGCATCTGCGATAAACTCATGCCCATCCTTTTCACGGCGAATGGCAATATACACCTGCCCAGGCTCAAGCGTACGGCTATCAATGCTGGCCCCATGAAAAGGCAAGTCATTGCCGATGTATTCTGCACCAATTTGTTCCGCAATTTGCTTTAAACTTAGCATTTGACATTCACCGTATTTTTGCCTATTGTAGCCATTTTTACCTCCTTTGACTAGAGATGAAACGGGAAAAACGCGAGGTCAACGGCTTCTTGATTTTAAACAAACCTGTCGGCATCACCTCCAACCGCGCATTACAAACCGTCAAGCGTCTTTTTAATGCAAAAAAAGCAGGCTTTGTGGGCACCCTGGATCCGTTTGCCAGTGGCATGTTGCCGATTTGTTTTGGCAAAGCAACTAAACAGGCTGAAGCGCTGCATCAACACCCCAAAACTTATATTGCCACTTTGCAATTAGGCACGGCCACCAATACAGGGGATACCGAAGGCGAAGTCATTGCCCAATGTCCTACCCCCCCTTTAAATTTGGAACAAATCAAAGCATATTTACCCGAATTTACAGGCGTGATCCAGCAAATCCCCCCCATGTTTTCCGCCCTCAAAAAAGACGGCAAGCCCTTATATCAACTAGCCCGCCAAGGCATTGAAGTCGAACGCCCTCCCCGCGAAGTCACTGTGTACGCCCTTGAAGCCTTAGACTATAACAACGGCATCCTTCGCTTTAAAGTCCAATCCTCTAAGGGCCTTTATGTGCGGGTTTTGGCTGAAGATCTCGCCAAGAAATTAGGCAGCTGCGGCCATCTGATTGCCTTATATCGGCAAGAATGCGCTGGGTTTAATGAAGCTGCAATGGTGACTTTAACCCATTTACAAAATCACCCCCATCCCCCTGATGATTTACTGATGAGTCTGTCATGCCCTCCTATCGCCTCAGTTTGTTAATCATGGCCTATGCCATGATGCTGGTCATGGCCAATTGGTTTGACCCACGCCTAGTTTCACTCTTTGGCTTAAATACCGACGCAGGGACCCTCGCTTTTCCGGTGAGTTTTTTGCTCGCGGATATCATCACCGAGGTTTATGGTTATAAATTTGCACGTTTGGCGATTTGGATTGGGTTTTTCTGGAATATGGTGTTTCTTGCCTATGGCAGCCTCATTACGCATTTGCCTAATCCGCCTTATATCCACGGCAAACAAGTTTTTGACACAATGTTCAGCGCGGATGTACGCATTATTATCGCCTCAGTTTGCAGCTATTTTTGCGCCGAACCCCTCAATGCCTATCTCATCGCCAAGCTTAAGATTTTAAGCCAGGGTCGTAAAATGCCTGTGCGTTTCATTGCCTCAACAGTGTGTGCCTCAGCTGTTGACAGTAGCCTCTTCACTCTGATTGCTTTTTGGGGCATCATCCCGCAGACGCAAATACTCATTTTTATTGCCACCATGTGGACAATTAAAGTCGTGGTTGAAGTCTTAGGTTTAACGGTTTCCATCCCCCTAGCACTCAAACTAAAACAGCTTGAACGGCTTGATCGCTTTGACACCCAAACCCACTTTAACCTGTTTAGCCTAGATTTACATTATTGAGATCTGGCTGATTATCGCCTATGATAATCAAAAAGCAGGAGCCCCCTCATGAAAACACAATTTTATCAACACTTGAATCAAACCCTCAATGAGATTGAACAACAAGGCCTCACCAAACGCGAACGCGTCATTTCAAGTCCACAGGCACCGGATATTACCTTACAAAACGGTCAGCACTTTCTTAATTTTTGTGCTAACAATTATCTCGGGCTAGCCGACGATGCAGAGCTCATTGAAACTGCAGCAGAGGCCGTTAAAAAACATGGCTATGGCATGGCTTCAGTACGATTCATTTGTGGCACACAGGGGATTCATAAACAACTCGAAAATGCGATTAGTGGTTTTTTGGGCATGGAAGACACCATTTTGTACAGCTCCTGCTTTGATGCCAATGGCGGTTTATTTGAAACGCTGCTTGGGCCTGAGGATGCCATTATTTCTGATGAACTCAACCATGCCAGCATCATTGATGGCATTCGTCTCTGTAAAGCGCAACGTTTCCGCTATAAAAATAATCATCTTGAGGATTTAGAAACACAACTCAAAGCAGCTGATCAAGCGCAAGCCCGCTTTAAGCTGATTGCGACAGATGGGGTATTCTCAATGGATGGCTCCATCGCCAATCTCAAAAGCATCTGTGATTTGGCGGATCGCTACCAGGCTTTGGTGATGGTGGATGATTCCCACGCGACAGGTTTTGTCGGCACGCATGGCCGGGGCACCCCTGAATATTGCGGCGTAGAAGGCCGCATTGATATTTTAACTGGCACGCTGGGCAAAGCCCTGGGTGGCGCTTCAGGCGGTTACACCAGTGCAAAAAAACCGATTATTGATTTGCTGCGCAATCGTTCGCGTCCTTATTTATTCTCCAATACTTTGGCACCAGTTATTACCGCAACCAGCCTTAAAGTACTGGAAAAAATTAAAGCTGCTGATACTTTGCGCAAAAAACTGCGCGACAACCAACTGCTCTTCCGTCAAGGCCTCACTGCAGCAGGATTTGATTTATTGCCTGGTGAGCATGCAATCATCCCAGTCATGTTGTATGATGAAAGAGTCGCCGTTAAAATGGCCGAAAAACTACTCGACAAAGGCATTTATGTGATTGCGTTTTCCTACCCTGTTGTTCCCAAAGGCAAAGCGCGAATTCGCACGCAAATGTCGGCTAAACATAGCACTGAACAAATTCATCATGCCATTACCGCCTTCACCCAAGTGGGCAAAGATTTAGGGATTATTTAATGCAAACTACTATGAAAGTTTTGGCCAAATTACAAGCTGCACCGGGCTTGAGCTTAAGCGAAGCCCCTATTCCAAGCTATAACGATAATGAAGTCTTAATTAAAATCAACAAAACCGCGGTTTGCGGCACGGATTTACACATTTACAATTGGGATGCCTGGGCGGCCAAAACCATCCCCGTCCCCATGCACGTCGGCCATGAATTTGCAGGAGAAATCGTTGCTTTAGGCAGCCACGTCAAAGGCTTGAAAATTGGTGATCGGGTTTCTGGCGAGGGGCATATTACCTGCGGACATTGTCGTAATTGTCGAAGCGATCGCACCCATCTTTGCCGCAATACCATTGGCACAGGGGTCAATCGCCCGGGCTGTTTTGCCGAATATTTAGTGATGCCTGCTTTTAATGTGTTTAAAATTCCTGATACGATCCCAGATGAAATTGCCGCTTTTTTTGATCCCTTTGGCAATGCAGTGCATACCACCTTGTCTTTTGACTTAGTGGGGGAGGATGTCCTCATCACGGGCGCAGGCCCCATTGGGATCATGGCCTGTGCGATTGCAAAGCATGTGGGTGCGCGTTTTGTAGTGATCACAGATGTCAATGATTATCGCTTGAATTTGGCCAAAAAAATGGGTGCCACTATCGCTCTCAATGTCAAGGACTGCAAAAATGTTGACCAGACTGTCGCCCTCCTCAAACAAACTGAAACGCAATTAGGCATGACCGAAGGATTTGATGTGGGACTAGAAATGTCTGGCTTTCAAACGGCCATCTCTAGCATGACCTCCACCATGAATCATGGCGGTAGGATAGCGCTTTTGGGCTTGAGCAGCGAGCCGGTTCAACTTAACTGGGATCACTTAATTTTTAAAGGCCTGATGCTCAAAGGCATTTACGGTCGCGAAATGTTTGAAACCTGGTATAAAATGGTCAATCTGATTCAAAGCGGCTTAGATCTTCGCCCCGTTTTGACCCATGAATTCCATTACACTGAATTCGTTAAAGCATTTGAACTCATGTGCTCTGGCCAATGCGGTAAAGTGATTTTGGATTGGAGCAAATAGTGCAACACCGTCCGCTCTCCCCAGAAATTCTGGAAATCACCTTACCCAAACCTTGGGATTTTTTGCCTGGACAGTATGTTTTGATTGAGCATGAAGGTCAATCTTATCCGTTTTCCATTGCTTCAGCTCCTTTTGAGTCGGTGCTGCGCTTTCATGTACAACATAGTGCCAGGCGGCCAATGGATGCAAGCCTATGGCAACGCTTACAAGAAAATCACCCACTGACACTCTCACTCCCACAAGGTCAGGCCTATCTACGTGAAGATTCAAAGCGCCCCTTGCTGTTTATTGCAGGAGGCAGTGGTTTTGCGCCTATTCATAGCATGCTTGCTACTTTAGCCTGGCAAGGCAGCACTCGCTCTATTCGTCTCTATTGGGGGGTGCAAGAACCTGATTTTCTCTACGCCTTAGATGAAATTAAAGCCTGGCAGACTCACTTAAAAAATTTTCAATGGATCCCCGTCTTATCTCAACCCAGCCCAAGCTGGACGGGCCGAACAGGCTTGGTGCATCAAGCCGTACTGGAAGACGCATTGGACCTGACTCAATATGATATTTATCTTGCCGGCCCCTTTGCTTTATCTAAAACAGCGCAACTTGATTTTACTGCGCGGTATGGGCCCAATTTACACCTGTATTCTGACGCGCTTTAAAGCACCTTTGCTTGAAAGTGTCGTGTCGGGTGAACCCATGCCTCCTGCGAACCAATCAAATCCAACTCGCGACGTTGATTCTGCAACGTCCCCTGAAACAAGGCAAAAATACTAGCCGTGGTTTTTTCTAAAGCCTGACGTAAATTTCGTGACTCCAAATAATAGGCTAGAAAAAAGGCGGTAGTTGCATCACCTGACCCATTCACCGGCATCGGCATGTTGAGGCGAGGCGTATAGACCACATAAGACTCTGTTTTGGAAGACAAGAGCAAGCCAATTTCATCCTCTTGAGTATCCTGCAAAATTAAACTTGTCACCAAGACGATTTTGACCCCTTTTTGATGTAAGATCTGGCAGGCCTCTTTGGCGTCTTGCAGACTGTGAATTTTAATCCCAGAAAGCAACTCCAATTCAAACTGGTTAGGCGTCATCATGGTGGCTGCATGCACGGCGATTTCTTGGAAAAATGCGGGTAAATTTTCTTTCACAAAAATCCCACGCCCCACATCTCCCATCACAGGATCACAGCAATAAATCAAGTCTGGATGATGCTTTTGCATCAATTGTAGCCAATGAATCAACGTCTGCCCCAGCTCCATCGTACCCATATAACCCGTTAAAACCGCATCAAGATGGGTCAATGCGCCTCGTTTTTCCAAGCCTTCAAATATACGATTAATGTGATCTAGGCTTAAAATATCGCCGGTCCATTCCCCATAGCCCGTGTGATTCGAAAATTGCACCGTATTCAGCGCTAATACCTCATGCCCCAGACGCTGCAAGGGAAAGACCGCAGCGCGATTGCCGACATAGCCGTAAACCACATGCGACTGCATTGAAAGAATGTGTGCCATTTTATATCCAAATCAATGATGAATTGCGAGAGCATACGCTATTTTTGTGCTTGCGCCAAGAGGGTTATTTTGCTAGAATGGGCTACTTCAAATCAGGACTATTTGCATGGAGACCTTCAAAGACTGGGCCTCGTTGCGTTTTGGACAAAAAGTCCGCGCTTGGTTTGTTGTTCTGCTTGCCTCTTGTTTCTTTTTCTACGAATTTATCCAGATGAATATGTTCAATTCTCTGTCCCAGAACTTTGAACAAACCTTCTCCCTCACTGCGCTTCAGGTTGGCCTTATTTCTGCCTTTTACTTTCTTTCCGACTCTATTTTGCTTTACCCTATTGGCATTATTTTGGATCGTTATTCTGCCCGTAAAATGATTATCTTAGGCATGATTCTCTGCATCTTGGGCACAATTATGATTTCCCTTGCAAGCAACTCTTGGTTCTTAGTTTTGGCTCGTTTTTTAGCGGGCAGTGCGGCTGCGTTTTGCCTACTGAGCATCCTACGACTCGCCACACTATGGTTCCCCGCCGAAAAAATGGGCCAGGTCAGCGGCATTGCAATCACTATTGGCATGCTAGGAGGAGCGGTTTCTCAAGCCCCCCTCACCTGGCTGATTGGACTTGTGGGATGGCGAGAGGCCTTGCGTGATGTTGCAGGCCTAGGGATTGCTTTGCTGGTTTTAATGATCCTGTTTGTCAAAGATGCACCCCCAACGCAGTCCTTTAGCGCTTTAGCCTTGGGCGGAAATAAAATCTCACTCTGGCAGAATTTTAAGATCTTAAGCCGCAATGCGAGTAACTGGCATGCTGGATTTTACATCGCGACGATGAATCTACCTATTATGCTCTTGGCAGGCTTATTTGGCACCCAATTTTTAAGCCAAAGCTATGGCTTCACTTACTTACAAGCCTCCACCATCAGCATGATGATCTTTATTGGAACCATTGTCGGTTCGACTGCCACCGGCATTTTGTCTGACACTTTAAAACGGCGCCGTTTGCCCATGCTTGTTTTTGCCATTTTGTCTTTAATTTTGTTTGCATTTATTTTGTTTGGTCCTGCACAATCCTACCTGGTGGAGCTTATTCTCTTTTTTATCTTAGGCTTCCTGACCGCAGCTCAAATCATTGGCTATCCCGTCATTCAGGAGCTCAACCCCCGCTCTTTATCTGGTTCTGCCTTGGGTCTTATTTCAGTAATTATCATGGGATTGCCTGTCATTTTACAGCCCATGACTGGTTATTTGATGGATTGGCACAGTGGCGGACAAACTGTATATCACCTCAGCGATTATCGTTGCGGGCTAAGTATTCTCATTATTGGATTTATAGTGAGCTTGATTAATGTCTTTTTCTTACCCGAAAGCTATGGAGCAAAAGTTGATGAAATACGACCTCGATAAACTATTAAAAATGGCCAAATCAGCGCGAGAACAGGCCTATGCCCCTTATTCAGATTTTCCAGTTGGAGTATGCATTTTCACCGCAGATGGCGGGTACTATGCAGGTTGCAATGTAGAAAATGCGGCCTACCCTCAAGGGCAGTGCGCAGAGTCTACTGCAATTGGCAATATGATTCTCCAAGGCAGTCGTGAAATTATCGCCACACTGGTCCTGACCGATACCGAGGCTGGTGTTTCACCTTGTGGTGGTTGTTTGCAGAAACTCAATGAGTTTAGCACACCTGAAACCGAAGTCTTGATTGCGAATTTACAAGGGGTGCAAATCACTAAAAAATTTAAGGACTTATTTTACAATCAATTTTCTGGTGCGTTTACGCGCCTTAAAAAAGCGTAAATACGCATGTCCTCCACTGTTTTAGCAAGCTCAAACCCTGGAAAACTCTTGGAATTTCAAGAAGCTTTTGCCCGTACTCATCTCCAATTGATCCCTCAAACTGCTAAAGGAATTGTCGATGCAGAGGAAACCGCCTCAACTTTTTTAGAAAATGCCCTCATCAAAGCACGCCATGCTGCATCAAAAAGCGGACTCCCCGCCCTTGCTGATGACTCTGGCCTTTGCGTATCCGCCCTAAATGGCGCACCCGGTGTTTATTCAGCGCGTTATGCTGGCACAGGGCGCGCGTGCGACAATATTCACAAATTACTGCAAGCACTAGACGGGATAGCCGATCGCCGCGCTTATTTTTGTTGCGTTTTAGTCTGGATTCAGCATGCCATGGATCCAAATCCTTTAGTTTTTCAAGGTGTATGGTCAGGGGAAATTTTAGCTCAGCCCCGCGGTGAACAAGGCTTTGGCTATGACCCTATTTTTTATATTCCCTCTTTAAAAAAATCAGCGGCTGAGCTTTCTTTGCTTGAAAAAAATGAGTGTAGTCATCGTGCAAAAGCCATTAAAAAATTGCTTGAATTTTTAAATGAAAATCCCTATGATGGTTGCACGATATAAGCGCTCATCCTAAGGAATAAACCATGCCCGTTACGACTGAATATAAAAACATTCTGGTTGCCACGGACCTTCACGATAAGGATGGCATGCCTGCCCCCAATACAGCCATTGCACTTGCAAAACAGTATGGCGCCAAAGTGACGATTTTATCTGTTGCTCCTAAAATTCCCACTTATATGGGTCCAGGCCTCAACTCTATGGTCAGTTTAAAAAATCGCATGTTAAACGAAGCACAAGCGAAAATTGATTTCATCAAAAACCGGCTTGATTTTCCAGCTGAATACATGGTGACCTACGGAGTTGTGGCGCAAGAAATCATTAAAACCGCCAAAAAAATCAATGCAGACCTTATTGTCATTGGCAGTCACGGCCATCAAGGCGTGCGCAAAATTCTGGGCTCGACAGTGAGCATGGTCTTAAATGACGCTCCCTGTAATGTGATGGTCGTCCGGATTGCTAAAAAAACGAAATAGCCTGCACCCTTCAAGGGTTATTTTTCAAACGAGATTGATATTCTGCTGCAGAGACTAAAGCGTCCCACTCTCCAGGCTGATGCACCTGTAACTTCAAAAGCCAAGTCGTTTCAGCTTGATGATTTAAGGAAGCTGGATCTTGAATAGCTGCGTCATTTACTGCCAAAACGGTTCCACTTAAGGGTGCGTAAAAATCAGAAGCTGATTTCACCGACTCAACGACTCCAATGGCACCATTTTTATGAAAGACACTACCTACCGCGGGCAACTCCAAAAAAGCGATATCCCCTAGCAAAGTTTGCGCATGATCGGAGATCCCCATTAGGGCTGTTCCATCGGGTTGCAACTCAACCCACTCATGCGTTTCACTGTATTTTTTCATTTTTAATGGCTCCTTCCGAATGGATCAACCAGGAAATAATCCCCGTTAAGCAATTTAAAACACCTTTGTTTTTTTCCAATAAGCTCGTTGCAGCTTTGGCCAAGGCGGCACGATCGCGTTTTCGCCCCAAAAGGCGCTTTAATTCAGGCACAAATTGGTCCAGGCTTACTTGCACCATTGCCTTTTTGGCCAGAAAATCATTCACAATTTGTTTAGAATTTTGCATATAAGGCCCGCAAATTACCGGCACACCCAAGGCTGCAGGCTCAAGAATGTTATGCCCGCCAATATTGACTAAACTCCCCCCCACCAATGCCAAATCACTGAGCGCATAATAAAAGAGCAATTCACCCATACTATCACCCAAAAACACTTCAGTCTCCGGCAAAATGACTTCATTGCTGCTCCGACGCACTAAATTCAAGCCCGCATCCTGGACGTATTTTGCGACCAAATCAAAGCGCTCTGGATGCCTGGGCACTAAAACCAGAAGCAAATCTTTATATTTCTTTTTTAGTTCGCTGTAGGCTTGCAAAACCTGCGCTTCCTCTCCCTCATGAGTACTGGCTGCAATCCACACCAATCGCGGTGCCCAATTGGCTTTAAAAGCAGCAGCTTTTTCTTTGACTTCAGGTGGCAGGGAAAAATCATATTTAATATTGCCCGCCTGCACGCCTTTTTTAACATCCAAACCCAATTGCTGAAAGCGCTCTAAATCATGTTCACTTTGCGCCGCCACGCAATTGATCTGCGCAAATAAAGGCTTCAACCAAGGACGAATGCGCTGATAACGGGGAAAAGAATGATCCGAAATACGGGCATTCACCAACACAACCGGCACTTTGCGTCGATGCACCTCTGCAATTGTATTGGGCCATAATTCTGTTTCCATAATAATCAAAATACGAGGACGCAGTGCCTCAATAAAGCGACGCAAAAAAAGTGGCAAATCGTAAGGAATATACGCATAACGAATCCGTTCTGGAAATTGCTTGGCCAAACGTGCAGCCTGATCACGGCCAGTAGGCGTCATGGTGGTTAAAACCAATGTATCCTGGGGGTCACTTTCCAACAATGCTTTGATGAGCGGCGTTGCGGCGACCATTTCGCCCAATGAAACTGCATGCAGCCAAATGGATGACGCGGAACGAAAGGGAACCTGCCCGCGTCGCTCAGCCCAATTTTGACGATAAGCAGGATTTTTACGCCCACGCCAATACAAGCGCAAAAAAACCACAGGCAAGGCTAGATAAAAAAGCCAGGTATAGAGTCTAATCATAATGCTTCCAGATAAGCCCGCACACCTTCTGCCACGGTTTTAAAGGGGGCTTTATAACCCACCTGACGCAAACGTGAAATATCCGCCTCAGTAAATGATTGATAATGCCCTTTTAGGTGATCAGGAAAGGGAATATAGTCAATTTTGCCTTTTCCAAACCAATCAATCACCGCTTTGGCAACATGGTTAAAAGGCTCAGAACGCCCGGTCCCCAGATTAAAAATCCCGCTGATATTGGAATGATCCAAAAAAAACAAAATGACATTGACCACATCACCTACATAAACAAAATCACGAGACTGCTCACCTGGGCCGTAGCCATCGTACTCTCCAAATAATTTGACAATCCCTGTTTCGCGAATCTGATTGTAGTGATGGAAAGCAACACTGGCCATTTTACCTTTATGCGCCTCTCCTGGCCCATAGACATTAAAATAGCGTAAGCCCACCACTTGCGATTTTAAATCCTTTTCATGATAGCGCACGTACTGATCAAACTGAAACTTGGAATATCCGTAGACATTTAAGGGTTTTTCATACTGGCGCTCTTCCACAAACACTTGCCCACCGCCATATACCGCCGCACTCGACGCATAAATCAGTGGAATATCATTAGCCTGACAAAATAAGAGTAGCTCTTTGCTATACTCAAAATTATTGCGCATCATATACTGCCCATCCCATTCAGTGGTGTCCGAGCAGGCGCCTTGATGCAAAACGGCTTCAACCGATTCCTCTTCAAAACCGTTGGTCCGAATCAACTCTAAAAAATCAGCCTTATCTAAATATTCAACATAATCACAATCCACCAAATTGACAAATTTTTTGCCTTCGGTGAGATCATCCACCACTAAAATATCCGTGCGCCCGCGCGCATTTAGGGCTTTGACCAAGTTACTACCAATAAATCCGGCGCCACCTGTGACGATAATCATGTTTTTTCTCCCAATTTAATTTTTTTAATGGTGGCTGTGGTGGAGCGATTCGGCGTTAAGGTGATGGTCTTCACCTGACCGCCATTTTTTAAAATGGCCTTCGCACCTGCTATTTGGTGAATTTCGTAGTCAGCCCCTTTGACCAAAATATCAGGCAAAACTTCCCCAATGAGACGCTCTGGTGTTTCCTCGCCAAAAGGCAATACCCAATCAACCACCCCCAAAGCCGCCAATAATTTCATGCGATCAGCAAGGCTATTGATCGGGCGATGTGGGCCTTTTAGCTTTGAGACAGACTCATCAGTATTAACCGCGACAACAAGACGATCCCCTAGTTTTTTAGCCTCGGTGAGATAATCCACATGTCCTGCATGCAAAATATCAAAACAACCATTGGTCATGACGACCACTTCCCCTTTATGTTGTGCGTCTTTGACATAGCGTTTTAGAGTCGCCTCATCCAATACGCCTTCAGGCAAACCGCTATTTTCAGCAATGGCTTGATGTAATTCTGCCACACTGAGCGTTGCCGTGCCCATTTTGCCCACCACCACGCCTGCAGCCGAATTGGATAAATTCACTGCCGTCTCCAAAGCATAGCCCACGCTCAAGGCCATGCCTAATACGCCAATGACTGTATCTCCTGCTCCTGATACGTCAAATACTTCACGGGCGCGAGTGGGAATATGCACTGGAGCTTTGCCCTCCTGATATAAACTCATGCCTTGAGGGCCACGCGTGACCAGGAGTGCATCCAGCCGATGCAGCTCAACTAATTTCAAGGCTTTTTGCGCCATCTCTGCTTCCGTAGCCGAAGGACCCACCACTTGTTCAAATTCTTTTAAATTGGGCGTCAAGATACTTGCCCCAGCATAAATACTAAAATCCAAGCTTTTAGGATCAATCAGGACAATCTTTTTCTTCTGGCGTGCTTTTTGAATCAGTGTTTGGATTTCACTTAAAGTGCCCTTGCCATAATCAGACAAAATCACCACATTCACTTCTTTCAACGCAGCCTCATAGGCTTTTAATAAGGGGGTTTTATCGACTAGTTCAAAATTCTTTTCAAAATCAGCACGAATCAACTGATGATTTTGACTGATAATGCGCAGCTTGGTAATCGTCGGCAAGCTTTTTTCGACAATAAAATCGCTTTGAATCCGCGTATCTTGCAACACTTTGGCTAGTTTTTCTGCTGCTAAATCTGCACCCACTAAACCCAGCAGGCGCACCTGCCCTTCTAAGGCGGCAATATTCAGCGCGACATTTGCAGCACCGCCAGCTTTGCTATATTCCTTTTTGACATGCACAACTGGAACCGGCGCTTCAGGAGAAATGCGCGAGGCCTCCCCCTCCCAATAATCATCTAACATCAAATCCCCAACTACTAAAACTTTTGCTGTGGACAGCGCGTGCATTCTTTATCCTTCTCCTTAAAACAGTCGACGCATTATAGCAGATCTGCTAAAATAAGCGCAATTTAACCAAGGGAATATTTTTTAAATGGCAGGACATAGCAAGTGGGCAAACATCAAACATCGCAAAGCGGCGCAAGATAGCAAAAAAGGGAAGGTATTTACGCGCTTGATCCGCGAGCTGACGATTGCCGCTAAAAATGGTGCCGAACCTGAAAACAATCCCCGTCTCCGCACTGCGATTCAAACAGCACTTGCCAACAATATGACCCGAGATACGATTGATCGCGCAATCAAACGCGGCGCTGGGGACGAAGACAATAGCAACATGGAAGAAATTCGCTATGAAGGCTATGGCCCGGGGGGTGTTGCCGTAATGGTTGACTGCGTGTCTGACAATCGCAATCGCACGGTGAGCGAGGTGCGCCATGCTTTCACCAAATGTGGTGGTAGCTTAGGCACCGATGGCTCTGTCGCCTACCTGTTCAAAGCACAAGGCATGATCTATTTTGCTCCAGACACTCCTGAAGATGCGCTCATCGAAGCGGCGTTAGAGGCGGGCGCGGAAGATGTCCTCACTGAGGAAGAAGGCTTTATTGTCCTTACCCATCCCTACGAATTTGCATCTGTATTAGAGGCTTTGGAAAAGAAAAAGTTCAAGCCACTGGAGGCTGAAGTCACTCAAAATTCAAGTACAACGACGGAACTCTCCGGCGACCAAGCCTTAAAATTCACTAAAATGATCGATATGCTGGAAGAATTGGATGATGTTCAAAATGTGTATTCTAATGCGGAAATTAAAGACTGAACTTCTGCTACAGTGTAGCTGATTTTGCCATACCCAGAGGGATCTGTAAAATAAACTTTCCAACCGACGAATGTGCCCCCTTGCATTTAGATTTTATATTGAATAAAATCACCGAAATTAAATTAAAATTATAAGGAAACGCTATGTCATTTTGCTGCCCCTGGTTTTGTAACGGCGCTGCTAAAGAGGAAAAAAAAAAGCGCCGAGGAGCCTTTATTACAAGCTCGTCTCGCAGGTTTCAAAATTGATGTATTGATGCATCAGACCAGTAAACATGGCCAAGTAATGCCAGAAAGGGTGGTTGACCTTGCTGAGGAGATCAAAGACACGGCACGCAGGAACGGACTTCATGAGATTGCAGCACGAGTTGATGAAATCACGGTGCGACACCCAACACATTTCCAAAAAATAGCAGCATCTCCAGCTGAAACAGGTCGCCCTAAAGACGCAGATGAGATAAAAGAAACCCCTTCAGCAAGAGCTAGCATGAGAGCCAGGTGGATGACTCCTGTGGATCAAACTCACCCAGCTCTTTCAGTGGTCCCATAGCCAATGTAGCATCAGATGTAGGCGGCGCTTTGCATACTCCATAAATTGGGTTATGATATCCGTCTATCCTTTTTTATCAAGCAAGCCTTTGAAAATACTTGGTATCGACCCTGGCTCCTGCGTGACGGGCTTTGGCCTGATTGAGGTTCATGGCCAAAGCGCAGATTACCTCGCAAGTGGCTGCATCCGCATCAAAAGCACCACTGTAGACTTGCGCCTAAAGGAAATTCTGGATGGCTTGAACGAAGTGATTGACACGTTTGAGCCTGATGTCTCCGCTATTGAGCAAATTTTTATGCACAAAAGCCCTGATTCTGCACTCAAACTGGGGCAAGCACGAGGAGTAGCCATTGTCACTCTGGCCTCCAAAAATTTACCCGTCGCCGAATACTCTGCCCGTCAAATTAAGCAATCAGTGGTGGGTTATGGCGCAGCGGATAAGACTCAAGTCATGCACATGGTCAAACGCCTCCTACGCATTGAACATGACCTCAAAGCCGATGCCTCAGATGCTCTGGCCGTCGCACTCTGCCATTTTCATAGCGCGCAAAGTCTATTACACTTACAAGGTGCGAAAAAAACTGTACGAGGACGTTTAAGATGATCAGCCGCTTAGAGGGCATCTTGCTCAGCAAAGATTTGCCCACGATTTTAGTGAATGTCAATGGAGTGGGTTATGAAGTTGATATCCCCATGACTACTTTTTATGAGCTTCCTGAACCGGGCCAACGCGTGGTATTGCATACGCATTTGGCCATTCGCGAAGACGCCCATCAACTTTTTGGTTTTTTACAAGAGCTGGATCGCCGCCTCTTTCGTGAACTCATCAAAGTCAACGGCATTGGCGGGCGCAGTGCACTCGCGATTTTATCTGGCATGAACACCCCTGATTTTATCCAATGCATCCTACAAGAAAATCTTGCTCTGCTCGTTAAAATCCCTGGCATTGGCAAAAAGACCGGCGAACGCTTGATTATTGAAATGCGCGATCGCCTAAAAAGCCTCCAACCTCACTTAGCCCTACCGAACAAACAAGGTGTCAATGGCGCTCAGGATGAAGCACTCGCGGCTTTAGTATCCTTAGGTTATCGCAGCCAAGACGCCCAAAAGATCATCGAAAAATGTTATACTAACGGCATGAGTGCGGAGGATCTCATCCGCAATAGTTTGAAAAACATGATGTAGGACCCGCCATGCAACCGCAATTTGAAGCCCGCTTAAAGCCCTTTCTGCCCGAGGATGATCGCGAAAAAATTAAAGCCCTTCTCAAAGAAAAAAACGCCGTCATCATTGCCCATTACTACGTGGATGAAGCCATTCAGCGTTTGGCTGAAGAAACAGGTGGCGTAATTGCCGACTCTCTTGAAATGGCTCGCTTTGGCGCTAAGCATCCTGCTGATACCTTAATGGTTTGTGGAGTGAGCTTCATGGGTGAAACTGCGAAAATTCTCTCCCCCAACAAAACCGTCTTGATGCCCACTTTGGAGGCCACATGCTCCCTAGACATCAGCTGCCAAGCAGATGAATTCAAAGCCTTCATTGACCAACATCCTGATCGCGAAGTCGTCGTATATGCCAATACGTCGGCTGCCATTAAGGCGATGGCAGATTGGGTGGTGACCTCCAGCATCGGCATCGAAGTCATCCGCCATTTGCATAGTGAAGGCAAAAAAATTATCTGGGCTCCAGACCGCTATCTAGGCAGCTATATCCAAAAACAAACCGGCGCGGATATGCTGCTTTGGCAAGGCTCCTGCATTGTACATGAGGAATTTAAAGCAGAGAGCTTAAAAGCGCTCAAAGCAACTCACCCAGAGGCTGCGATTTTAGTTCATCCTGAGTCCCCAGCTGAAGTGATTGCACTAGCAGATGCTGTGGGCTCCACCTCTCAACTCCTTAAAGCCAGTCAAACTCTGCCTCATCAAACTTTTATTGTGGCGACGGACAAGGGCATTTTTTATAAAATGAAACAGGCCTCACCGCATAAAATTTTTATTGAGGCTCCAACCGGTGGAGTAGGCGCAACCTGCCGCTCTTGCGCACATTGTCCTTGGATGGCAATGAATCAACTGCACAATCTTTACACGAGCTTGCTCCACCACACCAATGAAATCCAAGTGGATCCCCTACTAATTCACAAAGCGCTCATCCCTCTGGAAAAAATGCTAGACTTTAATTCTGCATTACAAGTTAAAAATACTTAGTGAAAAACACATAAAACCAATCAACAATCAAATTTAACTTATTGAAAAATATAGATTAAATACGAAATTAGTGTTTTTATCACCAAGTGGATTTTTCTTAAAATTTGCATTTTTTTCACGCTTTGCTAAACTATACTCTGCGGCAAAAAACAACAACAAACCAAAGGTGCGAAAATGACTACAACCCTCACAGCCCCCTCTAAAAGAACTTCCGTTGACCCTCAAAATGCCTTACTTAAAAAACGCTTACGGGGCTATGCTAATCACCAAGCGCTGATGTTTCAATCCATTGATGCGGTTTCTACCGCTATTTCCGACATGCTGCATCAAATTCGAGTGGCCTCGCGTCAATAACCAAGGTCGTCTCTGCGGCTAAACGTTCCGCTGCCGCCAGAGCTTGCTCAAAGAAAGGCAAACTAGACGCACGAAACAGTTGATTGATCGGGCTCCTTTCTGCATGTAGAGCCCTTTCAAATTGCAGCCTTAGTGGGTGATTTGGATCCGTGAGCTGTTGCAATTGAGACAACAACTGATCCCGAACTCCAACAGCATCACAACCTGCCTTTTCAATCAGTAGGGTCAATCCTGTGATTTGCTCTTCAGGGCCCCATAGACTCATTCCCGCCAGTACTGCTTGCAGCCCTTCTTGTTGTGACAAGCGTTGACAAAAATCGGGGCTCTGACACAGCGCGGCTAAAATCCGCATTCTGCGCGCTGTAGAGAGCCTAACATCCAAAAATTCGCCGATTTCATTTTTAGCATCGACCAACAGCGCTGCCACTCCATTCACCCGAGCATCTTCCAATTGCAAATCGCTGATCAGCCTCAATACAACAATAAAACTCTCAAAATAGTGCATGAACCCCTGCATTGCAGCGACGCGCACGGCCACACAAGGCACAAGACAGACTGCTTCAAGCATAATGATATGTCGTTTGGGGAGCAAAGCAGACAATTCATGACTATCTAACAAGCCCACTACACCATACCTCAACATCACTGGTTTTGCTAAATGCGCAATAAACTTACGCAAACCCTCCTCATTAGCAATGACTTGCGCGACCTGAGAACAACCTAAAAACCCACTCAACCCATGATAATGACGCACAAAAAAAGACCGGCCATCTCCGACTAATTTATGCAACAATTTTGCAAGCTTCTTAGGGGAGCTCAAACCAGACCAAAAACCCGCGCTACTCCACACTTGCATCATGACTTGCTCGCGCAAAGGCGAGGCCAAACGGTCAAAAATCTTGATTTGCTGAATAGGTCTCATCACAAGCCCAAATGCCTCTTGATTTAATAGGGCTGACAAGATGCGTTTTTGCGAAGGAATTTCTAGAAAATAAGTATCCTGAATCATCCTAAAAAACTGTTCTGGCTTGCACATGCTATACCAAAAAAGAGGATGCGCAAATAAAATCCTCAAAGCCTCTTCTTGACTTTTTTGAGGCCAGGTTGCCAAGGACTCAAAAAACGATCGACAATCTCCAGACCGAGGCCACACACTCCAAAAATCAGCCTGATTGACCATCGCAACAAACAATATCCCTTGTAAATCAGGTGGTATATCGGCCAAAGCGAGTAATTGCTCACCCACTTGATGAAACTCCATCACCGTTGCTTGCAAATGCGCTTGAAAAAGCAGTGCCAGAACAGGATAATTAACCCGCAGAAGGTGAAGAAGATTCAATTGAAACGCCATTATGTCTAGATCTTCCGCAAGCTTCATGATACAAGGATTAGCAAAATAATGATTAATAACCTCCTGCGATCCAGCCAAATAACGCTCAAAATCAGCCACACGATGAATTGGTCTTGCACTAATATAATACAATGCTTGACAAATGACGCTAACCCGCTCATCCACTTCAACCTCACCCCATATCGCGCAAGCTCGCTCAATGCGAGTCACCCAGGACATTAATCCAGGATCAGCAATGAGTATTTCTGCTCGAATCAACCGCATCCACTCCGCTATTTTGGATCGCACTGGGGCCGAGGTATTGATCGCCCATGCGTGGAGTACTTTCAACGTTGCCTCATCCCAGTCGCATAAAACATGCCTTTCCCCGAGTTGCCATTCTTGAATCAGCCAGTTAATCAATGTTTCCTCATCCGCTAATGCACTGGTTTGAACTTGTAGACTGCGGATCGCTGCAAGATAGCATTTTTGATTACGATGCGTGACATGACAGTGACGAATCCAGCTGATTCCTTGAGGATAATTTTCTCGAGCGGGCTGAGCGATTTGAGAACATGCATAAAAATCCTCAAGCACTGCTTGAAGATTACGGTAACTATAAGCTGGCTTGTGACAAAACTGATAAAAAAGACAATTAACCAGGTCATCCTGGCCTGCATTTTTCAAGTAGACCAGCCAAAAATTAAGCGAACCTGGGGCATCCCATAGGTCAGAAAGCTCCCTCAGATATTCATCCACCCCTCTCTTCTCGACATTCACTGCGCTTTCAAGACTCACCCATAAAGCAGAGGATTGAAAAGATTCGATACGGTGACCATAAAGCTCATCTTCATCGCAAAGTAAACGCCCTCCGATAAACCATTCAGACAACAGCGGATGCGTGATGAGCTTTCTAAACAAACTAGGTTGGTGCGCACGCCTTGCCAAAATGCGCTCGGACAAAATGGCCGCCTGTTCTTGAGGACGCATATTCTCAACCACTTTGTGAATGAAATAGAGCCCATCTGGTGCCTCTAGCAGCTTTTCCCACTCTGCCCACAATGCTTCATCAGGCGAAGAGGCCTCGGTTAAGAATCGAAGCACAGTCATCATCAATCCATCGGTTGGCACTAAAAATCTGGCAAAAAAATCGGCTACTTTCACCTTGGCCGCATCCGGATTTAAGGGCAAATCTCGATCCAACCAAAAACCATAATCAAAGCGCTGCTGTAGTGTTTGGCGCAGTGCATCCCATTCCACACCAACAAGACCCTCAAGCGCAGCAAGTACAGCTTGAGCCTGTCGCGCTGTGGCCACTCTTTCCAGCAGTTTAAATCGCTTTAATCCCCGCAAGATCAGCTCATTTTGATGCAAACTCATGGCCTGCCCATTGCGCAGCCCTGTTAAAACAGCAGCCAGCCCATAGCCCGTTTCAATTTGATTCCAAGAGCTTTGACGGATAAAATAGGCATGTCGCACAAAAGGCGAAGTCTCACCTCGAATCCAAGCCAATAGACCCTGCTCACTGTCACTCAAAACGGCCTCATCCCCTTCTAATTGCTCTTTCAAGCAACTCGCCCAGGCTCTACAAGCCTCAACCGGCAAGTCTGAGAGCACAGAAAGCACCCCTTCAATACCCGAAACTGGAAGAGGATAGCGCATTTCCCGCAGCTCCCTTTCCAATAAGTTCAAAGCAGTAAATGAATCAGCCTGAGGCGAGAGACGGTCAGTGTAAGCGCCGATCAGACGCAAAATGAGTTGTTGCTTTCCCAGCAGCATCTCCGCGAATAAAAAAGCGATTCTACTGCCTATTGCTTCTTCATAAGGAAAAAAGGGCAATCGAGATGAATCCACGCGATAATATGCTTCGGGATGGCTGCCAATATACGCAAGCGGCCTTGCCATATCTACGTGTGTATGATAATTCCAAGCCTGCTTAAATTGCCCCTCCAAAAGTGGGCCCACCGCCCTAACCATGGCCTCTTTCAAGTAGGTTTGGAGATAAACCCCCTCACTCACCTCTAATTGCGCTTGCAGACCGTACAAAGCTTCATGCACTCCCTCTGGGCAAGCCGACAACCCTTCATCGACATAAGCGAAAGAGGCCGTCTCTTTTTTAGAGCAGAGCAAGGCACAAAAACTTTCGAGATGAGCCACAACAGAGGCAAAACTCAACGGTGAGAAGGTGGAGGGATGTTGATTGGCCCGTAAACGCGCCGCAATTAAATTAAAATGATTTGATTCCAGCCAAACAACCAACCGAGCAAATTGCTTAATTTCAGCCCGAAACTGCTCCGATTGATCACGACCATCAGCGTGTAAAATGCGAATATGGGTGGAAAGATCGCGCTCTGGCGAGAGGGGCAGTAACGCATTCAACTCTGACTGTAATTGACCCTCAGGCGGAGGAGGGGCAAGCGCCAACTCAGCTAAATGAATAGTTTGACATTGACGAGAACGAAACTGAACCCTTTCCTCCTGTCTTTTACGAATTTCCGCCTGACGATAGACTTTTTCATCAACAGGTAAGGCACTCCCCTCAAGCACAGTATAATAATCATGTGCATAACGTAAATAAGCAAAGGGATCAAATTCTACATCATTGAGCAGACGCTCAAAATCAGCCCGCTCCCCCACTAATGCCTGAAACTGTAAATCCACTTTATGGTGGGAGGGCTGCAAAACATGCAACAAATCTTTTACATCAGCTTGAAAGCCTGTCGGAAATAAAGCTAATAACCGTGCATAGAGGGCTTCGCGCTGAGCGGCACCCCCGAATAAATTGATTTTACCAGATATTTCACCCAGAAAATAATACATGTTGATTTTTATTATGAATAATGCGCGATAATAATATAAGTTACTGGATTTGTAAATGAGATTAGATCAAACAAGCTGGTAGGCACGAGTGGAATTGAACCACCGACCCCCACCATGTCAAGGTGGTGCTCTAACCCCTGAGCTACGTGCCTAAAATTCGTGGGTTTACCAAAGATTGGTGGGTTGTGCAGGAGTCGAACCTGCGACCAATAGATTAAAAGTCTACTGCTCTACCAACTGAGCTAACAACCCAACCAGGGCTGTATTATACAGATTCATTGGGTTTATGCAAGGGGTTTTTGAAAATTTTTTTCAAGAAAGTAGAGCCAAGGACCAATTTTGGACCACTAAGGAATAATAGTGACCAATATTTGACAATAATCGCGTAATCGGTTAAAATAATTAATTGAGGAGCGAGTATATGGCTACTATTGATAAAAGACAAATAAATGGCAAACCCTCTTACAGAGCGCGCGTACGTGTCAGAGGCTACCCCGTCCAAACAGCAAGTTTCTCTCGAATGGATGAAGCGAGGCGCTGGGCTCAGGAAACTGAACTAAATTTAAAATCTGGCAAACACTTCCCGCAAGATCAAAAGCTACAACAACGTACAGTAGGCGAGGCAATAGATCGTTATATTGCGCTTGTGCTTCCAACAAAAGAAAAAATGCAACGCTCACAAACTTTTCAGCTTCTATGGTGGAAAAATGAAATTGGCGATTATTATCTGGAAAATTTAACCCCTGCTGCTATTTCTGCAGGACGGGATAAATTAGCCCAGGGCAAGACTCCACAAGGAAAAATACGCTCCCCCTCCACCGTCAATCGCTATATTGCAGCGATTAGTCACGTCTTTACAGTCGTGGTAAAAGACTGGTGTTGGCTTGGTCACAATCCTATAACCAAGCTTAGAAAGCTTAAAGAACCGCGCGGCAGAGTACGGTTTCTCTCCGATGATGAGCGCAATAGGCTTTTAACCGTATGTCAAAACAGTGAAAACAAAGTGCTTTACCCCGCTGTTATTCTGTGCCTGACAACAGGTGCGCGCAAAATGGAGATTATGAGCTTACGTTGGGAGAATATCGACCTCAAACGGAGATGGGCATTTTTAGACACCACTAAAAACGATGAACGCCGCGTTTTGGCATTAAGCAATGTTGCATTCAATGTTTTGTGTGAATACGCAGGTGATCACCTGAAAAAGTCGGGCTTAATTTTCCCCAGCTATAGCGATCCCGAAAAGCCGATGCATATTCGTAAGGCTTGGAAAAATGCCATGAAAGCCGCAGAGCTCAAAGATTTTCGTTTTCATGATTTACGCCATAGTGCGGCGTCTTATCTGGCGATGAATGGCGCATCTCTTAATGAAATAGCAGATATTCTGGGACATAAGACACTAGCAATGACCATGCGTTACGCGCATTTATCTGTATCCCATAAGGCCCAAGTCATTGAATCGATGAATAATAAGATTCTAGGTCACTTAGATAAAACAAAGGGCTCATAAGAGCCCTCGTTTTCTACATTGATCCTGGCTTTTCTTGATTAAGCCAAGCCTCAAAATCATCCAGATTCACGAACAATCGCCCTGGCGTTGGGCGACGCAAACACTTGTGCAGCCCATTTTGATATTCATTGAAAATAAGCCAGCGCATACTTGCCTCGGTGAACATTCCCTCATAAATTTTCACCAGCATTTTGACCGTGACTAATTTTGATCTGTGCGTTGCACAAGTTTCTATCGAGCTTAACATGCTGCATCTCCTTTTGTTTTATAGTCTTCGCTGTCCCGGGCCAATTTGACCCAGATTTTACGATCGCCGAATTTTTTACCGTTCAATTTGAGTGCTTCGTCAGCCTCTTTCTCGTTTGCCATTTCAACAAAGCCAAAGCCACGACTGAGGCCAGTCTCCTTGTGATTGATGATTTTGACATAGACAACCTGGCCCGCTTGATCAAAATGCTCTTTCAAGCTGAACTCGGTTGCTGCATAAGGGATAGAGCTTACAAATAAACGTGCTGTCATGATGGTGTCTCCTGTTGTGATGATGGGTTTTAGTTGATTAAAGCTGACGCTCAAATTTCTTTTGCAATAAGGTCTTGAAGGTAAACAAAGGCGCATCGTAAATATCGACTTTGACATTGTGGTGTAAAGCCAAGTCAATCAAGGCGCTGCGGTAAGCATAGACAAATAGCGCCTTAAAATCTTCCTCCTGCGCAATGCCGTGATTTTCTTTCAGCAATGTCTTGATGTGCTGCGATGCTGATTGATGCTCGACATTTAACGCCCTGGAGTTCAGCCTCACTTTATAATGCAGTGCCAGACGACAAAAGCAGGCACGGCTTAGGTATTGGTGAAACTCGTATAACAAGGCGTCATACAGCTTTTTATAGTCGAGGCAGACCATTAGCTTCACCGAGCCGCTTTTGTTAAAAATATGGCTTTGTGAGCCCATTGATTGCATTGCAAAATAGGACTCTGCACTTTTCAGCCACAGATAGTAGCGCTTTTCTCTCAGATTACGATAATAGCCCTCGCCACACATTTGACCGATGTTGCTTTGACTAAATTTATTTTCTGGTGGCAGAATTGCAGCTCGTTCGCTTTCTTCTTCCAAAAACATGCGAAAGGATTCAGCCCTTTTCAGCCAGAGTTTGCTATTAGGCCGCAATCTCGCTTTTTTTCGTGTATCGCTCATGTTGGACTCCTGCTCATTGATTGGATCAAAAAGAAAAATGACGCTGACGCTGACACTCCACGCCGATCCCCCCGGATCAATCCGTTTTTAATGGGTTGGGGTCATACTTCCCATCAAAAAAGCGTTCTTTGAAGTAGAAGACTTTTTCACATTCAATCGGGCGCTGACCTTGAATAAACACAAGCTGCTTATGATTTGGCATCTCGCGCACTTCATTGGCCTTGATTAAGTCAGCACCGGACTCCTGCACGCTGATTGATTCATTGCGTGATGAATTGCCCGCTTTAGCACCGCTTTGGCCTTTGCTTTCTGAAGTGCTGGTGCTGACATAGGTTTTACGACCGCCGAGCTCACATATCCAGCGGATGGTTTCAGTGTCGGTAATCCCGAAGAACTGCATCAGCTTGGCACTGGTAAACATGCCTTTCATCTCACCGTATAGCTTGATCTGGCTGATATCCTGGAAGATCGCCCAGAATGCGCCGTTATACGCCCGCATGATGGGAATCATGTTTACGATATCTTCGCAATAACCTAACTGGCCCAATTCATCAAACAGAAACAAGATTGTTTCTTTTGAAAACTGGCTTTTTGGACTTTGCACCATCAGATTACGAACAGAGGCCAGAAGCATACGAAATACGCGGCTTCTCTCCCTAGTCTGACCGCCTGGCATGGTGACATAGACGTCCATTTTGCCTGCAATGAGATCCCGCAGGTCAAAAGTGCTTTCAGATACAAAGTCGCGGAGGTTCGCATCAGCCAACCAGCTTAATTGCAGGTAAGTGGAGGTAACAATACTGCCCCTTTCCTCACGCGCTGCACCCAATACTTGAGCACCTGCTGCTTTAGCCCGCATTGATTTAGAATTGCTCATTTCAGTTAAAGTCACTTTTACTGCGGCCTTTCCAGCACTTAAAAGATCATGCACCATCATCAGATTTGGCTTTTCATTCTGGATCAATACCCAATCAATTAAGCCCATCAGCAATATTTCAGCCATGCCCGCAAAGTGATTATCTTTCTGACTGCTGCCATCCCCTTTAGTAATCAAGCTTTTGACTAAAGCGCCAATAGCTTCATCTCGTTTGGCTGGATCAGTCGGAATCGCATCTAAGGGATTAAAGCGATAAACTTTATTTTTGAGGTAGGCTGCCTTGCCCGCCTGAAACTCTGGTTCTTTCGTTATGCCATAGGGATCAATCAACGCGATTTCATGACCGAAGGCATCATGACGATGGCGAGCAGTCACCGCCCAAAGCTCACCCTTCAAATCATGAATGAACATCGGACGCTTTTGAGTCAGCAAGGTAGGGATAACCACACCGGCCGTTTTACCGCCCCCTGTTTGTGAAATGATGGTTCGATTGCAGATCGGATGGCGTAAAAACGTGCCTTTGTCGTCTTTACCAAAAATAACGCCTTCTTCATCCGTTTTGACATATGCACCCATCTCAATCAGGTCGTGCTTGTCTGCATAGGCAGCTGTCCCTTGCTCGCCAGAAGTTTGATCCTGACGGCGCAGATAATAGCCTTTTATGCCAAAGGAAATCAGGGCCAGTACTGCGGGAATCAGATAAAGCACGCCATACTCAACAAAGTACCCTTTGAACATTTCGTTAAAAGCTGAAATTCCAATATGAACTTGATGCGCATAGAAGGCCAGCGTCAGGAAGTCGATCCCAAAGAACAGTGCCAACGTCACAACCGCTGAGATTCCCATTCCTGCCAAGGTTGCCCCCAGCATTAATTTTTTGCGCTGCTTCTTGCTGACCACATACGCACACCCTGAGGCGCATAGACTAAACGCCCCATACATTAAAAACATGCTGAGCTGATACCCAAAACCATCGGGCAAGAAAAAATTGTTCGCATGAATGTAATGTTCATAATTGTATAAGCGAGTGCCAGAGGTCAAAAGAACAGCCAAAACAACTAACCCTAAAAAAGCGAGGGATGCGTGGCTTTTCTCCTTTGGCGAATAGGCTTTATTCAGCCCTTCGCCCACCCATTTAGAAAACAGATTGCCCCTTTTTCTGGCATTCTGATTTTGTCTGTTTTGTGGTTTCATCGTGTTTGCTCCTTGCTGAAAGTGGTTTGGTTTGATTGAGCATGAGCCGCCAGCGCCGCGCCATAAAATAGCGTGGTTGGGTAATCATCACTTAAAAGCGATTCCTCATCAGCTCCGCTTTTCCAGGAGTCCAAAAGGTTTTTTAAGTAATATCTGGCGTGCTCATCTCCATCGCTGGATTCGGCATCAGAGCTTGAGGCCGCAATTGAGACTTCCTCTTTTGCGCAAGCTTGATAGACTCGTCTAACCAAGGCACTGGTAGCTGACAGAATAAAGCCAGCACTCATGCCGATTAGACCTGCATACATAACATCAAGGTTTTCCACTTCTCTGACTGACTTTGCAATTCCTGCACCGGATGCGGCTAATAATCCGCCTGTAATTGTGCTGATCGCAATCATTTTTAAGTTATTCATTGCCTTGTCCTCCGTTGTTGTTATATGGGCCACTGAAAGGAATATCGCGCGTTACCAGCACATTGAAGTTATCACCAGGGCGAATATTCAAGGTCGGCTGAATATTGAGGTTTTGCTGAATCATTTGGCTTGCCGTTTGAGTCAATTCTTGCCCCATTGCGCCTGCAATAATTTCCTGATTGGTCGGCACGCTTGAGCTAGAACTGCTTTGAGGTTGTGAGATTTGCATCCCCGCACTAAAGACACTCATCAATAACGCTGAACCAAAGATTCGGATGTAATGGTTATCGACTTGATCGTGCAGTCCTGCAAAACCGCTGAGATCAGCGCCAGGCATCCCCTGAAGGTCAAGCGATTGATCATTTGGGAAAATGATTCGTGACCAGACAATCAACACACGGCTTTGACCATAGGCAACCTGCGAATCATATTGACCCACCAAACGCGCACCCTGTGGAATCAAAATGCTATTTCCCGTTCTGGAGTCATAGACATTTTGGGACACAATCGCCTGTATTTGACCTGGCAAGTCTGAATTGATCCCCGTGATGAGGGTCGCTGGAATCACTGAGCCTGCCATGACCATATAGGGTGATGCTGGGTTTTGAATGCCGCCTTGCAATGTGCTTTGAGTGGGTGATTGCGCATTCTGTAGGAAAGCAGTTTTTTCGCCCTGCATGTTTTGATTATCAGCGCCGGATGCTGGAGCTTGGGGCGCAGTCGCATTACCCGAATTGATGATAGGTTGACTGTTTCCAGAACTCGAAGGTGCAGAGGCAGAAGAATTACTGCCCGGTGCATTAAAACCATCCGGCGTTAAGCCGCTTTGCATTCCCGCTTGAACGGCTTGCTGATATGGGGTTTGACCATTGCTGCTGCCATTTCCCCCATTACTTGCTGTGGCATTATTACTGCCACCCCAAAAACCGCCGCTGCTGCCAGAGCCTTGGCTTGAATTAGCAGGCGCTTGAGTTTGCGCAACACCAGCCAGATTAGCTGGAAGATTGCCAGGCCCTTGTGTGGGTGCAATGGCACCACTTGGCACAGGCAAATTGCCACTTGCTGCCCCTTGTGGCTGCGTATTGCTTGCAGCACCATAAGCTTGAACCTGCAAGGAGTTCAGCAAGGTTTTGCCCTGGTCGCCTTGCTTGCTTAAGGATGAGGCGCTAATACTCATCGACTCTGCTTGAGTCGTTGTATCTGAGGTTTTGGGCGATAAGTGAAAAATCGCCCAGATAATATAAACCCCCAGCCCAGCGCCAGCCAACAGAATCAGGTTTTTGCCCCGCTGATTAATGCGCGTCCCTGTGGGTGGCTTTGGCAGAATGCTCGCATCTGCGGCATCTGCTTTACTGCCACTGTCCTCGGCTTGGCTTGTTTGATCTTCTGTCTTTTGATTTGCTTTCTGATCTTCAAGAATTAAATCTTGAAGGCTGATATCTTTGTAATCTTTCGTCATGATGATTGCTCCTATTTGTTGGATTGAGTGGGCCTAAAACCAGGAGTGATCCAGGCTTTTATTAGTGATCACCACTTTGGTTTGATCCATTCCCACCCCTGTCGCCAGTACCGCTTTGGCAAAGATTTGATCCACTACATAATCAACCGTGCCGTCGCTTTCAGTTTTCTTACGGAAATTGACCAACTGGTTTTCACCGTGATTCAAGACAAATAAAACAGGTAAGGTGCTGCTTTGGACGCTTGCGGGGAATTGAATAAACGTGTGGACTCCATCATCAAAAACCCGAATAGGTTTCCAGCTTGGGTTACCCCCTGAAAGCGAATAATTAAAGCTGATTTGACTTAAGTTTATGTTGGTATTGCCATTGATGGTGCTCACCACGTTTTGACTTTGCAGGCTTTGCTCCTTTAAAGCCTGCTCGGTTGCAGCTTGAATCGAGGCATCGGTATCACTTGGATAATAAAACACGGCCTGGCGCACATAGTTAGAGCTTGAGGTTAAAAGTGCAATGTTATAAATCCGCTTATCGGTCGTGATAACAAGATTTGTCGCAAGGTTTGCTGTTTTGGGTTTGATAACCAATAGCTCTGCACCATCAGGCCAAGTTCCACCGACCAACATGGTTTTGATGTCCCAATTGGCAGTGTCGCCCAGGGATAAATCCTTGATGAGCTCTCCCTCTTGAAATAGGACGGTGCAAATATGCAAGGGTTGGCAAGCAAGGTAAATTTGCTGAGCGGGATCATAGGCAAACCCTTCAAATCCATTGGTGCTGACATTAGGGGCCTTTCCAGTTTTTTGATAGCTTTGGTAGGCTGCCACCAGGTCAGGATTGCCGCCATAGTTAAAGCTGGCGTCAATCTGATTGGTGGTTTGGACTGGCACTGTTACCGTTTTAGTGATTACTTCAGTCGCAGGCGCATAGGTTTGATGGGCTGGATTACTGGCACAGCCTACCAATGCAGCGCTAACTCCTAAAACCAAAAGCGTTTTTTGAATGTTTTTTATGTTTTGTACTTTCATGGTGTTGTCTCCTATAGGTGGTTAGATTTGTTGAGTCCAGGTGATGTTTGTGATGTAAACGCCAAGCGGGTTATAACGAATATCCTTGACGTCGCCGATTTTGTAGGTGATATCCGCTATAAAATTCTTCTGGCTGACGGGTTGATCACCAGGGGTGGTGGTCGTTTCCTGCCACGCAATCTCATAAGTGTTCGCTGTCCGTGGAATTTCATATTGAACCTGGATATTTACTTTTTGACTTTTGCCAATGACCAGCGGATTATTTTGCTGGTAGTAATCGCTCAAGGTGGTAAAGGCATCACCAGTTGTAAGGGCTTGCGCCGCATAAATATCATCTTGATCAACGTCTGGATCGCCAGCCACACCGCGTGCATAAAGGATGAATTTATATAACACACCCTCGATTGCGCTTTGAGGAATGGTGCTACTATCAAAGCTTTTAGCCTGCATTCCAGTGATGACCTGACCGTTACTTGTCACCTGGACGATGTAGGGCTCAATTTTAGATTCGCTGGCGATATGCCAACACATAAAACCGAGGCCCAGAATCACTGCACCGAGGCAGGCAAGTAGGCGGTAGCTGTTTTCCAGTTGGATAGCTGTACTGCCGTAAAGCTCATCCCAGGCCATACGACCCTTAACATACGGACTATCTTTATCTACGCTTTTAGCTAAAGCTGCATCTGCTTTAGGTTGATTCTTCATGACATAGCGGCCCAGATTGAGCTTTTCTATGATCAGTTTGATTTTCTGTTTCATGGTGTCGTCTCCTTGGTTGTTAATTTGTTCTAATTGCTTGCTGCGAATAAATCGCTTTGGCCCTTACGATTCGCTGACTCTGGCCCTGGTAGATGAATCACTGAAGGCGTGATGAGACTGCCTCCACTTTTTCCACTGCGAGGGGATATATCTGACATTCCCCCTGAATGGCTACTGCCAAAATGGGTCAACATGCCAGAGGCAAGGCTTGCTGATTGACCACCTTGAACACCGCCCGCTGCGCCATCAAGGCCGCTGCTGCCATTCCCTGCAAAGCTGGACATTTTGCCGTGTAACCAATTGGCGCTATCTCCAGTAGCACGCACAGCCGCTCCAGCCATGTCAAACGCACCCATTCCCATCGCCACACCCGCAGCGGTTTTGGCAACACTGCCTGTAGTCGCTCCCGTGATGTTATCCATGTGACTGATTGCAAAGGAGTGAGAGGCCGCAGAAGCAATCTTGGATGGAACGCTTTTCACAATCAGGTAATAAATGATTGATCCCACCGCAACGCCGAGATAGGTTGACCAGTCTTTTGCTTGAGTCGCTTGATTGATCAATTGCGCCCAATCACTGCCCAATTGCACGCCGATTGCAATCATGACGTACAGCATCATGAGCTTGATGCCGACGGCAACCGTCATCCCGATATATTCACGCGCCATCGGTAGGGTGTAGCTACTTGCACCAAAGGCAATGAACAAGGCACTGACTGCGACTAAAAAATAACTCTCAATCAGTGTGATCATGAGTTCAGCCGCAATCAGTCCATAACAGACCACCACAGCGATACAGCAAAAAACGCCGAATAATGAAAAGGCGATATCGGTCAGCACTCCCCAGCCATTAAAGCTTTGCAAAATCGCACTTGCGATGGCTAAGCCTTCGCTCACCACACTGGAGGGATCAAGTTTGGTGATCGTTGAGCCAGCAACCCCTAATTGTGAAAAGGAATTGAAGAGCTCAGGCAAAAGCGTCCCCGCATTGGTCATCAAGTAGTAGAGCACCGAAAGCAGTACAATATTTTTGATGGAGTGGACCATCATCGTCATCGCATTGCCTTCACCCGTCATGATCGCTTTACTCAGCTTTAAGGTGAGCTGAATGACAAGCAGAATCACCATGAGAATCATTCCCGCAGTTTCCACCTGGTTAAACCAGTTTTGGGTTGCCTGAAGATACTCATTTGTCATCGTGTCAAAGATTTGCATTTGCATGATGTTCTCCTACTGGCCGTTAAAGTTAGGCATCGGGCCAAAACCGTTTTGATTTTGATATTGCGGATAGGTGCTATTCATGCCATTGATAAGATCATTGCTCTGACTTTGCTGGGCTTGATCTTTTTGCACCTGATACGCCATATAACTGTTTTGGCTGTTGATCTGCGTCATTTCTAACTGACGCAATTCTTCGAGCTGATTGACTCCTTCGCCCGCGAGCATATTGCCCATCTGCACGGCTTGCAGTTGGCCTGCCGGATTATTAGCAAGGCCTCGCAATGCGTTGATGGTCTGCTCTTCACTCGCAAAATCGGAGGCCTGGAGTGAGATCGAGTCCAAGGCCCCGCGAACCGTATCCAAAGTACTGGTTGACCAGTTTTGGTAGGATTGCTGATAATTTTGCGGGGATTGATAACCTGGATAGAGCGCCTTAAATGCTGAGTCCATATTTGACATGGAATAAGCCAATGACTGCCCTGTTTGAATCGCACTACCCAAATTTGCTAGGGTTTGCGACATATTTTGCCAAGTAAAGCTCCCGAAGTTTTTGATGTTTTGCAATTGCAGTTGATATTGCTGCAATTGAGTCTGATAGGACTGCACCTGCTGCAAAACCATTTGAGTGGTTTGCAGGGCAGTCACCGCATTACGCCCAAAGTTAGCAGGATCAAACACCAAAAACGCCTCGGCGTTCTCGACGCATCCAAAAAGGATCAGCGCCGAGAGAACGACTGTTATTTTTTTACGCATGATTCACCCCCGCATAATGTTGGTTGAAGTGATTGCTCCAGGTGGTCAGCCCTCGGCTTTGTAGCCAAGTTGAAACCCAATTGGGATTGCTGCGATCGTAAATTTCCATAAAAGACGCGATATCTTCTTTTTTGGAAACCCCAATAAATGCCAGGGTCAAAGCGCCTAAGCCCAAAGTGATCAAACGCTTATCATTGGGATACATGACGTAATAATCCCGTTTTGGTTTAGCTGCACCGATGATGTCAATTTGGCGGTCATTGAGGCCGCAGAATTGATACATTGCCCTCGATTCGTCAGTGATTGCATCATTCGGCAAGTAAATCTTCGTCTTGCAGGATTCGAGCAATACAGAACTGATTGCAGACTTGGCCGCATCCTGTAAAGACTGAGTTGCAATCACAATCGATACATTGAATTTACGCAAAGTTTTGAACCAATCTTTGAGCTTTTTGGCAAAGTATGGGTTATCGATGTACAGCCAGCCTTCATCCAGAATCAACAAAGCAGGATGGCGCTTTTTAAATTGGCGGTACAAAACGCGGAACAGATAATCAATCACAGGCAGATAAAATGCCTCTTTCTGATCCAATAACCAGCCCATTTCAAAAGCCATAAGTGAACTCATATTGATCTGATCTTCTGTCGCGTTGAGCAAGGACTCCATCGCGATCGATTCCACATACGCTTTCAACGTATCGCGAATATTGGTGTCCTGGACATAATCAATAAATCCTGACAAATTCCAATTGTTGCGCTTGGTATCTTTAAGGATCGAGAGCGTTCGACGGATTTCCCCTTTGACTTCAGAGGTGAGCTCCATGCCTTGCAACTCAAGCAGGTTTTCAACAAAACCCACCGTCCAATCCAATTCTTCAGGATCATCAATATGTGACAAGGGCGCGAGACTAACGCTATGATTTAAACCCACATCATAATAATCACCACCCAAAGATAAAGTGACCACTTTGTTGGAATTGTCTTTATCAAATACATAAACGTGAGAGTCTTTGTATTTGCGGTGTTGCGCAATCAGTAAGCCCAAGAAGGTGGATTTACCCGAACCAGTTGGCCCGATAATCATGGTATGACCTAAGTCACCCACATGAATATTGAATCTGAATGGTGTTGCCCCTTGAGTTGCTGAATAAAATAAGGGTGGCGACTCTTCAGGATAAAACGGACATGGGCAAAATTGTTCACCTTGATAAATGGCGCTAACTGGAGCCATGCAGGATAATTCGTAAGAATTCAGCAAGACCTTGCGAATGTTGCGTTCACCATGACCAGGAATCGAACCCAGGAACGCATCAATGCAGTTGTAGTCCTCATCTTTCACCATAAAGCCTAATTGCTGAAGCCCGCGCGACACCATGCGTACTTCCTCTTCCAGCTTATTGGCATCATCATTCATCAGCACAATGACATTGGTCACATAGCCAAAGCGCACCACGCCTGAAGAATTGAGATTTTTCGCTTGCTCAATTTGGCCTACCATTTCCGCCGCGTCACCATTTTCAAGTGTGGGCTGACCACCGAAAGCCTGGCGTGCGATACCCTTAAAGCCGAGTGCCTTTTGATACCAGCCGCGCCCGATGGCTTTGATTTTTTCCTCTGCACCTCCGTGGGAGAGCGGAATAAATCGCAATGACCAGCGATAAACTAAGGGCAGACTGTTTAAGAGCTCCAGCACTGTGGGGTAAACTTCAGCGGGATACTCAGAAACATTAATCACGCGAATGTGCTTATTGCCGATTCGTGGGCGAATTCCGCCTACAAAATTTTCGTGACTGAGGTATGAGTCCAGAAACAATGCAACAGGCGGCACTTGTACGGATTGCGTTTGACCTGTCAGACAGTAATGCAGGAAGGTCAACAGGGTTTTATCCGTTAGACGATCGACACGCAGATATTTGGTCAAGACATCCATTGCTGAAGCGATTTTCTCTTCAAAGCGTTTATGCAGATCATTGATCGTGACATCTTTGATCGGTTGATCTGACTCCATAAAAAAGCGCTTGATGGATGATCTCAATTCCCTATCTGGCAAATAGGTCAGTGTCAGATAGGTTAAGGTGTCAAAATGTGCGCCTTCGGTTTGATATTGTGAGCGGCGCTCATCTTCAATCAAGGCCGACACTGGATCAGGAAAACTTTGGCCTGACAGGTATTCATTTGATTGCAGACGCACCAGGTTAAATTCAACCATCCAGCCTGAATCGAGCATTTTTAATGCGTGATTCAAATTCAGTACGATTTGATCAAGCTCACTGTCAGTAGATGATTCAACGTCGGGGCCACGATAAGCAAACACCGCCATGAAGGCACCATCTTTCATTAGTATGGTGCCTGGCTCGAAATACATCAGATAGCCCAGCAATTCATTAAGTCCCACCTGTTCGCCTTTTTTATGAAGCGCCATACGGGTTTTACTGGTTTTAACAAGGGGCCGAAAAACGGCCCTTGCGATTTGAGTGATTTGGTTAATAGGGTTAGTCATGAGTCGTTCTCCTTGTTTGGTTACAATGCAGGGATTGAATTAATTTTTTGCTTGTTGACTCTGGCCCTTGCAAAGCTGACGAGCTGATAAAAGCCTTTGTAGCGAAAATGATTCGCCAGCACTTTCACAATCTTGGGGTCTTTTTTAAAACCCCATACCGCGATTGAGTGAAAGAAACAAAAGACAATTGGGCCAGCCAGCACATAGGGGAAGTGAAAGCGGGTGACATAGATCATCAACACCGCAATCAATCCGTACAAGAACATGGGCGCTTTATCGACTCCGAAGAACAGCATTTCGCGTGAGAGCGCCCGATTAAGGGTCATTTTTGAGCCTCGCATGATGCTGCCCTCCTTAAATGACTGCGCCAGTCATGCCAGGAACCATCATCACCAAGTTTGGTGCAGCCAAAACCAAGCCCCCACCAATCAAAGCGCTGACCACTTGCTTCATCCCGACATCATGGCCTTTAAAGACCCAAAAAAAGCCTGCGGCCATAATGCCAATTGCAGTAATAATGATGATGGGTGCACCTTCAAGCTCAGTCATAATGTTGAACAGCGCGCCGGTGAACTGATATTTATCAGCGCCCGCATTGGCTGCAAAACACAGATTGCTTGAAAAGATCATTGATACTGACCAGATTGATTTTGAAATGAGGCCAGAGGCACGACTCAATAAGCTCTGCTTTTCAGCCTTGGCTTTAGGTTTTACTTTTGAAGGTTTTTTAGCTTTGTCTCTGTGGATACGTGCGATTAACTCTTTGATGAGTTGAACACGACGTTCATTGGCTTTGGTATGGGTGATTTTGGTATTCATAGCGGTATGCTCCTGTGTTGTGGATGGATTAGATTTTTTTGTACTCACTGACTCTGACGCTTTTGGATAAAATTTGTTAAATGGCATGGCGAACCCTCCTCATCGTTTTAAGTTGTTTTAAATTGCCCGTTAATGAATCAATGAGAATTGCATCTGAAAACCGCTCTTCTGGCACAGCCTTCTGAATTCGCAGCCGCAAAAGCAGCGTATTCTCCAGAAGAGATACAAGCTTGCTGGTGTTAAATTCCCAAGCCAGCAATAAATCGTCTTGGTTGGCGTCTCTGTTGTAGTCCATGTGTTTCTCCTTGGTTGGTAATTAATGAAGTTCTTTGAATAAAAATTTCTGTGTTACAGGGTCATAGCCCTCAACGCTTGAAATATTTTTGACTTTGCGTTCCAGCGTGAAGTTGTTGCGTTCAATGGCGACAATTAAGTCAATAGTTTCAAGCAATAGTGAGATCGGCTTTTCAACACCTGCCTCCTCTGCCAGTGATAAACAACGCTGAACGGCTGAATGCGTATCGTTGGCGTGTACCGTTGCAATCCCACCAGGGCAGCCCGTATTCCAAGCTTTCATTAAATCGAGCATGGCTTTATCGCGGACTTCACCAATCAAAATTCGGTCAGGTCTGGAGCGCATCGCCACAAAGATCAGTTTTTGGAGATCAACGGGGTTTTTGATAATGCGATTTGTGACCATCTGCACCACGTTTTTGGCAGAACACTGCAACTCAGGCACATCCTCCAAGATCAAAAGTCGCTCTGACTCAGGCGCAATCTTGGTGAGCTCATAGATGCAGGCATTCACAAAAGTCGTTTTACCTGTGCCTGGCCCACCACAGACCAAAATGTTTTTGCGTTCAGCTATCGCTTGGCGGATGATTTTGGCTTGCTCAGCGGTCAAGGCACCTTTTAGAATATAGTCATCAAAGGTATAGACAGCCTCTGCCTTTTTACGAATTGTAAAGCTGGGGCGTTTTACCAATGGCGGTAAGACTCCCTCAAAGCGCGAATGATCGATCGGAAACTCGCACTCTAAAATGGGATTGTCATAATTGACCTCTGCCTCAACAATCCCTGCAATTTTACGAATGATCCGCTCAGCCTGACCAGGTGAAATTTCACCCGCCTGAATCACTCCATTTTGACGGTGTTCAATCCACAAGATACTGTCAGGATTGAGCATCAACTCCGTCACCAGAGAATCACGCAGCGGATTGAGAATAATATCCCCGCAGGCCTCCTCCAATTGTTTGATGCGTCCAGGTAGATTATTCATCGTGAAAGCTCCCAATTAATTGAGAGAGCTCTAATTCAGACATTTCTCTTTTTACAAAATAATCTTTTCTGGCCGGACGAGATTTGCGGAAAGTTTGCACACGTTCCTCCATCATTAGGCTTTCGTCCGTCGCAGAAAAGTCGGTTGCATCAACGCCAAGGAAGTCAAAACACTCCCCAAAGCCTGATAAATTCATGGTGTATTCGAGCTCATATCTGTTCATAATTGCAGACTCCTAAATTGGTTGGTTCGACCCCTGCAACTATAGCTTTTTATTAAAACAGTTCACAATTCATCAAAAAGAAAGCAAAAAGTGCTGCGTAACTTACGACCAAAATATGGTGATCTATCCCTGTACAGCACCAAAGCCTTATAAAATAAAGGGTTTGGCCATTTTTAAAAAAATTAAATTTATGAAAGCCGCATCCAGACAAGGGTTTGAAGGGCGTTGATATTTTGCAAGCCTTAAGAATAAAGGCTTACAGGAGGATAGCTGAGTGAAAATAATTTCTATATGAGCGATACGTCTTAAGACTTTATAAATTATATTTTTTTTGAGCGGTGTATATTATGTCTAAAATTCGCATAATCTGGAACAAAAAGCAGTATTTGCTGCACTATCGCATAATAGCAATTCCTGTATTACCTGTACTACTGCTTACATACAATGGAGGCAAATCCATATCTATTTTAGCCAGACCAATTATAACCACAACAATCAAGACATAAAGTAAAATGATAATGTGTTTCACAATAAAAGTTCCTTTGAAATATAATAGTGTTATGATAAAAGGAGGAAGGCTTAATTGCAATTTGTGGATTGTTGCATACATGAATCAGACCTGAAAATTAAATAGTCTTTTCCTCAGTGATTTCACTGGTAAGTTCTGCATTTACTTTCTGAAAAAAGGCGAAAGGCAAAGCTTCAACTGCATTAGAAAGTTCATCACATTTATCTCGAAGCGAAATCATTTCTGCCTTTTGCACCGATGCTCGCCCCAAGGCGTAATCCAACACTGAGCTCAAATTTGTCATTAAACCTACAAAGTGAAATAGAATATTTGCCACAATTAAAAAGGGTAAAACATGATTGTTCAGTTCTTCTGAAACTTCCTCACGCATGGCATATCCGGTTGAGCCGAAAGAAAAACCAGTGACAAGAAGAATCATCAATGCCATCAAGGGAAATTCCCAAGGCAACTCTTCCATATAAAGAGATGCTCTTTCGGGAAACTTAAAATGATCGTAAACGTGATCATAAATCACCTTTGGCAATTGCATTCCCGCCCTGATTTTGATCACCGCACTTGGAAACTCCATCAATGCTGCAAGAGGATAGGAGATCACCGCAGGCATTGTCACGACTTTTTCAAGTGCTGCTTCTGTTAAAATATAGCTAATAAAAACAAACGATGCGGGTAAAGACAATATACCAATTAACTCTAAAATACGATGGGCATAACCTTTGCAAGAATCTTTAGCTTCAAGAGTGCCCTGCCCCTCCTGCGTTACATATTCTCTAAAACACGCCATTTTATCCGTTGATTTTTGAATTGCCCTGATTGCTCTTATATTTTTTGAAAGACTCTTTAAGCGAAGCGCCAGTTTTTTTCTAGCAGCAACTTCATCTGCGGTTAAAGTCTCTTTTGGAGCACGTCTTTCAAATAGTTTGAGACCTTGATAATAGCCGTTAATTCGATAGGCCACTGTGGTTGTCAAAACCAAAATCGGCCAAAAAATATTTCGATCATTATACTGATAAGACAGATAGAGTTGAGAGCTCAGAGATATCACGCCTAGAATGGTTGATATACTGAGTCTAGCCGATTTTTTCAAGCGTGCCGGAATACGCTCTTCTACCAAAGTAGGGGCACGCCAAAATTCACTCAATAACTCATCTGTCATCCACACCACATTACTGCCCAAACAGATCAGTGTTGATACCCCCATTGTATGAGACAAAGCCGCATTTGAAGAAAAATTTCTAGCAGGAATATAAAAAGGGACTCCTCCTGCTGCGCCTGTTACAAAACCAATTCCTTTGATTATTTTATGCTTTACACTCATTGGCTCTGGGCGACGCTCTAAAAAATTTTCCAGAGAAAACTCTTCAGGTCGATGGAGTAATGCATCACGTTCAATAGGTAAGGGGCGAGCACTTCCCCGCCCTTCTGTTAATTCAATATCAGCTTGGCTATGCATTTTCTACGCTCTTTACTTCTTCCACACGGGGAGATTGCGCCGTCGGAGTGCCTTGAATCGAATGTTGATCAAACAATGCTGTAGCAGAGGTATAGGTTGCATCATCCTCACGAAGATGACTCATTGCACGGTAAGCATTGACCGCTGCCGATAGGCATATTGTCATGGCACGCATGATAAATAAAGGGATTGCATCTTCATGTTCAGCCAATCCCCACCCCGTGCCCGCGGGAATACCCACAACAGACATCGTGACCAAACTCATAAACATTGGAAGCAACAGCTCATTCCAGCTACGCAGCATCCCTGCTGAAATAATACGGCTCGCATCAGGTAAAAGGCCTAAAAAATTGATTAACAAAAGCGAACTCGCCTGCTCCATGACGGAGTGGGGCTCATGATCAGGAATATACCAATTTGAAATGGGATCTCGTGCCAAATACAATCCAGCGCCGACTAATACACTCAGGGAGGCTCCAGCAAGTGTACTGCCGTAAAATGTAACTCGATTTTTCTGCCTTAAATGATTGGCTCGAATCAATTTACTATTATCCCGGGTTTCTCTAAAGCTTGTTAGTGCAAGCTCCATTTCTTTGACATCACGCTTGGCAGTCAACATGGCCGCTTGCGCTCCTCCCTGGGCAATTAATCCACATAAGTTGATCATAAATACAGACGTCTGCTCAGCAACCAAATTTTTACTTGACCACGCGCCTACAATTTGCGTAATAATGGCTAAATTTCCCCATTCAGTTAGGCGCTGCATAGACAATTTCCACCCATTCCCCAGAAATTTTTTGCAATGGCTTGTAAACTCTGGAATAGGCCAGCTATAGAGTTCCATTTCTTTATACGCTGCTCTTGAAAACCAAGGTTGAAATAAAAGCACATTCACCCAACCTGAAATAACAGAGCCTAAAGCCACACCCATTGAGCCCCAACCTAAAGTTTTTCCAAATGCATAAGATAAGGCGAGTGCAGGGACTCGATAGCCAATACTCGTGAGAAGAGGAATCGAGGATATCTTTTCTTTTTGAAAAATAATTTGAGCATTGGTGATAATCAATAAATCTGGAAAGGCAGCCAGCGCAAACCATTTTAAATAAGTCGATGCAGCAACCGCCACATCCCGCTCCACCACCAATGGCAAAGTCACTTCTGTAGAGAGACAAGCGGCGGAGGTGAGAATCGAAAACAAGGCAGCCATGGCCCAACTTGTTTTAATGACCGCACTTTGTTTCTGGAGATTTTTTTCTGCCAAGGCTGAGCCTAACTCCATGCCTGTTGCGAGCATAAAACCCGAGCTTGCGCCAATCGTCAGCCCCTGAATGGTTGCAATCAAGCTTGAAGCAGCGGCTTCTCGAGACCCAAGCGAAGCCATCATCAAGCCATTTCCGGCATAATGAAGCGCAACAATCACCCCTCTTATGCCAAACGAAGCTGTACCAGATACGACTTCTTTCACGGCTTCCTTCGTGTTAAATTCTTCTTCGGCGGGCTGTCCTAGTAATGGCGCACTTAACATTTCGTCTCCTCATTCGTTTTAGGGGGCACAATAAATCTACACATGACTCCAACCCCAATTAAAGCCACAATCGGAAGCATCCAAAATCCATATGCAAAAACTTGAAAGGCTTTATCAATTGGAATACTCGCAGCGCTGGGTGTATGCGCCAAATGAAATCCGAGAGCAATGAGCACCGATGAGGCTGCTACTCCCAAACTAATTGATACTTGGCGGCAGGTATTAAAAATCGTGTTGATCGTTCCAATTTCCTTTTTATCAAAGGCAATCACACTGATTGTTTGAATAGGTGTGCCGCACAAACCACTAAATAGCCCTCGAACAAAGAACAGCACTAAGCCCAGCCACCATTTATCTGGCGAGTTGATCAGCATAAGCATGGGGCTGAAAATCGCCACCCCCAAAAGCCCGATGATAATGGGTCGTCTAGGGCCATAACGATTGAACATACGCACAGAATAACGGCTTACCATCATGGCGCTAATCGCCTGCATTCCCATCATGAGCCCGGCCATAGTTGCTGCAAAGCCAATCCCTGCCTGCAAAAACAAGCCCACCAAAAAAATCGCACCCATATGACAAAACTGAAAACACAATTGCACTAAATTAGCCTGTACAAAAAGTTTATTGCGAAAAAAGCTTAAATCAATCAAAGGGTGTTCTTGATGAGTTTCAACCCATATAAATAAGCACACCAAAGGAATTAAGGCTAAAAACTCCATGCCTACCATGCTATCAAACCCATATTTAGCTAAGCCGGAAAGACTATAAAAGACATCTATCAACGTAACAGAGGCTAAAACAAACCCTTTCCAATCCAAAGGATAGCGACTTTGATGCGGCTCTTCATGCAAAAAGATCAGGGCCACAATCGCTAAAACCAAGGAAATCGGCCCTGAAAAGACAAAGACAAAGCGCCAGCTATCAAAAGTGTCTAAAAGCACTCCTCCCAAAAACGGCGCAAGCGCGGGTGCAACCAATGCAGGCAAAAAGGTAAAACTCGTGATACTTGCATATTCCGATTTATCATAGACTCTATAAATCATGGTCATGCCAACAGGCATCAGCATTCCGCCACCAATTCCCTGAATAAAGCGCAGTAAGATCAATTGATTTAAACTGCCTGCAAAAGCGCAAAAAGTGGAGCCCGCCCCAAACAGCAACATCGCGATAATGTAGATGCGCTTAAAACCAAAACGCTCTGCAAGCCAGGTACTAATTGGAATGGACACCGCTAACGCTAAAAGAAAAGCTAAACTGATCCAATCTGTTGCGACAATAGATACGCCAAAATAACGGGCTACAGTAGGCAGTGCCACGTTCACAACCGTTAAATCAAGGCGATCCAAAAACAAAACAACTGCATAGATAATTGCAATCAAGTATTTATAGTGAATTTGATTTTTCAAGGTAACGCCATCCTTCCTGCATTAGCTGCATAATAAGCATCGAGAGCACGTTTTGACAAGACCGCAATGTCTTGGGTTGCCCTGCCAACTTCAGGAAATATGCGTCGCACATCTATCCCTGCAAAATATTCTGGTTGCAGTCTTTGAATTTTCAAAATCTCTTGAAGTATTTCACTCAAACGCTCACCTAATGAGCCATAATCTTCGATTTTATGTTTATCATACGACTGCCGCATATTACTAGCGGTAGTCCGATCCACCAAAGCGATGATATCCCTTAAAGCAGCCGGATGAGCAGCATCAATCCCCTCTGCACTTACTTTTAGGCTTTGCACCAATCCATCTTTAAAATCTGAATGAAAAAGATGAGCCCACACACTCCACTGCGTTATACCGCTTTTAAAATTTTGCATTTTTTCATCAATTGTTATTTTTAGATGATTCACGATCTGAGTTTGATCAGCAAACATGTTTACCTCCTTTCGCTTGCTTGTTTATTCATAAAATTCTGCGCAAAAATATCATATTGAAACTGTTTTTTGGCATCACTGAGAGATAGACCGTTTTTCATTGCTGATACAATATTCTTGTCATTTTGATCAATAGCCAAAGCGAGCTCTGTGACTTCATTGATATGATTTTTAGGGATGATGATTACACCATCCATATCGGCACAGACAACATCACCAGGATTAACGACTTTGCTTTCAATCTTAATCGGTTTTTGAATAGCCTTTAGCCTAACTCTTTTCTTGCTTGTTTGCATATGTGTTGAACGAGAGAAGACAGGAAAATTAAGGCCTAGAATTTCATTTGCATCTCTACAACAACCATGAATGACCACACCGTTTGCTTTTGCCTTTATTGCCGCAAGAGTCAGCATTTCGCCCCAGACTGTGCAAAAATCTCTTCCTGCATTATCAATCACCACGACATCATATTCTGAAAGCTGCTCAGGGTAATTGGCTGTTGCACTGAAATGCTGTGCATCTTCTAATTCGTATTCTACTGTGAAAGCAAATCCAATCAGGCACATCTGTGGAGATAATGGCTTTATTCCCTGGATCGCTCCATCAATATTGAAATAATCCAAGGCATCTGAAACAGAAGAAGTAGAAATCAACTTTAACTTTTCTATATTTTCTCTCATTTTACGTGATCCATTTTTTGTAACCAGCGCTCTAAAACCATGACAGACCAAAGCAAATTAGCTGTATTATTATTCGGGTTCTTGACCTGTTCCGCAATCAAATCTTGAATCGCTTCATAATTAAAATATCCACGATTCCGAAAAGCTTGGCTGCTTAAGGTATCATTCAAAATTTCAGATAACACATGCTTACGGCTTAGCATCTCTACAATGGGCAAAACAAAAAAGTGCTTAGGCCGATTAATAATAGATTGCGGCAACAGGGGCTTTGCAGCTTCATACACTATCTTCTTCACCTGCATTTTATCGATTTGATATTCTGAAGGCAATGATGTTGAAAATGAGGTGATTCGAGACTGACAAAATGGAATGCGGGCCTCAACAGAGTGGGCCATACTCAAATGATCAACGCGGCGAAGAATATACGCTGGAAAGCGCTCATCCTGGTCAAACTCCAGCAAGGTTTTGAGGCGGCCTTTTTTAGCCACTTCTTGCTGTAGATGTAAAATGGCCTGTTTCAAGACACTGTTTTTTCCCTGCAACGTGCCCTGATACTCTTTTGAATAGACCGTATCACGCATATTTTGAGTGGTGGCACACATGACATCAAAGTATTTTTGCAACCAATTTTCACTTTGATCGTATGTGGCATTTCTGAAACGCTCATAACCGCCAAAAAACTCATCCGCCCCATCACCCGTCATGGCAACTTTAAAGCCTGACTCATGGACTGCTTTGAACAAGGCATAGGTGCTGAGTGAGTGCGGCGCTGAATTGGGCTGCCCAAGGTGAGCAATTGTTGCATCAAGCAGCGATGGAAATTCTGATTCCTTAATCAAAACCTGATTGTAGCGGATGCCGCAATGCTTTGCGACTTCTTTAGCAAACTGACTTTCATCCGCAGAGGGCCAATCGCCTTCATAAGAAACATTAAAGCACTCCAGATTTTGTCGGTATTTTGTCGCCAATGCACTCACATAACTGGAGTCCAGCCCCCCGCTCGTCACCAAACACACCGGAACGTCTGCATTGAGCATTTCGGCGACTTCATTTTCAAATAACTTGCCAAACTGATTGGCTGCCTTAAGAAAATCACCTTCTTGATAAACCGCAATGGCCTTGGAGGCATAGGTTTTATGGTGGAGCTTTCCTCTAGAGTCTTGCGTTAAAATACTTCGAGGGCCCAGACTATGAATTCCTTCAAAAACAGTATTATTGTGCCAGACTGAACGCCCAACCAAATATTCATCGACGGCAGTGGGTCTTAATTTTTTGGGGACAGGAAGCTCAAATAATGCGACTAACTCAGAGGCAAAAAAGAATGCGCCCGTTGCTTCATCTGCATAATAATAGACAGACTTCATCGCAGCATTATCGTTGCAGAGGATAAACTTTGAGGTTTCTCGCTCATCCACAATGGCAATCGCAAACATACCATCTAAATGCTCTACAAATGCTTCACCATAAATTTCATAAAGTGGCAAAATTACGCTACCATCACAATCATCAGTGATGGTATAGCCTCTTGAGGCAAGATCACGCTTCAAAGCCCGATGGTTATAGATTTCGCCATTGTATACTGCGTGCATCTTACCTACAGAAAAGGGCTGATCGCCCCCCATCACGCCTTGAATCGCCAGTCTGTTATTACCCAACATCCAGTTTTTTCCAGATTGATAGGATTGGCGGTCAGGCCCACCTTGAATCTGTTGATGAATCGCCCGCTCAATGATTTGAGGAGATAGCCCTGCATGATTATAACAGCCTAAAATTCGACACATACACTCTACTCATACTGCGAGGCATACTTTTTCTTTGCCTCTGTGCTTAATTGTGATCGACCACCACTGAGGCCAAGGGAAAACTTGGATTCTTTCATCCTCAGGTCAACCAATGCCTGGTGAACAGCAACCACATCTTCATAACGGTCAGTGGTTCGATAGCAATCCACGCTTAACACATATCTGGAATGAGGCGTTTTATTCCAAACTGTATGTGGTCTCATTGAGTCAAAAGCGAAGAATTTGCCTACTTCCCAGGAGCGTCTTTCACCTTCAACCATCATTCCCACATCACCTTCAGGCACCACTAGCCCCATATGGCAACGGTACATATGTGGATCATAATTGGTATGAACAGGAATCACCGTGTCAGGCTTCAATTTATAGATAGAAATATTCGTCACTTTCCCTTTGTACGCCTCATAAAAGTCTTTAATAATTTGCGCAGTCTTCGGAAAAACTTCATCATAGAGCTTTTTATATTCAGCCTTAAACTGCTGAAATTCTTCCTGGGTGGGATTATCAGAGCTCGGCGTTAAGTTGTGCTTTTCCATAAATTTTAAAAAAGGCATCTCTTGACAAAAAAAGCGTATCTGATTCCAGCCCACCACACTCCCAATCGTATTTTTTTTATTATAATACTTTGTGAGCTCCATCGTATTTGCATACTCTTCATGCCTGCTCTCAAAAGCGACCACTTCATTGATGATGCCCTCAGCATTATTCTCAAGCTCCTCTAAAAAGCTTTCGCGTTCAGGATAATTAGCCATATTGTAACTCCTCAGTAAAAGAAATAATAACAACAAGCCGGGGATTATAATGTGAAAAAAATACAATTACAATAGCAAATACAGGCAAATATTTTGGATACATATGCTCGGAAGATACATCTACTTACTCGAACCAATGGGCTTAAAATTTAAATTAGAATGCTGTTTTCTATAAAAATTATAATACTATTGTATTGACCATATCGATGTTGTTATTTTATTTTTCTTACATTATACTTCTAAGCCAGTGTTTACTATTTTCTCAAGGAAAGAAAGAATGATATTCGATGAAATCAGACAAATCCTCACCCAACTCAATTTCCCCTCTGGGGATTTGCGCGACTTGCCCACATCTAAAAAGACTTTTGATGATGGTGCTCATTTTCGCATAGAAATCCCCAGCATTAACTCTGTTGCACTCATGGAAGCCGTTATCAATGAAAGCAGCCACCTAGGCATTAAGGTGAACCGCCTCACAGAGACCTATGGCATTTTTAGACATACTGAAGCAGAGATCAAAGACATGGTCTCACTCGCTGAAAGCGCTGACAGTCAATTCATCATGTCCGTCGGGCCACGAGCCTCTTACGATACAAGCGCTACCGCAGGGTCATTACAAGGCAAAACAATTGCGTATCGGCTTCGCGGGCAAGAACAAGTCATTCGGGCGATTGCTGACATTTATCGAGGACTCCATCTCGGCGTTAAGTCTTTCCTGGTCTATGACGAGGGCTTGCTCATGGCGCTGGGTAAAATGAGAGAGTCAGGTCACATTGACCCAAACGTCACTTTTAAAGTGTCTGCCCATTGCGGCCATGGGAATCCGATCTCATTTAAACTTCTGGAAACATTGGGCGCAAATAGCATAAACCCCGTCAGAGACCTAGACTTATCAATGTTAGCAGCCTTGAGGCAAGCCGTGGACGTCCCCCTTGACTGCCATACTGACGCCCCCGTCACGTCGGGAGGCTTTATTCGCACTTACGAAGCACCAGAAATGGTGCGAGTTGCTGCGCCTGTATATCTCAAAACGGGAACATCTGCTCTAAAAGGTCATGGAACGCAGGCAACGAAGGAAGAAGCAGTCAATATGGTACGGCAAGCATCCATTGTATTAGAAATGATGGGTAGATATTATCCTCAGGCAAAGCAATCAAATTAGCCTGCCCATTAAAAATAGCTGCACTCTACTCTCGAGTCCACTCTCGATTATCTACCTCATAATCTTCAAGCAAAGTGGAGCTTGGCTTAAACAAAAAAGAAGTTGGTGGGACGGGCAATAAGCAATGAGAAATAAACTCTTTGGCAATTTGTGTTGCTGCAAGCCCGCCTACTGGTTTTGTTGCTGCCTCAATTGGCACACAAACGGAACCAAAAGAATCAAGAATTTGTACCCCGCCCATTCGACTCACTTCCCTTAAATGCTCATTGTGCGCCTCACTCATCACTTCTGGCACTTCCACAATCATAACTTTGTCCCGAGGAAGATAACCTAATGTTTCCGTGACCATTGAGGTAGACTCTCCTGGGCAAAGCAGCACGCTATCTGCACTTGTTTTGACAGCATGGAGCAGGGGCTTGTAGGCACTTGGAAGCAATGAAAATTGAAAATCATATAATGCAGGCGCTCGCCGATTTAACTCAGTCAATCGCGTCACAAATGCTTGAGTTACAGGATCAACGCCTCCTTTACGATGCGCATTGACAGGATCAAGATATTTTCCTGTGCGTGGGCCATTAGTGACAGCAAAGCCATGCGAGGGATAAAGTTGATGAATTCGTTCTGCCAATGCAATCGCATGTTCTGGACTGAACACTTTTTCGACTCCAGACATATCTGGCGCATCACCAGGCAAAATCACGACTACTGTTTTTACCAAAAACTCAGGAAGAGTTCTACGTTTTGCCATAAATGCTGATCGATCCATTTCAATGGTACTTTCAGAAACATTATGGGGCACGCCATCTGTCAATACCAATTGAGTTTTTGCGATGAGAAAATCAGGAACATGGTTTTTTTGATGCGCTGGAAAAGCCATTACATCAGGAGCAATGGCGCTTTCAAACAATACAATCTCTCCAAAAACCTGGTGCCCACTCCAAATGCTTTTGATGTCAGGATGGGCTTGCTTCAAATCGTGTAGCACATTGAGTCCACTCGAACCTGCGCTAATCAAAATGGGCTGCTTTCCTTCACGCAACACTGCGGATATTTTTTCGCTGAGCGCCTCGATTGACTGCCCTTTTATTGAATATTCTTCTCTAATGACAGCACCGCTTGGATACTCTGCTGCAAAGGCTGTTGCAATTCCCAAAGATTGATTTTTATCACCAACATTTTCCCCGTTATGGATGATTATTAAATGAAAATTCATATACCACCTCAGTTATTATTGCCCACTCATTATGAGTCTGTATAAATGCTTTATCAATCCATGCACTCAATAATTGCTCCATAGCCTTATTGCTTCTTAATCCGCACACATCCATTAAAGAAATGGCTACGCGATTGCAAAATATGATTAGGCCACGAGTTCATAAAATCAGGATCATCGATGACAATGTTCTCAGGGTCACTGAATTTAATCGTTTTCACTGGATCATGATAGAATTCAAAAGTGTATTCTGATAAAATTTTATGCAAATCCCCTTCCGGGGAGGCACGAGATTTTCTTAAAACATAATCACGAATTTTATCAAGTGCCCGCTCCAGATAATACATATTGTCTGACACACTCTTGGCTTGATTATTCTCAGGGGAGATCAAGTACGATGTCGGATGATTGAATGAATAATAAAGATTTTTTGCAGCCTGCCAGTCGATATATTCTGGGGCCATAATGATCGGCGCATATTTTTTTAGACCATAATGCTTAATATACGCATCTTGAATAAGCTTCGCTGGCATGGCCTCTTCGCTTGCCTCTCGAAAACCCGGCGTTAATCCAAAAGCCAACATTAGCAAATTTAAAACTTGCTCTCGCTGCGCAAGAGTGAGCCGCGCCCCTTTGACCTGCTGCATTTCTCCAAGAATCGAATCAAGCCATGGCCTAACCATGCCTTCCGCAACATAATTGCAAGAAAAGTCTTTCTCGATACATTGGTAAAATGGCTGCCACTGAGGATCATCTAAATGAGTGAACCAGATAGGGGGAAAGCTTAAAAGCTTTGCTTTCCAGGACGTTTCAGGATCATAAATTTTGCTGTTCGCAAGAAGCCGAAATATTTGCCAATGCTCATCCAAACTCATCGGGATATCCACACCGATATGATGTGCCTGGATCATTAATTTATGCCATTTTTGATCAGCAATTCGAGGATGCATGAAAACATTACGACATCCAGCGGCCAATCTCCACAAGCCATGCATATGATGCAGAGGGTTCAGTGCATTTTTGAACACTTGTTCTGCACAAAGGAATTGACCAGTCTGAAAAACACGACAAATGGGATTTCCTCGTGAATATTCAAAAAAAAGCTCACAGCGCTTATCCAGAATAAGGCTGACCCCTGGATTTGTCTGGGAATCTGCAATGGTGGCTCCATAGTCATATTCTTTCAATATTAATGGATAGTTGGAATTGAGTTGATCAAGAATTTTCGCCAGCTCTGGCTTAACAGCCTTCACACTTTTTTTGATATCTTTCCAAAAAACCTCACGATCATTCATACGTGGAACAGGGTTATGAATACCCGCCCTCGGCGAGAAAGGAATTCTGGGAGCCATGAGATAACCTCGATTTTTTATTATTGTTTAATTGGTTTAATTAGGTTTGATTGCAATGCATCCATTAAGTAAAAAAGGCGCGCGACGATTAAGGGAGGTATTGACCACCCCATCCTCAATAACACTGACTGACGCAGAATTTAGAAACTCTAGCCTGACCCGATTGTATTCGCAGCATTTTTCTCCACTATATTCCATCAAGCGTTGATATATTTTTTGAACATCTCTTTGCAGGTCACTGCTAGATTGCCGCACATTTCTGGTTAAATGAGCATACTGATCAATACTGCTGTTGAACTCAAAAGAGTAGAAACAATCCACGCCAGGCTTAATATAACCAGGGTGCATAATATCAAGAGTTTTTAAGCCATAATCTTTCTTGAAAACATCTTGAATCAGTGAAATCGGTGCAAATGTTTCATCTTCCACAAAACTAAAACCAGGCAGGTCTCCTGCGGCAATTGCGAGAACATTTTTAACAACTTGAGCTGCATAAAGCTCATTTTTCCTTAGAACAAGGCTCCCTACAGTCGAATCAATTTCATGTTTATGAGTGCCGAAATCAGGAGTTGGGACGCCTTGGGCTGATAAATAGTATTTAAGTTCAGCACTATCAAGCCCCTGATAAAGCCATTCTTCGGTAAACAAAATGACATTGGCACGCCAGCTTGACTTCAAGCTTTCCGATAATGCCCTAAACAAATACCATTGCTTAAAAACAGTCATGCACTGCTCAAAGGGAACTTTATTACGTTTTGATAAACGAAATAGACAGTCTGAATTGCGAATTTTGGAAAAAAAGAAAATAGCTCTCGCCCCTGCTGTTACATATTGCATATGCAGTGGCACCGAAGACGGCTCTAAGTCTTTGTGCAAAAAAAGTATATTCCCAGGCTTAAGCATGGCGAGTGTTGTGACTTTTTCATCTTCATCATGCTCATTCTGCTGAATAAAAACCTCTAGCCCTCCACTTATGACCAACCCAAATGCAAATTTTTGGGTTTCTTCTGGCAAAATTAAAGAGCCTTTTTTTGCGATGTAATCACCATATTTATATTCAGCACTATACACTTTAAGAGCAGGATTTTTTTTAAAAATAATATTAAGTCTATCTATCAGCTCTGGTGAACAATGAGCCACATTATCCTGTAGGCTAGAAAACGGCATATTTGTTATTTTCATATTTTAAATAGGTTTTTAAACTATCATTGATGCTAATTATATTTTAAAGTAAAATACAAGTCAATTATACAATTGTTACAGATTTATGTCATTTAACATTTATTTTTTACATCACTAAATACAAGATGATGATATGTAATTTATTTGCTTTTTTGAATTTTTGTTGCTACAATTCATGTCAATGAAACAGAAAAAATGGTGACAAATGGAAAAATTTATGATCGACGACCTCAATCATTTTCCTGCCCACACTATTCCTGAATTCATGAAAGTACTCAGTGTATTTAACGAAGCGTTGGTAGAGACCATTGAAAATCTTCATATAGAATCTAATCGCGCGGAATTTGAGAAAGTAGCCGCAGACTTAATTGAAGATGTGGACTGGTTCACCAACAACATTAAAAATTGGGAAACCGAAAAGCTCACGAGTGAACAACAAATAGAGTTTAAATCTTTGCAAGCGCAATTTGAAGAATCAAAAGCGCTCATTTCAGAAATGGAAAAGGCGCTGCGCCGCTATCATTAATGATCTAAGCCAAACCTGTCAATTTTTGAAAGAGCCACAAAGATTGAGACTCCCTCGCATTCCTCTTAAAAAAGCAAAACTCCAGAGACAGCACTCAAAAAAATATGGTACAATGCCTCCCACATTGGCAGTACATATTAAATAAAAATCTGGGGAAAGCGATGCAGGAACTAAAAGAGTTAGTCAAAGCTATTGATAAACATGAGGCAGTGAATAACCAATTTTATCAAAAATGGCTGCGAGGGCCACTCAGCATTGAAGGTCTTGGCGTTTTTGTCAGAAATTATTGGGAATGGACATTTCGCTTTCCAGAGGCTTTGGCAGGCTTAGTCGCTAATACGCAAGATATTACAGCCAGATTGGAATACACCAAAATCCTTTATTCTGAAATGGGTAATGGACATCTTAGAAATGTTCACTCTAGGCTGTTTGAAGAGTTCTGTAAAAAACTATCTATTGCCTTAGGAAAGCCGGGACTTTTGAACATTGAAAATTTAAAAAAAACCGCACCTTTATTAGCTGAAACACAAAAAATAAATGCCTGGCAAAAAGAAACTTATTTTAACCAGTATGCTATCGCCGCGGGCGCACAACTTGCTCTAGAATGGCAAGCTTATACAATGATAAGAAAGCTGTATGAGGGCGCGCGGAATTACATGGCCCTATGGGAAAATCAGGATGAATTCCATGAAGCATGTGAATTTTTTTATGTTCATATTGGAGAAGCTGAAAAAGAACATAAAGAAGAGTCTATCATTGCTGCAAATAAAATCATTGAAGCGGGCGCAAGCTTTGAAGATATTAAAACTGGATTCTGTAAAAACCTTGAACTAATTGGTAATTTTTGGAATGCGATTGCAAAAAATATAGACTAACATGCTAAAAGAAGAAGCTTTTGAGATTATGTGCAGACACCGCCTTATTCCTGGCTCGGTGTCTCGGCAGATTTTGAAAAAAATTATTAGCGCTGATTCAATGGATGAAAAAGAGTTACAAGCCTATATTTCCGTAGAAGAATTTCAAGAACTAAAAACGCTTTATCAAAAAAAATGCGCCACAGAGGGCGAAGCACGTAAAGGAAAATATGCTCACTTCTATTCGATTCTACAGGATAAATACCCTCTTCTTGCAGATCAAATTTTTTGCGATGTTCCCCGGGTAGAGAATTTAAGAGCCTCTTTATTATCACTCTTATTGGGCAGAGTTAATCTTTCTATGGATACACCACTTTATAGAAAATACCCTTCTGTTAGAACACTTCCCCCAAGAACGTTAGAGATCTTATCAAACTTTATGAGTCAGGCGAAAGCAGTTTATCCCAATAACAAAAATATGGGCCTAATTACACAATGGCTGACTGAGGGCACCCTTCATCATGCCCCCTCTACGATCTTTCTACCGCTCTGCCCTGATTATGCTGTCGAGCCTACAGGCGATTTAAAATGCCCATTTCGGCATACATTTCAAAGCCTGGGTTCAGGAGTGGGGCAAATTGCCAAAAGACTGGTAGAAGTCTTGCCGCTGTTGCAAGATGCGCTGAGGCAATTAGATTTTCAGCCTAATATTGTTGCTGGAATGGCTGATTTTGAAGGCTTCTCAAAAGAAAATCTGCAAAGATTAGGCCTGACGCAATCTGAGTTTATTGATCGTGCTGACTTAAGCAGACTGGCATTTGAAAAAGCGACGGGAGTTAAAACAGTGATGATTTCAAGTCTACTTGAAAATGAAGCGGATTGGAGGCAAAAAGCATCTACTATTCAAGAAAATTTTACTGAAAAAAACTTTGGTCTTGCCCCCATTACAGATCGCCTGATTCTAAAGATTATTGAAAATCGCCAGGCTCTCTACACGCGATGGTATGGCGTGAAAGAAAGCATAAAAGATTTTATCCCCCTGGTATTAGGCCAAGGTGCAGAATATGCATTGATGGGAACGCTTTTATCGAAGGCCTACCCAAATTGCCTAGTCTTAGGTGCAGATAATGATTTATTCGGCAGCTTTTACAGCTATACTAAACCAACCCCTACCTTATATTTAAAGCGGTTTTATTGTTGATATCGGAGTGTAGCTTAACGGCTAGAGCATACTGCCAGGGGCAGTAAGATGGCGGTTCGATTCCCCCCACTCCGACCCTTTAAGCTTTTAGCCTCAATGCTCTTTGCAAAAAATACAATAATGCGGTTACGAGGGCCATGCCTCCGGCCAAGATTAAAAAAAACTGCGGAAATTCGACAATCGCCCAATCATTGGGAGGAGCCAACTTTGCCACTTCACTGGCTAAATATCCAGACAACATCAATGAAAAATAATACAACCCCATGATTGTTCCTTTCAGTTTTGCAGGGGCAAGTTGATTTGTCAGCGACATCGAAATTGGAATAACTGACAGTTCTCCAATCGCTAAAAGTCCATAAGCCAAAACAATAATCAATAAGCCA
>JAJZUD010000057.1 GCA_021848625.1 Pseudomonadota bacterium
TAGACGTTCACGGAGATTCACCTGCATCCAGCTTGAAATGGGGTATAATTCGGGGTATATTTAAAGATAGCAAAAGGAGATACCCCTGTGCCATTGAATGACTTGATTATTCGTAATGCGAAGCTTTGTGCCTAATTTTCAAGTTCATGGGGTATAGTAATTTTTTATCAGGAAGCTGTGTTTGATATTCTGCAATCAAGGCTGGTGATAAACTGCGGCTTAATGAGTATTCTACAACCTCATTGATGCAAATCTCTTTCGCTATGGTCTTGCCTAAGGCTCAAAAACTCAACCATGTACGAATCTTTAAAAATTGATAAGGCTTCAGGATAGTTTTCCTTGATCAGTGCTAATGCTTTGGGAGAGTTTAAAACAGCTCGTTCAAATAGAACAGACTTAAATTGCCGTTCCAACTCACGAGAAGATCATTTTTCAGCAATAGCGATTTTTAAATAAAACTCACGTTCTTTCGGGCGCTTGCTTTGAAAAAAGATAATAAAATTATGGGCCCATGGTAATTGTCTCAGCACTGCTGAGATTTTTGCACCACCAGGCGCAGATTTATTCGTTGCTAACAAAGCTGCAATTGAAGCTTGCCTGAAAAGATCAATTATGGTATATTTACCATAAGTCTTTAGTGGAAAACGACAGTGCTTGAAAAGCCTATTAAGTTTGTTGCTTCTTCGTTAGAAGATCTAAAGGCTTTTCCAGAAGAGGTGCGCAGAGCTGTTGGTTTTGCCTTAAGCTTTGCACAGAGAGGGACAAAGCATCCAAGCGCGAAACCGTTAAAGGGTTCGGAGTTTAAGGGTGCAACAACGCTGGAAATAGTAGAGAACTATGACGGCGATACTTACAGGGCGGTGTACACCGTAAAAGTAAAAGAATGCATTTATGTGCTGCATTGTTTTCAGAAGAAATCAAAAAGCGGCATTAGTACACCTAAGCCAGATATGGATTTAATCAAAAGTAGGCTTAAAGAAGTGCTGGGGTGAAGAGGTTGGTGAGTAGTGAATAGTGGGCAGAGGGGATAAAAAAATGGAAACAATCACAGAAAGTAGTGGCAATGTGTTTAAAGATTTGGGTTTTGAGAATTATGAAGAACTCAAAGTCAAGGCAGAGCTTGCGCGTCAAATTGCAGTATCATTGGAATTGCAAGGCATAAAACAAAAAGAGGCTGAAAAAATTACCGGCGTTCATCAAGGGGATATTAGTAAAATCGTCAATGGTCACTGTGAAAGATTCACCATCGATCGGCTATTTGGCATGCTGCTCAAACTTGGGCATAATGTTAGAATCAGCGTTGACCCCCATTTATCCAAGGCCTCTGCGCATCTTTCCGTTGCATAAAAGTAACTTGTTAATTGTGCAAAACAGGGGCTATGATTCGATTTAGCCGCAGCCCAGAAGTGGCGCAGGGTGTGGCGACGAAAAAACGTAGGGGTACCTGTGGGGGTATCTACAAAAACACGAATCGTGAAAACGCATTAAAAATAAGACATACAGAATAGAATTAGAAGGACTATCTCGCAACAGTTGCATTTTTTGCAACAGAATGAATCCATTGTTGCATGGTTGTATAAATTTTAACAAAAATGATTTGGCAATACAAGTTAGGTTTTCAAGAATTGCTTTCAATCAGATTTGTGATGACTCAGGGACTTCTTGCCATTGTCGGTGTGCATAACGTGTTTCCGAGAAGCTTTAACTCCCAGCGTGATTTTGACCGCTGATTGACGTTTTTGATTCGGTTTTCGTATCAAAAATAAGGATCAATTGCCCTTGTTTGTTGATAAGGACTTCGATATTTCCTGCCAATATCGAGGCTTGATCTTGCAGTGTGTGTCGAATGACTTCTGTTTCTGTCACTTTTTTCTGGTGTTGATCGTACAGAGCGACATAAAAAACGTTTGTTTTTTCAAGTACAGTGCTGTTGGCATTTAAAGTGAGAAAGTGCGCTTTTACTTGTTTGTGGCTATTTGGGGCAATGCTGGCCTTGCCCTCGTTTTGTACTTGAATATCTAGGCCATTCTTGATGGTATCGGTGGTGGCGCCATACCATTTCAAGGTATAAGCCTGGTTGCTTTGATTGGTCACAGTGAGCAGTGGGTCAAAGAGCGCCCCTGGATCAGTTGAGTAAGCATATCCACATTGGATTGCCGTGAGAAGTCCCAAAGCCATCATCATGCTAAGCCACATTGATTTGCGCATACTGCCTCCCTTGTCCTAAAGAAATAAAAGTTTCAAGACGATTAGTAGCATTTTTTGGCAGAAAAGTACAGGAAAGCTTAACACCTGACAATTCTAAGTGAATGCCAAAGAGGCGGGATTTTGAGGGGATGAAGCATAGCTTTGTAGAGGATGCGTAAGCCTGCTTTGAAGGCAGAAGCTAAAGAGCGGGCTTGTTTTTTTTACCTGGCTCAGTGGAATGGTGAGTCCATCCTGTTGACACAGCCCACATCATAGCGGTGGTTAAAATGAGAATAAGCCTAGAGATACGCTCGGTGGTCTTCAAACTGTCTCAAAAAGGTGGGGTAGATCAGTTGAGGAATTTAGCGTGCTGGTTAAGGAGATTTTGGCGATTGCGGGGCAAATTGATTTTGCGCACGTCCATCTTTTTTTAAGCTCCTTTGCTTTGCAAGTGGATGAAAAGCAGATTATTAATGTCAGTTTTTATGTTGAATGTGGGGTGGTGCCCACGTTGCGGGCTTTGTGTAAAACCCATATCTCGCCACAAGATGATTGGAGCGCTTATGGTGAAGCATTTACTCATGTTGGAGTAAAGCCCCGTCCGGAAATGGGTTATCGAGTCCATTATCCTGATGGGGGTACTTTTGATATTTCCAATCAAACTGTATTTGAAATCAAATTGGCGACAGGGGCTTGTTATACGCAAAAAATAGAAATTTGTTTAGATTTTCGTCGGGGTCATTCTGCACAGCTTTTGCAGGAGCAATTAAGCAATGCAGGGGAAAATCTCATCCCTAAGCAGATCGATTTAATTGTCAGTTCCAATCAAATTAGTTTGTTACAAGGGCCCCTACTAGAGATGGATATTGCTGCTGTGAGTCATATCGATCCAGCAAGAAGAGCCTGGCCAGAAAGAAAGCGTGATGTGGAGAAAGCCCCTATTTTTGGACCTGCCTATTGTGTAGATGTGATGGTGAAACAGCTTAGTACAATCAGACAATACAAGGCACTTTCTTTGTGGGAGGCTCATAACCGCATTGTTGCGCGTAAACGTCATCAGGCGTTATTAGCAGGCACGGTTCCAGATGCCAAAGTTGAAGCCTTAATTGACCGAATGGAAGCGCTGCAAGCCTGGTATGAACATTGTAAGTGCGTTTGGCTGAAGGACAAGGCTTGGTGTTTTGTTGAAAAATTGCGCCAAATCATGGCCATGATTGCAACAGGCCGTGCAGTACTGGATGAAGAGCTCATCAAAGAACGCTGTGCCAGATTGCAAACTGATCCTATTGCGCAAAGTATTTTGCAAACAGCCACCACAGTCATCCCTGCAGGTTTAGAAGGGTTATGCCAGTATTTTCTGGATTGCCTTGAGGAAGGAATACGAGCAAAAGAAGAGCGCTACAGCCTCCTTTGCGCTTTGCAGGTACAGCTGTATGAGGTTACCACCGAAGTGGAATGGATAGCGCATTTACGAAAAGTGCAGGCACTTTTTACAGCACGAGATCTCTCGCTTGGTGAGATTGAAATCTACGCAGAGCTCCTTCGACACTTTCTGTCTGAAAAGACTACCGCTGTTCTTCGTCCTGACGCTTGTTCCGCGCCGTTTTGGAGTGCTTCTTCGGGCCCTGATGAAAAAGCAGTAGCGCCTGAGTTTGGCAGCGTTTGACGATTGCATGGCCCATTCATAGCAAGCTTGGGTGTCGCGATGGTTTTTGCTATAATCAGCCTATCCAGTTGCCATCACAGAGGAGAATGTAAGTGCAGGAACGTTTAATCGGTGAGGCTTTGACTTTTGATGATGTGCTGTTATTGCCTGGGCATTCTGTCATTTTGCCCAAGGAGGTCAGCTTATCGACACAGCTCACCGATCGCATTGCTTTGAATATTCCCTTTTTATCTGCGGCAATGGATACGGTGACTGAAGCACGCATGGCTATTGCATTAGCGCAGGAGGGCGGCTTGGGGATTATTCACAAAAATATGCCCTGGGAGCTACAAGCCAAAGAAGTTCGCAAGGTTAAAAAATTTGAAAGTGGTGTGATCAAAGACCCAGTCACTGCAGAGCCGACTATGCCAATTTCTGCTTTGCTGGAGCTGATTCGTCAGCATCATTTTTCAGGTGTGCCTGTGGTGTTGGGTAAACAATTATTGGGGATTGTGACGGGACGGGATATTCGCTTCGTCACTGATGTCAATCAGCCGATCAGTAAGGTCATGACTCCTAAAGAAAAATTAGTGACCGTCAAAGAGGGGGCGAGTCGTGCTGAAGTGCAGCGGCTACTCCATGAGCATCGTATTGAAAAAGTATTGATCGTGAATGATGCCTTTGAATTAAAGGGCTTGATTACAGTGCGGGATATTCAACGTGCGATTGAAAAACCACAAGCCTGCAAAGATGCAAGCGAGCAATTGCGCGTGGGGGCTGCAGTTGGTGCCGGTGGTGATACAGAAGAGCGTGTGGCCGCTTTAGTGAAAGCAGGGGTTGACGTGATTGTGGTTGACACGGCGCATGGCCATTCTCAAGGGGTTTTAGATCGGGTCAGATGGATTAAAAAGCATTTTAAAGTGGATGTGATTGCAGGTAACATCGCCACTTATGAGGCGGCCAAGGCCTTGATTGATTGTGGTGTTGATGCGCTGAAAGTGGGGATTGGCCCTGGCTCGATCTGTACCACCCGAGTGATTGCCGGGGTGGGGGTGCCGCAGCTGACCGCTATCTCTGAAGTAGCGCGGGCTTGCAAAAATAGCAAAATCAAAATTATTGCAGATGGCGGAATTCGTTATTCAGGTGATGTGGTGAAAGCGATTGCTGCTGGGGCGGATGTTGTCATGATTGGCAGCCTATTTGCAGGGACTGAGGAATCCCCCGGCGAAGTTGAATTATTTGAAGGCCGCACTTACAAGGTTTATCGTGGCATGGGCTCCATTGGGGCGATGACGCGTGGATCGAGCGACCGCTATTTTCAAGAAGGGACAGCAGGGGATAAGTTGGTCCCCGAAGGCATCGAGGGGCGTGTACCCTATCGCGGGCCGATTATTCAAGTAGTGCATCAATTGATTGGGGGCTTGCGTTCGGGCATGGGCTATACCGGTTGCGCAACGATTGAAGAGCTGCACAGCAAAACGCGATTTGTGAAGATTTCTGCAGCGGGGGTGAAGGAAAATCACGTTCACGACGTGACAATTACCAAAGAGCCGCCTAATTATCAGATCAAAACCACTTAGCGGGGGGCGTGATGCAATTTAAAAAAATCGGAATCATGGGGTCTCATCGCAATCCCTTAGTGGGTCAAACTGTTGAACATACTGTACAGGTTTTGAAAAAATTAGGCATAACAGTGTATGTGGAGGCTGAATCAGCGCGGGGTTTAAGGCTGGAAGGCGCATTAGTGATGGGTCTGAAGGATCTCTCTCAACATGTGGATGGGGTGGTGGCCGTCGGGGGGGATGGCAATTTACTCCACGCTGCGCGCACTATGTCTTTGCATGGCATCCCCGTGGTAGGGATTAACCGTGGTCAATTGGGCTTTTTGACGGACTTATCGCCTGATGATTTAGAGGGGCCGTTGACGCAGATTTTAAGCGGTGAATATCTGAGCGAGGAGCGCTTTCTGCTTGAAGGAAAAGTTGTTCGCCAAGATGGTTCGGCCTATGGCTTAGGCAATGCTTTGAATGATATTGTGTTGTTTCCTGGCGATGTTGCCCAATTGATTGAATTTGAGATGCGCATTGACGGGCAGTTTGTATATAGTCAACGTTCGGATGGTTTGATTATTGCAACGCCCACGGGTTCAACTGCTTATGCGTTGTCTGCAGGTGGGCCGATTATGGCGCCTCATTTGGAGACTATGGTGCTGGTGCCAAAATTACCCCATACCTTAACGAGTCGCCCCGTTGTCATTGATGCCAAGAGCCAAATCGAAATTCGTCTTGCCGAATATAATAAAACCGAGCCTCGCTTGAGTTATGACGGTCAAAGTCATGTCAGTTTGAGTATGGCCGATCGCATCTTGATCTATCGCCAAAAGCAGCCCTTGGTGTTGCTGCATCCTAAAAATTACAATTATTATGAGGTCTGGCGTGAAAAGCTGCATTGGGGCCGTCAGTTGATTGCTTTGTCAGGTTCGATGCATGTTAACTGAACTCTTCATTCAAAACTTTATCATTATCGATCAATTGCGCTTAGAGTTCCCAGCTGGTATGACGGTAGTCACAGGGGAGACAGGGGCCGGGAAGTCGATTTTGCTTGATGCGATTGAGTTTGTTTTGGGTGCACGTGCAGAGACTAAAATTATTCGAGCTGGAGCCTTGCAATGTGATATGACGGCTGTTTTTGCAGTGAAGCCTGACCATCCGATCCTCGCTCATTTGCGTGAAAATGACTATCCAGTGGATGAAGGGCAGATTGTATTGAGGCGGATTTTAACTGCAGAGGGGCGATCAAAGGCCTATTTGAATCAGCAACCGGTTTCTGTCACAGAATTGAAGCATATGGGTGCTTTTTTGGTCGATTTGGTGGGGCAATATGAGCATCAGAAGCTACTCAAAGCTGAAGCGCAGTTGGCCAGTTTGGATGCTTTTGCGCATGTGGATATGACGCTTTTAAAAAGCCATTTTTTAACATGGAGCACCTTAGATCAAGAACTAGCAGCGCTTGCGACCAGGCGCACTGAGTCTCTCGCGCAATTGGAATTGCAGCACTACCAGCTTCAAGAATTACGTGAACTCAATTTGCAAAAGGATGAGCTAGAGCAATTACACGAAGAACAAAAAAAACTGTCGAGTGTCCACGAGCTGATTGCTAAAAGTATTCAGTTGCTGACTGAGGTCAAAGAGGATGATTTAAGCCTGTTATCCCGAATTCGGCATGTTGAGAAACAGCTGCTTCATTTGTCAGGGGATTATTCAGAATTAACCAATGCAGCAAATTTATGGCAAGAGGCTGCGATTTTGCTATCTGAGGCGACGGGGGACTTGGAGGTTTTTCATCAAAATTTAAATTTGGATCCAGAGCGTTTGGCGGAGGTGGAGGCGCGTTTGCAGGCTATTTACGCAGCTGCACGCAAGCATCAAACTGACGCCCATCTGCTTACAGAATTTTATCAGGATTTAGAATCGGCCTTGCAGAATGCAGAACAATTTGATGCCCTGATTGTTGAGAAAAAACAGGCCAGAGAGGTTGCGGGCCGTGCCTATGACGAGGAAGCGCAAAAAATCAGTGCGATGCGGCGACAAAAGGCGAAAGTATTCGAGCAAAAAATTAGTCATTTTATGAAGCGGTTAGGTATGCCGCAGGGGGAGTGTCGTATCGAGCTTGCTACAGAGAGTGATGATCGAACCGCTAGGGGAATTGATCGGGTGACTTTTTTGGTCAAAATTAATCCCGGGCAGCCTTTCGCAGTTTTAAAAGAAGTGGTATCAGGGGGGGAATTATCCCGCATTGCCTTGATTATTGCGGTGTTGACAGCGCAAATTGACGCAGAAACCACTTTGATTTTTGATGAAGTTGATGTCGGGATCAGCGGGGCTGTGGCGGAACAAGTAGGTGCGATGATTCACCAGTTGGCGGAGAGAAGGCAGATTTTCTGCATTACACATTTGCCGCAGGTTGCGATGCGGGGCGATGCACACTTGCAAATTCAAAAGCGGTTCACTGCTGATGCCACCTTCAGCGAGGCCACCTGGCTAGACCATGAAGCGCGCGTTCTCGAAATCGCAAGAATGATCAGTGGCAGTGAAGTTTCAAGTTCCGCATTAGAGCACGCAAGAAAGGGCTTGACATTCTCCAAAGATCCTTTAAAATAGCGACTTCTCTAGCGGGAATAGCTCAGTTGGTAGAGCGCAACCTTGCCAAGGTTGAGGTCGCGAGTTCGAGACTCGTTTCCCGCTCCATTTGTCTGGCAGCTTATTAATAAATCAAATATTTTCAAGACTAAAAATCCTTCTTGTTCTGTTTTGTACCGCCTTAGAGTACAATAAAAAGAAAAAAGAGGTCTTTCATGAAATTGCGTGTTATTTTTCTTAGCTTATCTCTGGCTTTTGCTACCTCAATTTTGCATGCAGATATTACGATGCAGTTGCAGACTTTAATGGATGGGATTACTAATCCAGTCAATCCAACTGACCCTACGCATCAAGATTTTGCACCGGGGATTTCAGTGGCTGTGTATGACACCAGCCAAATGAGCAACGTGATCACGTTGGTGAGTGGATTAAACAATATCCAAGATCCTCAACAGCTCAGTCCTTCTAATTTGTTTGAACTAGGGAGTGTAACCAAAACTTACACTGCGGTCTTAACTTTGCAATTAGTAGAGCAGGGTCAATTATCTTTAAGTCAAACGATGGAGAGTATTGCAAAGCAGTCATTTAATCCGTATGCATCACAGTTACAGGCTTTAATTACACAGTATCCTTTTCTTGCGAATATAACTCTGCAGCAGGTTTTGAATCATACAAGCGGTCTGCAAGATTTTCAAACTTCACCAGATTGGATGCCTATGTTGCTGAGTAATCGGTATGAGTCCAAAAGTTTATCTGATTTGACAGGAATGGGTTTGGCGCAGGGTCAGATCAGCGGGCCGCCTGCGTTTCATTATTCAGGAAGCAATTATGTATTGCTTGGCATGATCATTCAGTCTGTAACGGGTCAAGCTTACTCCACTATTCTGCATCGAAATATTATTCAAAAATTGAATTTACAGAGCACGTACTATTTGCCTGTCGATCAAAGTACCACTTTGCCCCAGGGCTTATTGGCTCATGGCTATGAGTGGGTCAATGACAATGATCCAGTCCAAGATCAGAATTACCAAATTTTTGTGGCACAAGCGCCAAGCTTGCCCCACTTCATTCCCACTTTTTATAATACAGAGGGGTATGGCCTTGTTGATGTTAAATTGGGTCTTGATCCTTCTCTGACAGGACTTTCAGCAGGCAGCCTGGTGGCAACGCCTTATGATTTAGCTTTGATGACTTATGCTTTATTTAATCATCAATTGATTAATACTGCCACCCTGCAAAGTATGATGGGTGGTCCTGATTATAGAAATCTTGTTTTGACGAATGAAGGTTTTGCTAATGTGGTGGTCTATTACGGATTGGGTTTGTACTGTCTGCAATTACAGTCGGGCGAAAGAGTGTGGGCGCAGCTGGGAGATGAGTATGGCTATCAAAGTGGCTCCCTATATTTTCCAAAGGAACATACGATTGTGACTTATTCATTCAACACGGAAATGTCCAATACTTTGGCGCTTTATTTCTTTACCAATGTGATTAATATTGTAACAAATTCGAATGTTGTGAATTGAAAAATGTGATGAGCAGGCTCAACCATTTGCAATTTGAGAGAGTTTATGTTAGTTTATGTAAAATTGATAAACTAATGTAAGGTCTCTATAAGTGGATCCAAGAACTAATCCTTATGCCCCAGGCGCAGGAACGCAACCCCCTGAATTAACAGGTCGGAGTGAGTTAATCGAAAAAGCAGACATTGCAATGGAGCGCTGCCGGTCAGGCTTATCTGCTCGTGGATTAGTGATGGTGGGGTTGCGCGGGGTAGGCAAAACAGTCTTGCTCAGTCGTTTATCCCAAGATGCAGAAGCAAAAGGGTTTGCAGTGCTTTTTGTTGAAACGCCTGAAAAGCGTTCCTTACCTGCTTTACTGATCCCTGCGCTGCGTTCTACTCTCTTGAAATTAGACCGAATGACTACCGCAGGGCTACTTGTTAAAAAAACACTTGGTGTATTAGGAAGCTTTGTTGAGGCAATGCGGTTTAAATATGCTGATGTTGAATTAAGTGTGCAATTGGACAAGCAGCCCGGAGTGGCTGACTCAGGAGACCTGGAGCACGATTTAATGGAGTTATTTGTTGCGGTTGGACAAGCTGTAAAAGAAAAAAACACGGCTCTAATTCTTTTTATCGATGAAATTCAATATATTAAAGAAGATGAATTTGCTGCACTCATTATGGCTTTACACAAATGCGCTCAAAAACAGTTGCCTGTTTTGTTGATTGGTGCAGGCTTGCCTCAGTTGGTTGCCCAAGCGGGACGGGCAAAATCCTATGCAGAGCGTTTGTTCGAATATCCAGAAATAGGCCCCTTAAGTCCAGAAGAAGCCATCAAAGCCTTACAAATTCCTGCTGAGCGGTTGCAGGTGTATTATGAGGGTAAAGCACTGAGTGAAATTATTCGTCAAACGCGTGCCTATCCTTATTTTTTGCAGGAGTGGGGCAAGCATTGTTGGGATATTGCAAAAAAATCACCGATTACTTTTGATGATGCTTGTTTCGCAACGGATCTTGCAATCTCTGAATTAGATGCCAGTTTTTTTCGAGTTCGTTTCGATCGCCTGACGCCTGCAGAAAAAAAATATTTACGGGCCATGGCAGAGTTGGAGCTTCAGGCGTGCCGCTCTGGTGATATTGCCCATCTTTTACAAAGAGAGGTCCAGTCAGTCGCACCGATTCGTGCAAGCCTGATTGGAAAAGGGATGATTTATAGTCCATCCCACGGCGACACAGCTTTTACAGTGCCGCTTTTTGGAGGCTATATGAAAAGAGTCATGCCAGGGGGGTTTGCAGAGGGTCGAAGCAAAGGAAGTTAGCCAAAAATTGCATATAGATTTGTATATGGTTTTTGAGAAAGATGTATCAGATGCCCTGTTTTTGCTGGAGTTCGGATCACGTTTCCCGCTCTATTTCTTGATAAAACACCGAGCGATTGGTCAATCCTGTGGCAATTCTGTAGGCTGATATAAGTACTGTTTTCATGTATTAAAGTTGGAAATAAATGTTTCATTTTAAATTTTTTTGAAAAAATAATATTTACTTTTTAAATAAATTTTGATAAAATAGCCCGATTGGTAACCTAAACTCTCTAAATCCGTAATAACGATATAAAAAAAGCGAGAGAAAGCGCTTGACAGCTG
>JAJZUD010000058.1 GCA_021848625.1 Pseudomonadota bacterium
GATCTTTTGATAACGCCAGACATGGAATAATTATATTCTGGAGTAGCGATTAAAATCCCATCTGCCGCGCGAATTTGCTCACGTAAAATCGTCACAGCTTTGGGAAAGCCTTGATCTTCAATATCTCCGTTATAAAGGGGGACCTCGTGGATGTTTGCAATTTCCAAGCTCATCCCTGGCGGTAATAATTCAATTGCAGCATGGAGCAGTGCTGTATTATAAGATTTTTTACGCAGACTGCCTGAAATGCCAATGATCTTCGTCATCACCTACTCCTTTTGCATGCATCTCTCTATGATAAGCTTTATTTTGAGGATTGCAACCATTCTTGCATTTTTTGATGAGAAATGCTGAGACAAGGCTTGAGCTCTTGGGCAAATAAACTTAAGCGCCATTCCTGAAAGCGCCAACGCAAGGTTTCGCGATCTACTTGAAGTGGCCCAGTGGATTTGTTAAAAACAGACCAAAGACTGGTTAATTCTTCCAGCAATTTTAATTCTCTCGGCAAATTATTTTTAAGACGCTCAAGGCGAATCTGCATGCCTTTTAGATACACGGGATAGCGTTTTAACCACACAATTGGAGTCGTATTTAAAAAAGAGCGATTTAATAAAAAATCAAACTGTGCATACAAGTCTGCTTGAGAGGCTGCAAGCCCCTGCTTCTGCGGTAAAGTCCGTAAACTCTGACGTAAGAATAGGGCCGAATTGCGAACTTGGTCCAGCCAGGTTAACCAAATTTGCTGATGATTCCACATTCCTCCTCGCTGTTTGAGGCAGGCTTGAAAATCCTGATGAGTCCGAATTTGCGCAAACTGCACGCCCTGGGTGCTATAAAAATCCTCCAGCACCAAAGCAGCAAAACCATTGAGCAAATCTTGTTTATCTAAGACAAATTTTAAATCTGTCCCTGCTTGTAAAAGTCGCGGCTCTTGGCGCAAGGCTTTGAGCTCTTTATCTAAAGCTTTTTCAAGTAGATATAGCACACCCTCTTCTTGACTCCAGGCAGCTGACTCTACATCAGGAAACAACTCCAGACATACCCCCCGCTCACTTCGTTGCAAGGCAGGATAGGCTTCAGTCGGCTTTCCATGCACATTGACTGTCAACAAGTCAGGAAGATCTCCAAAATCCCAACTTTGAAAATCGCCTTTGGGAAGCGGCCCCACAATTTGACTGAGTAAGCGCGTGGCCTCAGTTTGAAACTGCGCTTTGAGAGCCACAACATCCTCTGATAACGCCAAAACCTGCCCAGCCTCATCCAGCACTTTCACTTTATAAGCTAGGGTATCAGGCAATTTAGCCAAATCTAGCAGCGATGCGTGTAGACAAACACCGTCCTCTTCACTCTCCCAATCAAACACATAATGCAATGGAAAGCGCGTTCCTTCAATCACCACGGTATCTGGAAAAGCTTCAAGGGATTGTAAAAACGGCGCTAAATAAGGCTGAGGGTCGAGGGTCAAATCCGTTGAAAGTTGGGGTTTTAGTTTTAATGCCTGCGCCAAGTCTTTCATGCTGAAAATATCCACAGGCAGACGAGCTTCATAAAAAGCTTGCCAATCCTCATCACTTGGTGCAATGCCCAGACGACGCAATTTAGCCTCTGCTTTGAGCAACGTCAAATACCCTGCCTGTAATTTTCCCTGTGGAATGAGCGCTTCGCAGATAAAAACTTCGCGTGCTAAATCTGGATTTTTACGACTAAACTGCACTTTGCGACGGCTCACAATGACAAGGCCATACAACAAAACGCTTTGATAACTCATCACCGCGTCATGGTCTGCATCGTAAAAAGGCTCACTGTACTGATACTTCACAAGATGCTTGCATAAAGGCTCCAACCAAGAGACTTCAATTTTTGCCACGATACGCGCATAAGTATGCTTCGTTTCCATTAAACTTTCAGCCATCAGCCACTTCAATTTTTTGGAGGCTAAGGGTGAACCAGGAAAGATTTTTAACAGCTTTTGATGCGCGCCTCGATAACATTGTTTTTCTTTATCATAAGCTGCAATAAAAGATAAACAACCTGTAAGCAAAGCCTGATGAATTAAAGCAGACGCTGGTTTTTGACTCAACGGGTTTAACACCCAATTTAAAGCAGTAAAAACTTGCTGCAGCTCGTGCCAAACTGATTGCCATTCTTGCATACGCACAGCTGATAAAAAATGTGCTTCACAATAGGCTTTAAATTTGTTTTTAGACAAGCCTTCTGTTTCCATTCTAATGAGTTGCCAAAGCTGCAAAATGCTTAGAAATTCGGAGTCGACATGTTCATAGCGACGATGCATCATTTTGGCCTTTTGCAATTGCTCTTCAGGATATTCACGAGGATCTTGGACACTCAGAAAGCTAACGATCACAGCCACTTCAGCCAATGTCCGATTCTGCTGTGCGGCATAGAGCATGCGAGCTAGGCGTGGATCCAGAGGAAACCGAGCTAAAATTCGACCCAAAGCCGTTAATTGCTTTGCAGTGTCAATGGCTTGTAATTCAAAAAGTTCTGCATAGCCTTCGTGAATCAGGGCGCGTGAGGGCAAATCAATGAGAGGAAACTGTGTAATGGGGCCCAGGCGTAGACCCAGCATTTGCAAAATCACTGCACTCAAGTTGGTGCGCAAAATCTCAGGTTCAAGAAAGGGCGGACGATTTTGCAAGTCTGCCTCACTATACAAACGTAAGCAAATCCCTGGAGCGGTCCGCCCTGCTCGTCCCGCCCTTTGTTTGGCATTGGCTTGAGAAATGGCCTCAATCGGCAAACATTGGATCTTTAATTTGCTATTAAAACGACTCACCCTGGCTAACCCTAAATCAATGACATGCACAACACGCGGCACGGTAAGCGATGTTTCAGCGACATTGGTGGCTAAAATAATGCGATCTTTTCCCCCGGGATGAAACACTTTTTGTTGTGCTGATAACGGGAGGCGGGCATACAAAGCTAAAATTTCATGTCGAGGAAAGCGTTCTGCTAATTTTTTACGATAATCACGGATCTCACGTTCGGTCGGCAGAAAAACCAAAATGTCTCCGCGTGCACTTTGATGCAATTCAATCACGGCGCTGACTAAACTCGCCTCAGGACGATAACGAAATTCGATCGGGAAATGCCGCCCAGCAACCTCAATGACGGGCGCTTCAAAGTATGCCGCTAAACGCTCATGATCAAGGGTTGCAGAGGTAATAATCACTTTTAAATCAGGGCGGCGTGGCAGGATTTTTTTCAAATAACCCAATAAAAAATCGATATTCAAAGAGCGCTCATGGGCCTCATCCAAAATTAAAAGTGAGTAACGTTTGAGCAAAGGATCACGGCCAATTTCAGCAAGCAGAATTCCATCGGTCATCACTTTAATTTGCGTAGCTTGAGAAAGAGACTCGTTAAAACGGACTTGATATCCCACGATCCCACCCAAACTGACTTTTAACTCTTCTGCAATCCGACTAGCAATCGCTTTGGCTGCGATTCGTCTCGGTTGCGTGTGACCGATCAGTCCGGTTTTGGCATAACCGAGCTGCAAACACAGTTGAGGTAGTTGCGTTGACTTTCCTGAGCCTGTTTCCCCTGCAACCAAAATCACCTGATGCGCCGCCAACAGGGCTTCGATCTCGCTAAAATGGGTGCTGATCGGCAATGTGAAATTCATTCATGGCCTCAACTATTGATACTGAATATACAAGGGGACAGGATGCAATTTGAGAATCTCTTTAGGCGTCATCATATGGCTGCCCAGAATCAAGGCGTCATTTTTAAAAAAGAGCTTAAATCCTGTAAATTGAACCGGCGCCACTTCGATCACATCATGGTACACTTGCTTTTTCAAGACTGGAGGGCCAAAACCATCCATGCAAATCACAAGCTGCACCTCCGGGACAAGGTGAATGTCTTCAACATGCGTTAGCATATTGGTTGTAAATCGATGGACCACTAAAATTTTAGGTGGCAAATGATTTTCTTGAACCAAATGTGCTAAATAATTAATGGCGAAATTAACATCTGTTGCATCCAGGCTTCCAATAATGGTCCCAGGCTTCGCTCCCGCATGCATAGCAAATTCTGGGTCAATCGCCAATTCCACATTGGGTTGTTTGAGATACGGCTCAAGGAGCGGCACTTCAGTTGCCACATCGCTTTGCCCCACCTGGACATCTAAAAACACCAATCCATTAATTTGTTTGGCCATATCGATCGCTTTATTTATTTGGTCAGCCGGCATACGCAAACGATAACGCCCATCTCGTCCAGGCCCTGCTTGCGCCGCAACCGCAATATAGTGAATGGCCGGAATGACCGGGACATTAGGATCCGCTACTTGCCATTCTGCAACCGTTTGTTTGAGCATGGATAAGACTTGATCGGGGGGGTATTCCCCTAACACACCCATTTTTTTAGAATAAAAATTGCCGTAATAAGCAACAATACGATTTGAAGGTAAAATGGGGCTTGGGACTACCGGCGCCACTTGCAACATCACTAACTTAGGTTCTGCGCGATTTTTTAACCAACTGGCACCTACACAAAGCAATACCAGAAGGACAACAACGGAGAGGCGAACTTTCCAATGGTGCGCGAGTTTAGACATAATGTTGCGGAAAAAGAACCCGCTCAACCCCCTCAATGATGACGTGCAAAATCAACATATGGATTTCTTGAATGCGATCTGAAGTGTGGGCAGGGATAATAAATTCATAATCACAACGCCCTTTTAAAATTCCACCATCCTTGCCCAACAAGGCCACTGTTTTTAAGCCTTTTTTTTGTGCTATTTCTACTGCCCGAATAATATTTTTGGAGTTTCCGCTAGTGGAGAGGCAAAACAACCAATCTCCTTCTTGGCCAAAAGCTTCAACCCCCCGCGCAAAAATATCATCAAAGCCAAAATCATTGCCGACACAAGTAATGTGCGATGAGTCCGCCAAAGCAATGGCCGGCAAAGCGCGACGATCTTTACGGTAGCGCCCGGTAAATTCTTCAGCCAAATGCATGGCATCACATAAGCTGCCGCCATTGCCACAAGACAGTAATTTTTTACCTGCGGCAAAAGCGTTTGCCAGCCCCGTTGCAATTTCAGCACTGAGCTTAAAATGTGCTTCCTTGGCGCAAAACTCATTTAAAAGGCGCGCTGCTTCAAGATAAGAGTGTTTAAGATGCGCATCCATGCCGCGAGTAAACCTGTGCTTTGTGTTAAAGCACTAGCATACTCGAATTGACTAGACAGGCGCAATCGATTTTTTTTCTAGCGCATCCAGTCTAACACCAAGATCGCTCAAGGATTGATTCAGTGTCACGGCCTGTTGATACAGGGCACGTGAACTTTCTAGCAATGCAGCACCAGACCCTTCTGAACGCGCCGCTCTGGAGATAAAGCGCTGTAGCAAGCTCCGTTGTTTATCTATCTCTCTTGCAAGCTCAGCTTGCCGAGTTGATAGTTCCATCATCATTCTGACCGCTACTGCAAATTCCGTCCCCCCTTCAGCATGCCTGAAGAAAAGTATTACGAAATCTAGAGGCACGCGTGCAAAGTCTTGTTGAGGAAAGAGCTGAGCCATGTGTTGATACATTTTTTATCCTATTCTTAATTCTTTTTAAAAGAGGATTAAATTATATTTTAATATATTAAAAAAGTCAATATTTACATTAAAATTAATTTTATCAATACACATGGTTTTGCGGCCAGGGCGAAAAACAACTATAATGCGTTCTTTCTATGCAGCACAATCAGGCAAGATGATTCACCCGCTTCAATTAGGAAACCTATCCCTACCCAGCAATCTCATTCAAGCGCCTCTAGCAGGTGTCAGCTGCGCGCCTTTTCGTGAACTGATTGCTGAGTTTGCAGGCGTAGCCTATTGCGCTACCGAAATGATTTCCGCAAAAACCCTCCTCCATCGCCCTTTACGACGCTACACTTACAAAAGCCCCCGTGAAGGCTTACTCAGTTTTCAGCTTTCTGGCAATCAGGTGCTTGAATTACAAAAGGCTGCAGAACTGGCCTGTGGGTATGGCGCTGATCTCATCGACCTCAATTGCGGCTGCCCTGTGGCCAAGATTCGCAAAAAAGGCTGTGGCTCTAAATTACTGTCTTTAAGTACAACACTCGCTCAAATCATTCAGGGGATTAAAAGCATCACCACCGCCCCTTTATCGGTCAAAATCCGCGTGGATGGGGACAGCGGCGATCGTTTTAATACCGATGTGGTGAAAGCAGTCAATGACGCAGGAGCTGACTTTTTAATTGTGCATGGGCGGCATTGGACCGAGCATTATGATACAGCCGTTCGCCTAGATGAAATTGCGAGCATTGTACACCATTCTGCCATTCCAGTGATCGGCAACGGGGACGTGAAGGATTACCCTTCTTTGCAAAAAATGTTTACTACAACAGGCTGTGCTGGGATAATGATTGGACGGGCGGGCGTGGGCCAACCTTGGCTATTTCAAATGCTTTCTGCGCAAGATCAAGGCCAAACCTACTGTAAGCCCAGCACGGCTGAAATAGGCCAATTATTTCTCAAGCATATCCAAGGCTTAGTGGAACTCGACAATGAAATCATCGCCACTTTGCAGGCGCGTAAACTCAGCAAATACTATTTCCGTGCTGCAGGATTGCCTGCAAATTTACAAGCGGAATTTCAATATCTGCCCCATTTTAATGCACTTCGTGAATGGATTGGCAGTGCGTTTCTTTCAAACCAAAATAGGTGATCAGTAAGCCTAAAAAGAGCACGACTGCAATCACCACAAAGCCGGATTGATAATCTCCAACCTGATAATGCGTATTCACCACCCCGTGCGCCTTGGCCGTACGGTCAATGATATAGCCCATAATCGGCTGCACCACCACCCCTGTCAGCACTGCTGCCAAATTAATTAACCCAGAAGCTGCAACAAAATGTTTAGGCGGGACAATATCCTTAGCAATACCAAAAGTGAGGCTTTGCAAAGAGGCTGCAAAACCCAGCATAATAAGCACAATCACCATCAGCCAGCCTGGAATGTGTGGCGCCTCGATATAAAACAGACATGCAATCAGCCCCAAGCCAAAACAAATATAAAAAGGGATTTTACGGCTTTTTAATGCATCAGACAGCCAACCCATCAAAGGCGAGCCTAAGCCCAATCCCAGCCAAAACAAAATATACAAATAGCCAATTTTTTCATTACTCCAGTTGTAAACCGCCATTAAATAAGGGATTCCCCATAATGAGGCAATCCCCGTTACCGTCACCCAAGAGGCGAATCCGGCCAAACTAATCCACCAAACCTGCGGCAGTTTAAAAGTATCACGTAAACGCGCTTGCTTGATTTCAGGCTCTTGGCTTAAGCGTTTTTCACCATCACGGATAATCAGCCAAAACAGCAGAGACAGCAGTAAAGTCACCCAACCGATCGCCAATAAGGCATGGCGCCAACCCAAGTGATTAACAAGCAAAGCCAAGGGCCCCTCTCCTGCGATAGAACCAATCGCCGCACCCAACTGAACTAATCCTGCAATCAGTGCAAAATAACGATGCGCAAACCAACGAGAAGCCAAAAATAAAGCGCCTAAAAAAGCAAACGGCGAGCCAATGCCCATCAGCAATCGTGCGGCGCCCAACTCCCAAGCATGAGTTGCTGTTGCAAACAGCAAAGTGCCCAAGCCGCTCACCAGGACAGACAAACTCAATAATTTGCGTGCGCCAAAACGGTCCAGTAGTAAGCCTGCAGGGATTTGAAAAAAAGTCGAGGCTAGAAAAAAAATTGCCATCAAGCTCCCTAACTCACCTGCGTCTAACGAAAAGGTCGCGAGCAAATTATGAGTCATGATACTCGGCGCCACCGCTAAAAAATAATCATACACATAAAAAAAGGAACCCAAAATGCAGATCACAAAAGGGGCAATTTTAGCAAGCGTGGTTTTAGACATGGGCTTCATTCTCCTGCTTTGGATGTAAAGTGCCCCCACTTAAAGGAGTGGGTACACGTGTTGTTCCGGGTAAACTTAAGGGCAATTTTTTTAAACTTCTCACAGCAAAATGGGCAAAAATTTGCGCTTCCAAAGCTTGACTATTCCAGCCCATCTCATCTGCAGTTTGAACGCGAATTTCTTTGCCATAGAGCGCATGTAATTGCGACTCTAAGGTGTGGCGAATGACAGGATTATACCAACCTCCCCCCGCCAAGATCCAATAGCGAGGAACCAGGCTTGCGTTTAAGCCCAGACTTTGCAGACTCTGCACAATGGTCAGAGCGGTCCAGGCTTCTAAGGTGGCACAAGCATCTTCCAGGCTTAAGGCATTGAGCTCTGGGATCAAGCAGAGATCACGAATATCCAGTGATTTAGGCGGGCATTTTTTAAAATAATTTTGCCCTGACTGCACAATGGCGTGATCCCACAGCGCCTGCAGCACCCCTGGATTGATTGTCCCGCGTTGACCATAGTGGCCATCTCGATCCATGGTTTCTATGCCTTGCGTACGTTGTTTAACAAGTGCATCAATCAAGCCATTTCCAGGCCCTGTATCAAAGCCCATCACATGCGTTAAATCCGCATCACGAATTAGGGTGAGATTGGCAATTCCTCCGCAATTCACGACTGCTGCTGGGATTTTGCCCTCTCGCTTGGCAAGGTAAAAATGATAAACCGGTGCAAAGGGCGCCCCCTCCCCACCGGCTTGAATATCCTGTTGTCTAAATTGATCAATCACCTGTATGCCTGTAAGCTTAGCCAGTAAAGCCCCATCCCCCATCTGCCAGCTAATTTTTTGACGCGGAGAATGATAGAGTGTTTGGCCATGATAGCCAATGACATCAATCTCTGCAGCTGATCGAGCGGTTATTTTAAGCAATTGTGCCACTGCGCGGGCATGCCAGTCTGTTGACTGCTGAATCACCGCAGCCAATGAAGACGCTTGCATTGTTAAACGTTGTATTTCACTTTGCAGTAAATGCGTAGGCCAGGATAATTCCTCTTGCAAATACGCTTTTAGCGCTTGGGGGAAAACATGAGCCGCTTCGGCTTGATTGCCTTGAGTTTGATGAGCCGCACGCTCTGCTACTTTGAGCAACACTTTAAAGTCACTGGGATAGGCAAGATGACAGTGGCCTAATTCGTGAATATTCGCCTCTCCATCTGTCTGCAATAGTGCCGCATCAACCCCATCCATGGAAGTGCCACTCATGAGGCCAATACTCAATAACACCTGCGCTACTCCTGACAATTCGATCTCCGGATTATGACAAAGATTGCTTCTAGACTCAACTATGCAATGAGCCGTCGTTTATCAGATAAGGCTGCCTGTATGGACCTTCCGGCATTGTGAAGAAATGAGCCCTGATTTTTCTTGGCTTTTCGCTTAAAATCGTTTAAAATTGCAACTAGGGTTTAATAAAAGGCATCATTTTATGCTGATAACAACGGATAATCAGCCCTTAGATTTACAAGAATTGGTTTGGCAGGAGGCAAGACCGCTGTTGCTTTCTCTGGTGCCCGATCTGGTTGCGATTATTGATCAACTCTCCCCGGATGCTGACTTTAAGCTCTACAAAGCACGTTATCCTTTTGGCGCGAGGGTGATTGATAAAACCCATTTTTACCTTCCCTTAAGCAATGGTGAAGTGATTGATTTAAATGACCAGCGCTTGCCTACGCGGGTTGCTGAAAACTTGCAGTACGGCTCTGCAGCAAGTAATCCCGTTGGTTTGGTGCTAGATAAACACTCTGAATTTTATTTGACTGCAAATAATCGCATTATGCCTTATGCCATGGCTACTCCGGGCGGTATTTTTGGACTTTCGCGTGTTTTAGATCATGCGGAAGGCAAGCCTTTACATCATACCTTCTTTCGCTGGGAAATGAACTCTGGGGCACGCTCCTTATTCATGCTTCCCAAAATTACTGAAAATATTAGCCATAATCGTTTGAATAAGCGCTATAACTTATCCCTGCTCAAACCCGAAGGCTACGAAACCCACTGGAATGTCTTTAAAGCCCTGGTTGATCAGGAAAAAAATAGCTGGCGCTCTGAATTTTTATTTTTCTCTAAACAATGGTTTGCTCATTTGCAAGACCCAAAATGGAGTGAATTTTACAATTATTGCCTGTGTAAAAATCGCTCTAGTCATGCCTATTGGCGTAATATTTTAAGCTGGCAAATCACCTTCAATGCAATTGAGCAGACTCGAAATTTGCGGTTTTCCCCCTATCTTTTGAACACAGCGAAGCATTTGTTTGCTATTGCCGGGGGAAGCCTACCTGGATTTAAACCCGCCACAGACGAAGCGGCCGCCCCCATTGCTTTCTTGCAAGAAGCTTATGTTGAAGGCTATGGCCTCTCTGAGTATTGGCCAATTTTAATGCAGCTTGGGCATTTTTGTTTAGATACGCCGACCCTCTCTGCACCGGTTTATTATTCTTTAAACTACCCCACTTTGGCTGAGTCCGATCCAGATGCTTTGAAAGGCAAAACATTAATTACACTTTTGGATGAGCTACAATTGATCATGGAAAAATATCAAAAAGGCATCGAAACGGAAGCTTTGGCCCAGGCGAGCTCACTCTACGAAGTGGTCCAGTCGACTGAATTCTCGTATTATCATAATGACCCCTCCCACTTTCAGCGCATTAAAGATAATATTTTACTTCCCACGGAAGATCCCCGATTTATTGTCCCTGATGCGCAAGGGGAGTTCCCCAGACATAGCCCATTTTTAAAAGGCTGCATTAAAATTGCAGCCAAAAGTGTTTAGTACCTGCCCATTCAATTTTGGGTATTTGGTATTATTTCTGCATTCGACGCTGCTGCAATAGCCGTGTAAATAAAGCGCTTAAATGCTGACCGACTTCAGGGGCCTCTCCCAACTCTTCCAAAACAGCCGCAACCGATTCGATTGTTGAAAGACATTCTTTGCGAGGCTCTTTACGTAGTTTGCCATATAATGAGGGAGCTCGGGGCACTAAAATGGCTCGTCGCAGTTTTAAAAGCCATGCATTACGCCACCAGAGTGATTTCGCCTGACTCCAAGTACCATCC
>JAJZUD010000059.1 GCA_021848625.1 Pseudomonadota bacterium
TAGCCGTCGTTAAGCATTATTGCTGATCGACTCACAAAAAAGAACTTGTAGTGACAAGTATGACTTTTTGATCTTCTGCAAGCCTTTGTTTACGCCATTCTCATGTTGTAAATGTCAAAGTTGGGATAAGAAAGCACGTCAATCCAGTCTTGAGACGATGCGCGAAATTCAAAACTTATACAGTCGTTTGACGGAGGTCGGCGGTTGGGATCGAGGAGACATCTATGACTTAGCCAAGTTAGAGTTTTTACATGCGAAAGCAAAACAGAATCTTTTATCGGATCAAAAATCTAATCAAATTCACAGCAAGCAGTCCCCCTTTCTACGACAGGGCTGCATCTTAATCACTCCCCACTAAAACAAAAAAAGAGAGGTCTTATCATGGCAGTTAAAATGTCTGTGTCGCCCTTTGTCGCCATCAAAAATCCAAAACCACAAAAGGCTATAACCGAAGTTTCCTGGAAGGAAGTTAAAAAAAGAGTGCAAGCAGTCAGACCAGACCTGGCGAAAATATTGGATAAACTGGATTCACCCCACCCATTATTTCTCAATACCTACAGCTATGGAGCGACCATCGCCGATCCTCAAACGAATCCAGGATTAAGCCTGATTTTGGAAAAGCGTTGCGAGCTCTTTTTTGAATATCCCGATATCAAGCCCACCTACAGAGTCTATCGTTCAGGAAATATTCTGTGTGCCTGGCATATTTTTGCCGATAAAATGCAGCCGCAAGCGCATGATCTCTGGAAACTTACCGCAGGCTGCCGCAGTGTCTACATGCTCCCCAAAATTTCAGCATTGCGAAACCACAAAGTCATCCAGAAAAAATATGATATCGGCGTCGTAAATCCTCAGGAGCTCGATGACCACTGGGATGTGTTTTATCTCATCGCTAACAGTAAAGTGAATAACCCTGAAAATGCCTGGAAGGCAACATTACTGACCTTTTCAGATGAATGGTTTACCCATCGGGATGACCCAGCCTGGGCCCCATTTTATCACTGCATTGAACATTCACTGACAGAATATAGAACCATTGATGCGAAGGGCCCTTGGCTCGATTCAATCTTCGGGGGACTCATGCGTGAAAAAGGCATCAATATGACCGACCCGTTGAAAGAACAGATGAAAACATTGGTTTTGTTGGCTTCCAGCGGGATACCTGGTTTTAGAGAGGCGGATGAAGAAGCACTACCCCTCCAGCAGATCCAGGAAGCTTACACCAAGCATTACGGAATCAAAGAATATGCACCGATCATTGTTGCTCCAGAGTATATGAACTGGCAGCCGGATAAAAACCTCTACTATTCTTTGAATCACCCCACCTCCTACATGATTGCCCCTTACAGAAATAAGCGCAAAAGTATGGTGCGCTATATGTTTCAGCTGTATTGGAATTTTGAGAGATTGCGCAGTTATGTTTTTAAAAAACTGAAAGTATCTCCTGACTCTGAAATGTATCAAGTTCTGTCGCAATACGCCTTTGATTTTTATCATGATGAGGCTGTGGAATTTGATGTGTTCAAATTTCCTGAGCAGATTGTGAAGGATGATCCTGATTTTATGAAGTCTTGGCCTGGCCGTAGTTTGCAGGCGCACAGTTACTTCTTGAATGGGTGCGTGCGGATTCAGAGGAAAAGTTAATTCGCAATCCGATAAAAACGGCATGGGGTGTCTTTAACGATCTCATCTTTATAGTGCTTCATGCCGGATTTTTCCATGACTCGTTGTGATGCCGTATGGGTAACGGGTGCGTATCCAATAATAAAATCTGCCTTGATATGCTGAGATGCCCAGTCCAGTAAGGCAGTCAAGATTTCTGACGCAAAGCCTTTATTCCAAAAGGCTTTATGCAGTACATATCCAACTTCAATTTCTCCCGTCTCGATGAGACCAAAACCAGCCCGCCCCACAAATTGCTGTGATTCCAATTCAAATACAGCAAAGCAGGGTATTGCCTTATCGCGATAAAAATCTAAAAAATCTTGCATGCGTGCTGCGCTCTGTTCAAGGGTTTGCACGCCATCAGGAAAAAACTGCCTGACCTCAGGATCGGCATTGAGTTTGGCCATTTCGGGTAGGTCAGACTTTTCAATGGGGCGTAGGCCTAAGCGTGCTGTTTGAATTAGGTATTTTGTCATCGTTTGTATTATGGTATGTGTCTATGAAAAGAGTAGCAGAGGAGCATCAAAATGTCATCTGAAAAAATGTAGCTTGGAGCTTGAGCTTGAGTCAATTTAGGGTCAAGTTTATAATCAGTATAACTTGTTTAAACGGTCAGGCAGCCATGTTAGAAGTCATTCACGATCCATCCTTACAGAAAATTCCAGAGGTCGGTCACGGTTTTTTCACGCGTAAAGGCGGGGTGAGTCAGGGGCATTATAAAACTTTGAATTGTGCTTTCGCCAGTCAAGACGACCCAGAGTCAGTACGTGAAAATCGACGGCGTGTCATGGTCTATTTCGGTTATCCGCTGGGAGCGCTAACAACTGTAAGAAACGTCCATGGTAATCAAGTCATGATTGTTGAAGATTCTGGTTGGACTGAAGAGCAAAAGCCAGAGGCGGATGCGATGGTCACTCAGCAGAAAAACATTGTGCTGGCATCCGATAGCGCCGATTGCCCGATTGTTCTTTTTGCGGATGAACAGACGAGGGTGATTGGCCTGGCGCACGCGGGATGGCGCAGTGCAGTCAATGGTATTCTTGAAGCGACACTTGAAAAAATGGTTAGTCTGGGGGCGAACCTCCAGCATGTCTCAGCTGCAATCAGCCCCTGTATTCATCAGGAGTCCTATGAAGTGAGCCTCGATTTTTACCAGCAATTCTTAGAGCATGGCACTCAGAATAAGCAATTTTTCAAACCTTCAGTGCGCGAGCAGCATTTTATGTTTGCTCTACCAGAGTATGTACGATCTCGATTACAAACCTGCCAACTCAAGTCTATTTCCATGTATGCAGCTTTGAATACCTACACTGATGAGCAGCGATTTTTCAGTTGCCGCCGTGCGACGCATCGTGGAGAGCCTGATTTTGGTGGGCATTTTTCGTGTATCTTCATGAAATAAGCAATAGGAGAGTATTTTGATCGTCACTTTAGGAAATAAAGAGTACATATTTTTAATTGGCTACCAGTGGGAGAATAGCTACAGAAAGGCCTTCAACGATTTGGCCGGAAAAGTTTTTGGCTTGTCTTTTGAGGATTGGTATCAGGCAGGTTATTGGAATGAAAAATATATCCCCTACACCCTATGTGTTGGTAAACAAGCGGTTGCAAGTGTCTCAGTCAACATTATGGATTTCAATGTATTGGGGCAGCAAAAGCGCTATATTCAAATTGGAACTGTCTTAACCGATGCAGCCTACAGAAATAAAGGATTAAGTCGCTTTTTAATGGAATATGTTTTGAAGGAGTGGGGTAGTCAATGTGACCTCATCTATCTTTTTGCCAATCGTACAGTGTTAGAGATGTATCCAAAATTTGGTTTTACACCCGTTAAAGAGTACGTGTATTCTAAGCCCATTAAAAAAATCCTACACCAAGACGCAGGATTTGAAAAATTGAATATGGATCTCCATGCAAATCGAGACTTGCTGTACGACTATGCAAGAAATACTAAACCGTTTGGTCAATTGTCTATGAGTGAAAATGCCGATCTGGTGATGTTTTACTGTACTTCGTTTTTGAAAGGCAATGTTTATCGAATTAAGGCATTGGGCGTCATTGTGGTTGCGATGTTTAATGAAGGACAGCTGCATTTATGGGATGTATTTGGCAAGCATGAAGTGGAATTGGATCAAGTGATTAACGCATTGGCAAGTGTTGAAATAAAAAGTGTTTTACTTGGCTTTACGCCCAAGGATCAGACTGGGTATGTGGTGAAAGAGCTGATCAGTGATGACACGCTTTTTGTTCAGCAAGATAAGGCCGATTTATTTCTTGAAAATAAGCTCATGTTCCCCTTGCTATCACATGCTTGAGGCAGATATGAAAAAGGAAATGCGATGAACCAATTGAATCCACTTAAAAACAGAATACAAAAATGGTTTATCTTCAATGGCTTTTTATTGTTATTTATTGCCATGATATTTCCCTTTTACTCTCCCTGGGCGCACACTCAAGAGGGGATTCTCAAGGTTCATTTAATCGGCACGCTGGAAGCAATATTGTTATTTGCCTTTGCTTGGTTTTGGATGTATTTAGAGATTCCTAAACAGGCGAATCGTTTGGCTATTGTGCTAATTTATATTGCATTTTGGTCAAATGTGGTCGGTTCAGCGATAATTGCCATTTTGGGGGTTAATATTTTAGTTCATTTCTTCTTAAGTTGTTCTGAGTACATCATTATTTCAATCCTAATTGCTTTATGTAGTTTTTGCCCCAAAATTCACAGTATGATGAATTCAAAAGGGTTTGTTAGGAGTATGTTGGGGTTAACAGTACTTTTTACTGCTTTCATCATTTGGCAAGCCTTTTCACATTGACGTTCATTAATTAGGAATGAAGCAAAACAACCATAGTCAAACTCACAAGATATTGATTAAATTCGCGTTGTAATGATGATTCATCTTTACGAAACAAAACCACTTTAGGGGTAGCAGGGCTCAACAAATGTGTGGGATTGACCGCACATAATCCAGGAGTAATTTGTTGTCGATACATGGTCTCAATCGAATCAGTCAGCATTACATCCGCTCTATTTTGACTGAGGTATGCAAAGGGTGCTTCATTATTCTGCACAATAATCAGCTGCGCTTTGGGCACAGATTGTTTGGCAAAACTGAGATTGGTGCCGCCGACATTTTCAACAACGCGCACATTGGGCTGATTGATTGCCGCCAGAGTTTGATATTGGGTAACATCAGCGCAGCGCACCAACGGGACTTTGCCAGTATAGTCAGTGGGCTGGCTGACTAAAAATTGCTGTTGTCGTTCAGGTGAATCAGAGATGCCACCGATAGCGAGATCAAAGCGATCAGCCAGTAGGTCTTTACTCAGAGTGGGCCAAGTTGTTTGTACGAATTGGATTTGCAGGTGTTCGGCTTTGGCAAAGGCTTCGATCAGCGTAATATCTGTGCCTTGGTATTGATGGGTTTGCGGGTTGAGAAAAGTCAGCGGCGGATAATCACCTGTTGTGCCAACTCGTAAAATATTTGGATTAGCTGTGGCATTAATAGTGACAAAAAGCCCCATGGCAACAAGGAAAGTTTTCAAAGAGCACATTCATTTTTCTCCAAAAAAGTGATGCCTTTATGATACACTAAACAGAACGTTTGCAGTGATTAGTCCAGCGGGAGCTCCTATTATGATTCGGCATCTGACATCAGAAGATTGGCCTATCTGGAAGGCCATACGCCTTGAAGCCTTGGAAAAAGTGCCCGAAGCCTTTGGTTCTTCTTTTGAAGATGAGGTTTTGCGCAGTGATGCAAATTGGCAAGACTCTCTGAAAAATAGCGATATTTTTGGAGTGTTTCAAGGCGATGAACTGGTTGGAACAGCAGGAATTTTTTATCATCAGCAGACCAAGTTGCAGCATAAGGCAGGTCTGTTTGCAGTATATGTCAAGCCCAGATGTCGTGGCCTCGGCCTTGCAGGTAAGTTGATTGCTGCAATCATCGAGCATGCCAAAACCAAGGCATTGCAATTGTATTGTGCAGTGGTAATTGGGAATGTGTCGGCTCTCAAGTTGTATCAGCATTATGGCTTTGTGCAGATTGGCGTTGAGCCGCGTGCCCTGAAGGTAGGTGAGAAATTTTATGATGAGATATTAATGGTGAGGGAGTTGGATGATGTTGCTGATTAAGTCTGCCACTCAAGAACAGGCGGAATTTGTTGATAACCAGATTGTTGCTTTCAACAAAGGGCATGTGTCTTTTACACAAGACCCTACGCTTATTTTCAAAAATTATATCATTGAAGATCAGGGAGAGTTGATTGCAGGAATCAATGCCTTTATCTATCACTGGAAGATTCTTTATATCGATGTGTTATTTGTTGCAGAGGACTATCGTCGTCAGCATTTAGGTCAGCGCTTGTTGTCTCAAGTCGAAGTAGAGGCCAAGGCGATGGGCGCCACACTGTCTCATTTAGATACATTTGATTTTCAAGCTAAAGATTTTTATTTGAAACAAGGTTATGAGGTGTTTGGCGTGCTTGAGGATTGCCCTCCTGGGCATCAGCGATTTTATTTGAAAAAGAATTTAAGAGAAGTGTAATGTTTGAAACCAAATGCCTTATTTTAAGAGAGTGGAAAGATTCAGATATCCCCGCCTTTGCCGCGATGAACCAAGACCCAGAAGTGATGGAGTTCTTTCCCTCTACATCAGATCTTGAGGGGACAAAAGCATTAGTCCAACGGATTCGTCAGCATTTTAAAACGCATGGCTTTGGCGCATTTGCGGTTGAGCTAAAAGCAACGGGCGAATTCATTGGCTTTGTGGGCCTGATGACTCCCAGTTTTGAAGCGCACTTTACGCCTTGTGTTGAAATCGGTTGGCGGATTGCCAAGAATTTTTGGAATCAAGGTTATGCAACTGAAGCAGCCAAAATGGTATTGCGTCTGGCCTTTGAAAAATATGGCTTGAAAGAAGTGGTTTCCTTTACAGCCGCAGTGAATAAACGCTCGATGCGAATTATGGAAAAGATTGGCTTGCAACATGACCCACAGGATGATTTTGACCATCCCAAATTAGATAAAGCGCATCCTTTGGCTCGGCATGTTTTGTATCGACTCAAAGCCGTTCAGCCCCACTTGCATTTTAAACCCTTGGCAGAAAAAGACTTTCCCTTGATGGAAAATAAACACTTGGTCGAAATTTGCAAGGTCTTTGAGTTGGGTGCATCAACTGCAAAGCCAACCAGAGTCCACGGTGGCCTCTTGCATCGTATGTGGAAAATCAAAACCGCAAAAGGACTATATGCAGTCAAGCAACTTTCGTCCGATATTAATCTGAAGGATGAGGCCATCAATAGCAACTATGAATTGACTGAAGAAATTGCTACACGCTTTGCAAAACGAGGCATTCCAGCGATTTCTGCACTGAAATCTCAGGACAAGCATTTGCTGGAAATAGAAGGCACCTATTTTTTGGTGTATCCCTGGGTTAATGCTATAGCCATCGCTTCAAAGGTGATTTCTGAAGCCCACGCGCTCAAAATTGCAGAGATTCTTGCGCAAATCCATCAAATTAATTTGGCTGTTCCCAGGCCAGAAGACTGTCCTTCTGAGCCTTATACGACAGAGTGCTTACTGAATACCATCAGAAAAGCAGAAGAATTTCAGTGCCCTTTCGCAGCGGATTTAAGAGTTCACGAGCAAGATTTGATTGCGATTAAAGACGCATATGTCCGTTCAGTTGAGCCTTTAAAACAGCACGTAGTGATGACGCATGGAGATCTGGATCAGAAAAATGTGTTGTGGGATGAGCATAACCAGCCCATTTTAATTGATTGGGAGGCTGCAACATTCGTTAATCCAACTTATGACTTGATTAATACCGCATTGAATTGGTGTGGTATTATCACTGAGCAATTTGATCAAGCTTTATTTGTCAGAATGATTGAGGCATATAAAAAGGCCGGAGGTGTAATCGATTACGCTTTGCTGTCAGCTGCATTTGATGGGGCCTGTGGTTGGATTCATTGGATGGTTTATAATATTGAGCGTGCCTGTGTTTTGGGTGAGTCAGAGCAAAAAACAATAGGAATAGAGCAAGTCAATCAAACTTTGGCGACGCTGCTGCGCTTGAGGAAGGCGACACCTGATTTGCTCTCAGCTTTCACGTTAAATCAAATGGGGTAATGATGTTGAATGCTTGTTATTGTGGCAATGACCAAGAGTATAAAAATTGCTGTGAGCCGTATTTATCAGGCAATCAGAAAGCCCCAACGCCTGAGGCTTTGATGCGCTCGCGCTATACCGCCTTTGCCAAGCGCAAATTTGCGTATCTGGCAAAAACAATCCGAGGGCCTGCTGCGAAAGAGTTTGATATCAGTGCAGCCCGACGTGATGCGCCGTTGACTAAATGGTTGAAGCTAGAAGTGTTGCGGGCAGAAGAAACGGATTATCAAGGTCTGGTTGAATTTAATGCGCATTTTCGTTTTCAAGGTAAAGTCTCCATGATGCATGAAGTGAGCTGTTTTGAAAAAATAGACGGTGAGTGGTTTTATGTAGGGCGGGATTAGCACAAAATTCTGATTGCATTATTTTCAAAAGTATAGTAAAATTCGTTCAGTTAATTCATTCAAATAAAGGCGTAAATAGTCATGAGAAGCATCTCTTAAATAGCCCTGGTTGGCAGGGCAAAGCGGGAAACCCAGCGTTTCCAGGTCTGAACCTTTTGAGAGAATATCATGATGCATACCCCAATCCAATTTAAAAATTTGAGTTTATCTTTTCCCCACAAAATCTGCTTTGAAGATTTCGATGCGCAACTTCATTATGGTGAGCATATCGCCTTGATGGGGCGAAATGGCAGTGGGAAATCATCGCTGCTGAATATGTTGAACGGCAAAATTCATCCCAGCGAAGGCGCGCTGATGATCCCTGATGATGTCTGTATGGCGGATGTGCCGCAGGTCATTGATGATTTTAGCCACCTGAGTGGCGGCCAGCGCTTTAATCATGCGCTGAGTGAGGCCTTATCAAAACAGCCTAATCTGTTGCTGCTCGATGAGCCCACCAATCATCTGGATTCTAGCAATAGAAAATCGCTGATTCGTATGTTGAAGGTCTATGAGGGTACGCTGCTGATTGCCTCGCATGATGTGGACTTATTGCGCAGTTGTGTCGATATTTTTTGGCATATTCACGAGGGGCAGATCCATATTTTTAAAGGCGCTTACGATGATTATATGCATGAGATTACCATGCAACGTCGGTCTGCTGAGGCAGAGTTGTCGGCTTTAAAGCGTCAGAAAAAAGACATGCATGAGGCCTTGATGAAAGAGCAGGCGCGTGCTAAAGCCAGTCGTACTCAGGGTGAAAAGCATATCGCACAGCGCAAATGGCCAACGATTACTTCAGGGGCTAAAGCGCGACGGGCTGAGCAGACTTCGGGTCAGAAGAAACAAGCCCTGCAGTATAAAAAAGAGGATTTACTCAATCAGTTGGCCAGATTGGCTTTGTCTGAAATCATTGTGCCCACATTTTCCTTGCAAGTAGATGAAATGAGTGATCGGACCATTATCTCAATCAGTCATGCTTCAGTCGGATATGATCAGCCTATTTTAAAAGACATTTTTTTATCAATAACGGGCCACATGCGTCTTGCTATTACAGGTGATAATGGTTCTGGCAAATCAACTCTGGTCAAGGCTATTTTGGGTGATCCCAGCATCACAAAAACAGGTGAATGGATTGTGCCAAATCCATCTGAAATCGGTTATCTTGACCAGCATTATTCCAGTTTGGATCCACAAAAAACTGTCCTGGAGACCATTCAAGCACAAGTAGATTGGACGCATGCGCAGATTCGCAAGCACCTCAATACATTTTTGTTTCGAAAAAATGAAGAAGTCAGTGCGCTGGTTGCGAGTTTATCAGGTGGGGAAAAGGCGCGTTTGGCTTTGGCACAGATTGCAGCAAAGACGCCTAAAATACTGATCTTGGATGAGGTCACCAATAATATTGATCTGGAGACCCGCAACCATGTTATTGAGGTTTTGCGAGCGTATCCAGGTGCTTTGATTGTGATTTCACATGATGCTGATTTTTTGAAGTCTATTGGAATCAGTGAGTCATTTTCAATAGGAGGAAACGGATCATGATTTTACTTGCTGTGATCTTAATGGATTTATTGGCAGGAATGGAGTTTGACCTTTTCGTGCCCAGTTTCCCTGAGCTGCAAACTTATTTTGGCCTGACGCCATTTTGGGTGGAGGCCTTATTATCTGCCAATTTTATCGGATATTGTATTAGTCTGTTTTGTGTTGGAAGTTTGGCAGATCGCTATGGTCGAAAGCCCATTATCTTATTGGGCCTGCTGATTTTTGTCATCGGCAGTATTCTGTGTGTCAGCGCGGAAATTTACCCATTACTGCTTGTAGGCCGCTTTCTACAAGGCATTGGAGTTGCCGCGCCTGCTATTCTCAGTTTTTTGATTATTGCAGATAGCTATCCCCTGAAGCGGCAGCAGTTTTTTATGGCGATGTTAAATGGATCGATGAATATTGCGGTGGCGATTGCTCCCGTGATTGGAAGTTATATTGCCCTATATTTTCAGTGGCGCGGTAATTTTACGGCGTTGCTGTTGTTGGGCTTACTGGTTCTGCTGATATCAGTACGATTTGTTCCAAACTACAAGCTGCCAGAGCATAAAGAAACAATCTCATTGCGAGGATATTTGCCCCTATTTCAGTCTAAACCGCTGAGATTGTTGATGGCGAGTATTGCTCTATCATTTGTGCCCTATTGGGTCTTCGTGGGGATGTCACCCTTGCTTTACATGAAAAGCTTAGGGGTGAGTCTGACTCATTTTGGCTATTATCAGGGCATCTTGGCCTTGGTCTTTGCAGTGGGGAGTATTTTGTTTGGGCTTATTATGCATCGCTATGTGCAAAAGAAGATGCTGAGCTTGGCCAACAAACTTTATTTGATCAGCTTTGCCACCCTTGCTGCGGTGACGTTCTGGGATAATTATAATGCGCTGATGATCACGCTGGCCTTTTTGCCTTTTATCCTTATCGGGGTTATTCCATCGAATCTGCTTGGTCCACTCTGCTTAAACTTTATGCCCCAGGCAAAGGCCAAAGTATCTGCTGTTCTTCAAGGATCTCGCCTGCTTTTTGCATCACTCAGTTTGCAAATTGCGGGTTATTTTTACCAGGGAACCTTTCGGAATATTGGGATTATTATTTTGATCTTTATTTTGCTGATCCCAACTTTGACATTTACAACATGAGAATGGCGTAAACAAAGGCTTGCAGAAGATCAAAAAGTCATACTTGTCACTACAAGTTCTTTTTTGTGAGTCGATCAGCAATAATGCTTAACGACGGCTA
>JAJZUD010000005.1 GCA_021848625.1 Pseudomonadota bacterium
TGGCAAATGATATAAATAACCTGAAAATATATAAAAACAGCAGCCGCATGGTTGTTAAGAAAGAACTGTTGGAACGGATTCTTCATGGTGAATTGACTCGTAATGATGATTTGGAAAAACAGATTGTAAATATTCTATTTCCTCCAGGCTATGAACGGGCTTTGTTTGATGTTGCTCCCATAAAACACTTGTTAAAATTTTCCAATAGGCCTGAATATCAAGAGTCTCTTTTACAGAAATGTTCGACTTAATCGCTTTTTTGATACCACGGGCTCTGCGTTCTTGGAATTTGATTTTTATTTCCGCCGGAACAACTGGCATCACATCGCGTCGCCATAATTGTGCTCCGTTTAAAAATAACGCATAGCGGTCTTCTTCGGCCGGCACTTTATGATGAATATAGGGGATTGTTTTATAAAGCCATTTTTTGCAGTTCAGGACTTGCAGATAATGAATGACTTCCTTGAAAAGTTCCAACATTACAGGAGTCTTCATGTTGATGTCAGTTAAAAAACCACCATACGTCAGGCCATTGTGACTACAATACACTTGTTCATGAATATGCCCTGGTAGAATTGCAATGAGGACATCTCGATCAAATATCATGAGCGAGTGATCTGAAAATCTATGGTGATGGTATTCCATATAATTGCGGTAGAAAATAAAATTACCATTTTTACTCTTTCTAACAAAGTCATCCCAGAGTGATTTATGAATGGGGGTGTAAAGTGTGATTTGCATTTTAATGTTGTTCCAGGATCGCTAGTCCGAATCCATCGCGGCCCATATGATTACCGTTATAAACCATATATGTTCTGCCCTGTACTTCAAATAAGGCAGGGTAACAAAGATGTAAAGAGTCAAAACCTTCTTCGCTTGTAGTGATTCCTAATGCCTCATAGGGCTGCCGTTCCCAATCTATCCCATTTTTTGAAGTAGCAAAACCGGCATGATACGATTTATCTTTTGTGCTCGTTGTGAAAAAAAGATAATAGAGTCCATTTATTTTATATACTTTTGGTCGGCCAATACGATATTCTTCTCCAAGTGGTGGCAAGCATTTTTGGCCAAATTTAGGCAGGCTAAATAAATCAGTCGCTTCACAATAATAAATATCATACATAGGGTAGGGCAGTCCCTCTATGATTTGCCAATCATTGCCCACAGAATACCAAATTTTATATTTATGATCTTCGTATAAAATAGAGTGGATAGCTCTAATGTAAATGCCTTCATCACTTCGATCTAGAATAGGAGTTTCAGTCATACGTGTAAAAGTATTTCCGTTGTTTCTGCTCAGAGCAAGCCCTGAAAAAGCTAGAAACTTAGCCTTAGCTACTTTTTGAAAACCTACATAGCACATCATCATATCTTGGTCTTGCTGGAATATCTCCCCTAAGATCATGCCATTGTCATCAAAGCTGCCTGGTCGGCCTAAATCTAGAACAGGGTCAGGGCTAACCTTTAAAATTTTTGTTGGTTCCTCAAGAGAGAAATCTGCATAGCCTATTTTACCAACAGTGTGCTCATCAAGTCCGGAAAAATAAATGCGAATACAGTCCTGCAAAACAATAGGAGTTGGGCTGAGGGCAGAGTGTTTAGCCCAAGGCCTTACGTACGCCTGTGTATCATAGATCAATCCCAATTTCCTCCACTTCATCACCCTGCTTCCTTAATTTTGTAAAATCGTCTTGCACTCCCAGCCGCTTCGCAACCATTTCCCCGGACTATTTTATCTTCTGGAATACTCTTTAGGATAACTGCAGCAGCGCCAATTAAACAGTCTTTCCCTACATTAATATTGTTTGCAATAGTCGAATTTACGCCGATAAAGCAGTTTTCACCAATCGTACAAAAGCCTGAAATAACGACATGAGAACTGATAAAGCAATGATCCGCTATGGTCGAATGGTGTCCAATATGATTGCCACTCCATAGAATAACATTATTACCCATTTCAACAAAAGGCTGGACAGTATTATCTTCAAATATAAAACAGTGCTCCCCTAGTTTAGCATTTTTCCATACAAAAGCACGGGAGCTAATGTAACTTGCGGGAAGATAGCCTCTTGTTTTAAGAGAAAGATAAAGACGAGTTCTGAGGCGATTCAATTGGGAATAAATAATGGCCACAAAAAAATAATGGTCTTCTGGAGGGTATAAGCCTTCGAGCTCTTCAAAATTCACGATGGGTAGGCCAAAAAGGGAATGATTTTTCTTGTACGCGCTTTCCACGGCAAAGGCGACGACAGTATAGTCAGAGTCATGTGTGAAGTATTCATAGGCGACTTCTGCAAAGGCACTGTCTCCCACAATGATTAGTTTTTTCTTCATGCTATTTTTTCCTATGGACGAATAATGAATAAATCTTCACGGCGATTAGCCATGGGCAAATCAGGATTCTGTGGGACTAAATAAGCATCGAAGCCTGCATTTCTAGCTCGCATCATTAAGCCAAGCAATACCCCGTCATCGATATGCTTCATGTCTAAATGATTAAATTGAACACTGGGCATTTCCTGGGCTTTGGTAAAATTTTGATGGAATTGAATACCCTGCGGAGAGGAAAAAAACCGTTTTCTTTTTGAAATATTAGGAATGTCTCCAAGCAACATTTGACCTCCATGGGCTAATAAGGAGAGGCAGCAGTCAAAAAAATGAAAGATGTTGCCTTCAGCAAAAATATAATGAAAGACACTGTAACATAACAAGACATCAAACTTTTCTTGGTGGGCTTGTATTAAATCCAAGGTCTCATTCGGGAAACAACCCGGTATTTTTTTAATATTGTTTTGGTCTGGAAGGAGGTCAAGCATTTCTTTTGAGTCTACTAAGTACAGCGTTTGCTCAAGATGCGTAGCCTCTTGAATAATCATCTGAGGCAAATCACTACAGCCTGGGCCAATATCCAGCACCATACTTTCTTTATTCTTCAGATTGGAAAGTTTTTGTCTAATATCCGAAAAAATTGCTTTTTCGAATGATTGCCTATATTCATTGGGGAAGCCAATTTTTTCATATTTAGAGCTTGTCTGATCTTGAGCCAGTTCCTTAAATTTTTCAAAGGATAAATGATCAAATGCCATAAGTGTATTTTTAACAAGGAAAACTTGAATGAGTAGTCTAACAAAGCAGAGAGTAGTCCGCAATCCAGCGCTTGTGCTTTTTGACATGGATCGCTTACAATTTGAGTTTTTAACCAGAAGGGCTCGCGGTGCCTCATTTTGAATATTTACATTTGTATGAGCCCTACGTTCAAAAGCAAATTGAGCTTCATCATTTTCATGATGCGCTTTCTGCGATCCAGCACGCGGTACGCATTACCAATCTGGCAAAAGATAATCATGGGCTTGTTTTTTATTCGCAGCTCCTTGATCATTTGTGTGATCTTGTTGCACAGGCAATCCAAGCAACGATTCATTTGCCATTGCCGCAACATGATCCAGAAAAAGGAGTCATCCTTTATTTTGCTACGGCGTTATATGCCACTTTTGGCCATACCAAAATGATTGAAAAACTCATTCATGCTTTCCCAGAAAAGCAACATCATGTTTTTATTGCGGATGCCCCTTTTCATGATCCTGAGGGTATTCGCCAGAAATTTGCACCTTACCCGAATGTTCGAATCGTCTGGATGACAGGAGATAATCTTCTTAAGAAGCTCCTTTTCTGTTTTGACCAAGTCAAGTCAGTGCCGGTGGAACGGGCCTACCTTTTTAACCATCCTGATGATGCGTTATCCATTGTGATGGGGATGATTTTAGCGGGCTGCATACCTGTTTATTTTTATCATCATGCAGATGCCACATTGGCTTTAGGGGTGACTTGTAAAAAATTCAAGCATATTGATCTGCATCCTTTTAGTGATGCGGTATGCCGCGATCTTCATCAAGATCGATTATATTGGCCTTTAGTCCATCCGCTGCCTCCCACTTTACAAAAAAGAGGAGATCGCTTTCATTCGGCGGAGGGCTGGGTTACGGCAAGTTGCGGCGCAGAGATGAAGTTTACTTTTCCATATCCGTATTCTTATTTAGATTTAATTCCAGAAATAATCAAATCAACTGGAGGGAGGCATATTCATATCGGCCCTCTTTCCCCAAAAAGAGTCGCTTATGTGAAGAAAAAATTAGGTGACCAAGCTGATCGTTTTATCCATTTCCCGTTTGTTGAAAGTTTATCACATACTTTGATTCAGGAAAAAGTAGACTTGTATCTTTTGTCTTTCCCTATTGGAGGAGGCTTGGCTACTATTGAAACTTTGGCTGTGGGCGTCCCGATCTTATTTCATGAGAATGCTTATTCCGCTTCATCCAGTTCGGCCTATTTAAGTTATGAGGGCAGCCTAAGCTGGAGAACGCCTATTGAATTGACGGATATTCTCAAAGGACTTACTCCTGAATTACTGAAGTTGCATGCTCAAAAGGGGCTGGATTATTATGAAAAATGTTACAACATGCCATTTGAGCGGGTAATTCAGCAAGGCAGCTTGGCTGTCCCTCGAATTTTGCCTACGCCTTCGATGGTAACGGACCACATGGGATACCACGTGGGGTGGATGGCTCAACGGTTGTCATCCTTTACGTTAAAACGGCGAGGAGCAAGATTGCTTGAAATTTTGCAAATTGCACGCTTTTGGCGTGAAGTAAAAAAGCGGATTAGGAAGTGGGTGCTACGCCAATAGGCCACTTTCTTTTTGATACTGACGCAACCCTTCCGCAATTTCCCCAAAATAAGTGATTTTGCCATGCTCCAACCACAATACTTTATTACAAAATTCTTTCATAATATTAACATCATGGGTCGAAAGCACCAAAATATCAGACTGATGGATTAAGCCCTTCATGCGCTTTTTGGCCTTTTCCATAAAATTAGCATCACCGACATTGACAACCTCATCAATCAGCAAAATTTCCGCAGGCAAACTGGTAATAATGCCAAAGGCTAGCCTCACTCTCATTCCGGCAGAGTAAGTTTTAATCGGCATTTTCATAAAATCCCCCAACTCTGCAAACTCTTCAATGCTGGGGATGAGTTTTTTGACTTCACTGCGTCTTAAGCCTAACAGAAGCCCTCGCAGCATAATGTTCTCATAGCCGCTGGATTCAATATCCATGCCCATCATGATGTCAAATAAGCAGTTGGAATTGCCTTTAACGGAGATTTTACCCGCTGTGGGTTCAAAAATTTGCGCGAGCACTTTGAGTAAAGTGGTTTTACCAGCGCCATTATGTCCGATGAGCCCTAGCCGATCGCCACTTTGCAAGTTCAGATTAATGTCTTTTAAAGCCTCAACCGTAATGCTGCCATGGCTTTTAGCAAGGCGCCCACCGGTGGCCATATGAAAAATCCCACTTTTAAAGGAGCGGCCATTGGCGCCAAAAACGGGGTAACTTAACGAAACATGGTCGAGAATAATATGGGACATGATTAATCCACCCAAAATGGAATTTTAGAACGAGCAAAAGCAAACACTACCAAGGTGAAAGCCAAGCCACAAACTGAGGTGATGATGACATACTCCCAAGTATGCCAGGTCGGCGCCGTCCCGAGCAGGGGATTCCGTGTTGCACCTAAAAAATACACAAAGGGGTTGAGTTTCATGATGAGAGAATGACCACCAATCAATTTAGGCATCCAGGAAATGGGTGTAATGAAGAAAGCGATTTGAATGCAGCTGTTGATTAGCGGTGCAGTATCGCGATAACGCGTAGACAAAAGCGTAATCAAAAGGCAGATCCAATAGACATTAATCAACAAGATGAAAAAGCCTGGGATAAACCACAAAATATTCCAGCCCGGATTCAGCTTAAAATAGAGCATCACCAGCAAATAAACGAGCAAATTATGGGCTAAGAAAATAACCTGCCTGGATAAATGCTTGAAAATATAGAGATTAAATGGAAGCTTGACCTGCTTGATAAAGCTGGCATTGATTTTGAAAACTTCAGTCGACTCATTGATGCTACTCGACACAAAAGTCCACATCAAAAAACCAGCAGTGAAAAAAGGAATATAGCTGCTCAAACCCTCATGAAATAAGCGGCTGTAAACTTCGCCCATTGCCACAATAAAAATCAGTAAAGACAAACTAATCCACCAAGGCCCAAGCACTGAGCGACGATAGCGTTGTTTAACCTCAACGCGCGCCAGCTCCCACCAAATACGATGGTGCCGTGCTGCAGCAAAAAAATCCTGAAGGGCCAGGCCTATTTTTTTCAACTCGAGATGCTCATCAAAAAATTTAGTGCTATCTTATCCTCCAAACGGTGTTTCTGCAATCCCTCGATAATCTTTGAATTGAATTGCATAGATCCGTCCTGCCGCTGTGTCGGCTTCTGGCTTCTCTTCCCCCACGTCTTTGGAAGCCGAGGTGATGAAGAGCGTATCTAGATCTTTACCGCCAAAAATACAGCTCGTTGGGCGACGAACGGGCAGTTCTAATTCAAAATCAATCTGGCCGGTTGGCGCGTAGCGTGTCAGGCGGTAACCATTCCATTTGGCGCTCCATAAATAGCCTTCTTGATCAATAGTGCAACCATCCATGATGCCGTCATCGTTTTCTGGTGTTTGAATAAAAATTTGCCGTGGGCCGAGTGTGGCCGTTTTTAAGTCAAAGTCACAGCGAAAAATGGTACAGGGCTTGGCTGAATCAGTGAAGTAGAAATAGCCGTTGCAAGGGCTCCAGCAGGGGCCGTTGAATAAACGCAAATCACGCATTTTGATTTCGACCTGCCCATTAGGCTGAAGGCAGTAGAGTTTGCCTTGTGCAGCATTGCGATCATGGGACACTTCACCCGCCCAAAAACGGCCTTGTCGGTCGCATTTTCCATCATTCAAGTGCGTGGGGGTCAAAGCTTCATTCACGACGCAATGCATGCGAATCGTCCCAGAGGGGAGGTCAATCCAAGCAAAGCCTGTGCCCATTGCGGCAATAAGCCCCCCTGTTGCACAAGGAGCAATCGAGCCAATCAATGCGGGCATCAGCCATTCTTGATGTTGGCCTGTTTTAGGGTCCAATGCATGCAGACTCGGTTTAATCGCATCAACCCAATAGAGTTTTTTTTGCGCGGCGTGCCAAATTGGGCTCTCTCCGAGTAAATTACGTCCGGCGTAGAGGCATTGCACGTCCATCGTTTTTAGGCTCCCTTTGTGCTATAATTGGCCGGTCTTGAGTTTTATTCTATGGAATTGAACGCGTGAAATCAATGTACGAAAAGCGCTGGTGGGTTTTATTTAGCATCGGCATTATGATTTTTTTGTTTAACGTGGATGCCACAGTAATGAATGTTGCCTTGGTGACCTTAGCGCGCTACTTCCATCTGCATATTGAGGCCAGTCAGCGGATTATCACGCTTTATCTTTTGGTAGCTGCCATTGTGCTAATTCCAAGCGGCCGTATGGCTGACTTGCAGAGTAGGCGCGATGTTTATCTGCTGGGCGTATTTTTCTTCTTTTTTGGCTCTGCAGTTGCAGGGAGTGCAATCCACATTGATACTTTGCTTCTAGGCCGTGCCTTGCAAGGCTTGGGCTATGGCATGAGCATGGCGTTGGTGACGGTTCTTGCCACTAGTCCCTTTCCGTCAAATGAAAAAGGCCGGGCCTTGGGGGTATTGGCGTTGCTCTCCTGTCTTGGATTGGCGGTAGGGCCAACCCTCGGTGGGGCAATTGCCCAGTTTTTATCATGGCGTCTCATTTTTTGGATGAATTTGCCCTTATGTTGTTTTAGCTTTTTGATGGTGTTGCTAATTTTTCCACGCGATTCAGCGGCAGAGCAAGCAGCGCAGGAACGTTTTGGTTGGGGCTTAGTGCAGTCCCTGTTTCGTAATCAAGCGTTTTTAATTTTGGTTATCAACCGGTTTTTATTTTTAGCAAGCTATGGGATTATGCTGCTGATTATTCCAATGTATTTGCAAAATTATAAAAATCTCCCTCCGCTAGAAACAGGCTTGTCGATGCTTGCCATGACGCTTGCGGTGGTGATTGGATCCATGGGTTTTGCTCGTGCCGTAGATCATCAAGGCTATCGCATTTTTCATTGGAGCGCATGCGCCCTCTTTTTGCTGGGCTATTTGTTTTTCATCGGCCTATTTTATTTTGCGTGGCTCCCTTTGTTGTTTGTAGGTTTAATTTGCGCTGGTTTGGCGACGGGGCTGTATTTTGTGGGGGGCATTCGTGGCGCTTTGCATGAATTGCCGCCCGCACATCAAGGCTTGGGTATGGCTTTTTTTTATGCGAGCTCGCTCTTGGGAGGTGCGTTGTGCGTGGCTTTTGCTGCACAAATCTTGCATGTGAATACTGTGTTAGAGTTGCAATCTTGGGTGCTTAAAATCCCTGTTTTACAACAATTCAGTCCTGCACAGTTACGTGCAGTAGGCAGTGGTATTCAAGCTTTTTCAGCTCAAAATTGGGGAGGTAGTGTGCCGCCTCTGTTACAGCCCTTATTGCTAGATTGGTTTCGCCGTGGCTTACTGATGATCGGTCTAATGTGTGTAGGTTTCATGGGTTTGGCTACTTTTTTAGCGGGGAGAATCCCAGATGATCCTTGAGCCTAACTGGAATGCGCCATCCAATATTCGTGCGCTGATGACACGCGTACCGCTTGAGGTCGATTTACCCTATCAGCCAACTTGGCTGACGCAGGTTCATGGTGCAAAAGTCGTCAGTTTGCCTGGGCCACAAAATCAAGAAGCCGATGCAGCGGTGACCCACCAAGCAGGAACAATTTGTGTGGTCAAAACCGCAGACTGTTTGCCGATTTTGGTTACGAACCAAGCGGGCACAGAAGTGGCAGCCATTCATGCAGGTTGGAGGGGGTTGGTTGCTGGAGTGATCGAGGCGACCTTTGCCAAAATGCGTGCTCATCCTCAGGATTGTCTGGCTTGGATTGGCCCTGCTATTTCACAGGCGCATTTTGAGGTCGGCCCTGAAGTGAGAGACGCTTTTTTAAAAGTGGATCTTGATTTTGCAACGGATTTTTTACAAAATGCAGCAGGACGCTATCAAGCTAATTTAGCGCGGATGGCTGAAAAAGTATTGCGCAAATTAGGAGTGAATCAGGTGAGTCAAAGTGGTTTATGTACGTATGCCGATCCGCGCTTTTATTCGTATCGTCGTGATCACGGACAAACCGGCAGAATGGCCAGCTTGATTTATATTCTATAAGGCGTATATTGAGTTGAAATTTTTAGAGTTTTATAATTTTTATAAGAGAGATGATGGATAAATTATCACAACTACGCAAGATGACAACCGTCGTGGCTGACACGGGCGATATTGCTGCGATTCGAAGCTTAAAACCCATTGATGCAACGACTAACCCCAGCTTGATTTTAAAAGCGAGTCAAGATCCGCTATATCATAATCTGATCGAGGATGCGCTGGGCTTTGCTCAAGGAAAATCCAAAGATGCTGACGAACAAGCCAAATGGGCAGTGCGTAAGGTGGCGGTGAATTTTGGCCAGGCCATTTTGCAGCACATTCCAGGGCGTGTGTCTACAGAAGTGGATGCCCATTTGTCGTTTGATCGCAAGGCAACAGAGCGTGAAGCAGAAATTTTAATGGATTTATATGCAAAAGCAGGGATTGGGCCCGAGCGCATTTTAATTAAAATTGCCTCCACCTGGGAAGGGATTGAAGCTGCAGAGGTTCTAGAAAAAAAAGGCATCTGCTGCAATTTGACTTTGCTTTTCAATCAGGCGCAGGCCATGCGCTGTGCGGATGCAGGTGTGACCTTAATTTCACCCTTTGTGGGGCGCATTTACGATTGGTACAAGGCTAAGGAACAAAAAGACTTTTCACCCAGCGAAGATCCAGGCGTGCTTTCGGTCAAAGCGATTTATGATTATTACAAAACTTATCATTACTCCACGATCATCATGGGGGCCAGTTTTAGAAGTACGGGGCAAGTCGAAGCCCTGGCAGGCTGTGATTATTTGACGATTAGCCCTGCTTTGTTGGATGCGCTGGCCAAGGAAAGTGGCCCTCTCACGCGTGCGCTAGACCCTAAGCATTTGGATGCGACAGTAGCAAAGCAAAGTTTGACTGAAAGCGCTTTTAGAATGGCTGTGAATGAAGATGCGATGAGCACTGAAAAATTAGCTGAGGGAATTCGGCTTTTTTGCCGTGATTTAAATACGTTACAGCAATGGCTTCAACAAAAATTAATGGGAAAATAAAGCATGATCAAGAAGCTTAATTTATATGGATTTGCATCCGGAATTGCGGCTAATAATTCGGATTGTGGATTAGGGCCTTTGTATTTGTATTATCATCCTGAGTTGTGGCAGACCCTGCCTTTTGAAGTCATTTGGCAAGATTTATTGATGGCAACGAGCCCCGAGCATGGGCTTGCTGTGTTGGATGAATTATTAGAAGTGAGTACGTTATTGGCCGAAGGGATTGCTGATTCAGTCAAGGAAAAAATGCCGTTTTGTGTCTTGGGAGGGGATCATTCCTGTGGGATTGGCACCTGGAGTGGTGCTGCGCATGCCTTGCGTGATCAAGGGCCCTTAGGTTTGCTCTGGGTGGATGCACATATGGATAGCCATACGCCTGAAACCAGCCCAACTCAGAATATTCACGGTATGCCGGTCAGCCATTTGATGGGGCGGGGCGTGACAGAATTGTGTCAGATTTTAGATGCGCATCCCAAGCTCTTGCCGGAGCATGTGTGTTTTATGGGGATTCGCAGTTTCGAACCGGGTGAGGCCGAGTTGTTGAAAGATCTGAAAGTGAAGGTGTATTTTATGGAAGAAATCGTGGAGCGGGGCTTTGCAGCAGTCTTTGCGGACGCTCTGGCCCACATTCAGCAACAGGTCAAACATTTTGGTCTGTCTATTGATCTTGACGCGTTTGACCCTCTTGATGCACCGGGCGTGGGTTGCCGAGAAAGTGGTGGGATTATGGCTGCTGAATTTTTAAAAGTGGTGGCAGGGCTCGCCAAGCAGCCTGGCTTTATCGGTCTGGAAATTGCTGAGTATAATCCACTGTTGGATCATGTGGCCAAAACAGCAAAGCTCGTTCCGGACATTATTGGCGCAGTGTATCGCGGATGAATACCTTACCCATTGGTGTATTTGACTCCGGTGTGGGTGGGTTGACCGTTTATCACGCTTTAAAACGCGTCTTGCCACAGGAAAATTTTTTATATTTAGGGGATACCGCCCGAGTACCCTATGGGACGAAAACACCGGATACCATCATTCAATATGCCCTGCAAGCAGTGGGGTTGTTGGTTGATGCTGGAGTAAAGTTTTTAGTGATTGCTTGCAACACGGCAACCGGGCCTGCTTTACCGATATTGCAAAAAACTTATCCCAATCTCCCCATTATTGGCGTGATTGAACCGGGCGCTCGGGCTGCACTGGCAGTGTCAAAAACCAAGCAAATTGCAGTGCTAGCGACAGAGGCCACGGTTTCTGCGCATAGCTATTTACAGGCGGTACATCAACTCGATTCACAGGCAAAGGTTGTAGAAAAAGCAGCGAGTTTATTGGTATCTTTGGCTGAAGAAGGGTTATTGTCTGGGGAGATCCCGGAAAAAATCGTGCATTACTATTTGGACGCCCTTTTGACAGAGCCCCAGCTAGATACTTTGATTTTAGGGTGTACACATTTCCCTGCCTTGGCAGAGGTGATCCATCATGTCGTGGGCGATCGTGTGCACATTGTGGATTCATCCAAAGTCGTGAGCGAGGCGGTGCGAGCTTATTTTGACACAACACCTGCACTTTTACATCCCGCTCAAAAAGAGGGAATGAGTGAGTTTTGGGTGACTGATGGCGTGGGGCGTTTTCGAGTGGTTGCTGAGCGGTTTCTTGGGCTCCCCATTGCCGCAGAACAAGTGAAGTGGGTTGATTTACACCAATTTTTGGCGAAGTGAATCGATTGCTTCCCGGTAGGTGCGCAGCGTCGATTTAAAAATGGCAGAGCCTGCAACAAAGGTGTCTGCGCCCTCACGATAGGCGGCTTGGATGGTTTCAGCATTAATACCGCCATCGACTTCCAGGCGAATGGAGCGTCCTGAGGCATCAATTTTTTTCCGCAATAAAGCGATTTTCTCCAGGCTGCTTGGAATAAAACTTTGGCCGCCAAACCCTGGATTGACCGACATCACCAAGATCCGATCCAGCTGATCCCAAACATAATCGAGTACCTGGGGTGAAGTTGCTGGATTTAAAGCGAGGCCGGCCTCACAGCCCAAACTTTTAATTAAGCTTAAGGAGCGATCGACATGGTGGCTAGCTTCGGGATGGAACACAATGCAATTGGCACCCGCTTTGGCAAACAGGGAGATCAGTTCATCAACAGGTTCGGTCATCAAGTGTACGTCCAACGGTGCTTTAATGCCGTAAGCACGTAAGGCACTGCAGATGAGGGGGCCAAAAGTTAGATTGGGGACATAATGCTGGTCCATGATATCAAGATGAATGCGATCCGCGCCTGCTGCTAAAACTCGCGTGACTTCTTCACCTAAAATTGCAAAATCAGCAGAAAGAATAGAGGGGCAAATTGCAGCAGTTTGGCGCATCATAAAGCTCCTTTTTTAAACTTTAGCTTATCGTAATTTTGTTTTTCTAGTTGGATTTTGACCATAAACCCCCCGCCGGGTTGATTGGAGAAATCAATTTTAGCATGATGGATCTCCGCAATTTTTTTGACAATCGCAAGGCCAAGGCCCATCCCACCTGTTTCACTGGATCGAGACTGATCCACCCGAAAATAAGGAATCGACAGCAAATGCAGGTATTGTTCTGGCACTCCTGGGCCGTTATCGGTGCAGAGAATTTCCAAGTGATGTTTTTTGGGTTGAGAGATAGTGATTTCACATGCGCTGGCATATTTTTTTGAATTTTCAATAATATTTGAAATCATTCTTTTAAATAGCTGCAGTTCGATCTCCGTGGTAAAAGAAAAAATGCGTGAATTAAACTTGACCCGAAAGCTATCTTTGTTATATTGCTCAGCAATACTTTCAATGAGCGAAATCACATCTGCTCGGACACGCTTTATTTTTTCAGGTTCTCGCGCATATTCTAGCGAACTATTAATGATTTGATTGATTTCTTCCAATTTAATCGACACTTGATCAGCTTCTTTTTGCTCTTCAAGCAGCGATAGACGTAAGATGGCTTCGGTCAGAGGTGTTTTAATATCATGGGCAAGTGCCGTGATCATAATATTTTTCTGTTCATAGTAATTTTTAATATCTTGTTTAAGTTTTTGGACTGTGCGGTCGCTGCTGGAGGTTTTTTCATTGCCCACGATCATGTTTAAAATTTCTTGTGGGAGGGAATAGCGATAATAGAGTAAAAAGAGGATCCAAATAATCAACAAAAAGCAGAGGTTGGTTGAAAAGATAATAATGTCAATTTGCCAAGTGCGCACATTCACATATTGCGCAGGACCCATGCGTAAGTAGATAAAATTGTAAGTCAGGAAGAGTAGCGTCTCAATGATCAAAATTAAAATGGAAATCAAAAATAAGTGTTTCATTTTGAGGGAAATTCGTTTCATGATATACTCTTGCTTCAATGGATTAAGCGTTTGTCTCCCACTTTACTTTGAAGTCGAATGTTTGACAAGAGCAGTTGGATTTGGGGGATGGATTTGACTTAAAGAAGCGTTTGCCCTGGGATTGTTTTTATATTTTATTGTATTTTTAAAAGAGAGGGCGGTTAATTTGTTACAAAAAAGAAGCTTTGTTTTTGAAGGGTTCAGGCTAATATTTTCGTAAAAAATTTCATTTGTTACATTTTAAGATTTGTATATAGAGAAAAAGATTTTGTATGATAAAGTCATAGTCAGAAAAAGGTTTTGAGTCATGGCTTTGACGGATAGTGGTGATAGCGGCATTCAGTTTACGCAATATCTCCAGAATGTTTTGGATCAGGATTTTACTCCTGCGTTGCAGATCACTGTCTTGATTTCTTATATCATTGGGTTCAGTTTATTAATTGGGGGCTTGACTCGCTTGTACCATCATGGTCATGGCGTCCATCATCAGCGGGTTTCGCCGATGGGAACGGCGATGTATTTTGTGTCAGGGATCGTTTTGATCAGTTTTATGCCCTATCTGCAGATGATTTCTAATTCACTGTTTAATATTCAACTTCAATCGGCGCTCATGGCACAGTGCTATGGCGCTAGTGCAACGCAATATTTAGATTCAAATTTTTGGACGGGAAGTAATGATTTCTGTCCGATTGAAGCGTATTCTTCCGCGATTAGTGCGCAACCTACAGATGTGGGGGCTGGTATTCAGTACGCCATGTTCGCACTCCTCTTTTTGGTTGGCGTGATTGCTTTTATTCGTGGAATGATGTTACTAATAAAAATAGGTGAAGGCGGACAGGGAGGGCATGTTGGCAAGGCATTTACGTACATTTTTGCAGGAATTGTTGGGGTGAATATGGATTCAGTATGGTATCTGTTTGATAGTATTTTGAATTCTAATGTGCCGCCCTCTGTTGTGTCTTAATATTTAGTAGTTAAGGAGAGAAAAATGAAGTTCAATCATCTGGTTAAAAAATCTGCTTTTGCAGCCTCATTGGCGATGTTTTCGCTGACTGCATTTGCTGATGACAGTAGTCTGTCAAACTTGGGTTCGTTTGAAACGAACATTGGTACAGTCGGTCAGCAAGTTCTGACGATTGTGATGATGATCGCAACCTTGGCTGGGGTGATTTTGATTATCAAAGGCTTGGTGCATTTGAAACAAAACTACACCAGTGCCGGTGGCGGACAAGAAAAACACTTGAGCAAAGGGATTGCAAGCTTGGTGTTTGGTGTGCTGCTGATTTTGGCTATTCCTATTTCCCATATGTTGGTTGGATCGGTCGAAGGTGCAAGCGGTAGCAATGCAGCGGCCTTTAATACTAATGTTGGTAATATCAGTTTTTCATAAATCAATGTGCTTAAAATCTAACTTAAGGAGAGAAAAATGAAATTCAATCATCTGGTTAAAAAATCTGCTTTTGCAGCCTCGTTGGCGATGTTTTCGCTCACTGCATTTGCTGATGACAGTAGTCTGTCAAACTTGGGTTCGTTTGAAACGAACATTGGTACAGTCGGTCAGCAAGTTCTGACGATTGTGATGATGATCGCAACCTTGGCTGGGGTGATTTTGATTATCAAAGGCTTGGTGCATTTGAAACAAAACTACACCAGTGCCGGTGGCGGACAAGAAAAACACTTGAGCAAAGGGATTGCAAGCTTGGTGTTTGGTGTGCTGCTGATTTTGGCTATTCCTATTTCCCATATGTTGGTTGGATCGGTCGAACAAGGCAGTGCGGCTCAGTTTAATACCAATGTAGGTAGTGTGAGCTTCTCGTAGAGCAGGCTTTTAAAAAAAGCTTAACCCTTAGTTTAGATTTATGCTAGACTAAGGGATAGCTGTTTGAATCAAGGAAATGGAATGAAGCGATTATGTTTGTTGCCCTTTATTGCAGCTTTGGCCGGTTGTGCTGGGACGACAGCCAATAGTAATGTCGGCGCCCCGTCAGCGGCGGATGTCCCAAATCAAGCTGCGATCAATTTACAGGTTCAAAATGAATTACAACAGGCTGCTGATTCAGCACAATCTTCGTTGCAGGAGCTCGCAGCGATTGAAAAATTACAGCAAAATCAAATTACCATGCCGCTCAGTAATGTGACGGATCCCGCTTTGAATGAAGATATTGCCATTAAATGGTATGGGCCAATTGTGCCCTTGTTGTCTCAAGTTGCCGCCTCTACAGGCTATCAACTTCAAGTTTTTGGGAAGCCGCCTAGCCTGCCAGTTTTGGTGAATATCGATACCACCAGCCAGCCGACCACGGCTATTAATATTATTCGGAATGCCGATTTACAGGCGGGTTTAAAAGTGGCTATTCTTGTGCTGCAGGAACAAAAAATCATTAGTCTGAGGTATAACTAGCATGATGACGACAGGTGGACCAAGTCTCCCTGCCAATTACACTGTGCAGGATTTGGAGAAAATTAATCCGAGTTCAGCTTACTATGAGACTCAAGTTTCTTATACCAATATCCGCCAGAAAGCAATTCAAGAAGCGGCGCAGTCTTTGGGGATGCAGGCGGGGCTAAATGTTGAGTCGCAGCAAATTGATGCCATTTTGACGCAAGAATCCGAACAGTTAGACCAGGTTTTTGATTTTAACCAAGTTATGTATCAACATAACATCCTACCTCCTGTTTTAAATAAGGCAAATAACTTAGTCAATATTGATCCCCAGGGGGATACCATTCGTATCGCAGGGGTGACCTATAATATCCTTTCGCCGGTCCGATTTGTGACGACCCCGCCAACGTGGCGCGATTATCTTTGGATGGCCTATCCCAAACCGACATTGCCAGATCGCAGTCTCTTGCCTGAAAATAGTAAAGAGCAGGCGTATTGGGAGGCGAATGTTGCACTAGGTTGGCAACAAGGGATTAACCAGGCGATTTCAATTTTTACCATCAATTTAAATCTTTTGACGCGTGATTTTACGGGAATGTTGCTGTATAAAGAGTTGCTCTTGCAAAATATGGTTAGCCCCTACTACATGCAGCAAACTGAAAAAGGAGTAACGGGGAATGGCAATCACATGATGATTGATGACCAGACCTTGCGGATTACGACCCAACCCCAATTGCTCTATCAAACACAACGTTGGCAGGCCACTCCCTCTGAACTTACAATGCCTGTCCCGCCGGCTGCACCTGCCACTGCTTCGATGTTTCCTGATGTGGATGGGGATGCAGTCATCACAACCATTAAGGCATCTTTGCCCATTCCTTCGACGCAAATTGCGTCACCGCCTCCTCAGGTGTCGCCTCTTTCTGAGCCGACTTCACTTGACAGCGCCTTAGCGCGCTCAGTTGAGGCGCCAAGTCAAGGGGGTGGAAATGGACCCGCACCTGTTTCCCAATGAACCTAATTATTTTGTAGCGCAGCAATTTGACCGCCTGCTTCTGTTCTGTTGTGAAAATAAAGCCTCGGATGTGACTTTTCAAACAGGCGAAGTGGTGTTTGCGGAAATTCATGGCCGGCAATGTCGAACAACGCAACGGGTGTTAACCTTGCAAGAAATGTCCGATATTATTAAGCATGTTTACGGCCCAAATGCAACGGCAATGATTTTTTCAGGCACAGATATCGATACTCATTATCGATTAAAAATGGACCGTGATGTCGAATATCGCTTCCGTGTCAATATTACTGCCTGCTATTTTGACGGTTATCAAGGGATGCAAATGACCTTACGGGTGATTTCAAGCCAACCCCCAGCCTTGGAGACCTTGGGTATCGAGCCTGAGCTGTTGCCCTACTTGAAAGTACCGCAGGGGGTGATGATCATCAGTGGTGCAACTGGATCGGGTAAAAGTACGTTGTTGGCATCGATGATTGCTGATGTATGTAGTAAAGAAGATGCAAATTTGAAAGTCTTGACCTATGAGGCTCCGATTGAATATGTTTATACGCGAGTTAAAATGCCGACAAGCATCGTTTCTCAAGTAGAAATTCCTCGTAATTTAAATAGTTTTGCAGCGGGGGTGCGTAACGCGTTGCGGCGTAAACCGGGCTTGATTTTGGTGGGGGAAGCGCGGGATCAAGAGACAATCGAAGCAGTGATCGAAGCTGCGCTTACGGGGCATCCGGTTTATACGACAGTGCATAGTAATGGCGTTGCAGACACGTTACGTCGAATGGTGATGATTTTTCCGCATGAAGCACGGGATAGCTGCTTGTTTGATTTGTTGGAAACGATAAAGGTGGTGATTTGGCAAGCGCTGTTGCCCAATCCCAATGGTAAGCGTACAGCAGTGCGGGAATATTTAGTATTTACTAACGAAGTGCGCGATGCTTTGTTAAAAACAGAAATGGATCAATTGGTGGCCACAATTCGTGCCTTGCTGCCGAAGTACGGTCAGCCGATCATGGCGGATGTGGAAAAGAAATATCAAGCAGGGCAATTAACAGATGAAGCATATCAACGGTTTTTCTTAATGGAGCAAAAAGCAAATGGCTGATATTTATTCACATTGGAGGGATTCTGCCCTGACACCACGGTTTTTTGTATTGGATGCGAAGGGGTTTTTTGTTGTGGTGATTTGGATGTTTCATCCAACCTGGATTACTTTTGGGGCGGTTGTTGTTGTGCTGGCTGCGCTCGCTATTTTGAACTATTATCATATTTCTCTAATCGCGTGTTTTCGGTTGATGCGCACGGCGTTAGGGGGAACCCGTAAAATCATTATAAGGCGGAGTTGATGGTTAAAAAATATCGAGGGATCACTAGAACTCAAGAATTTAAAAACGTTGAAGCATTGCGTGATTTGCGGCCGTTTTGGCAGCAGGTGCGTGATTTTATCAAAAATCGCTGGGGGGCTTTGACTTTCATTGCAGGCGCGATTGTCGGCATGTACGTGTTTCCCTCTTTTACAGATCTCTTTTTTCTAATTGCCGTGTTTGTCTTTTGGTATAGTACTTTTGCAGCAGTTGAACTGCCTTACAAGATGCCTGCCTATTCACACTTATTGGATCGTAATGACCCCTTGCCCGGTAGCAATGCGCCGGGTCCAGCCTCTGGGATTTATTATTTTGGTAATGATAATGTCACGCACGAGCAACTTTGGTTTAGCAATAGCGACATGCGGACGCACGTTTTAATTTTTGGTTCGACCGGGAGTGGTAAAACCGAAGCGCTCTTGTCGGTTTCGTTTAACGCTTTGGCGCAAGGCAGTGGCTTTATTTACGTGGATGGAAAAGGGGATAACTCGCTTTTTGCAAAAGTATTTTCGATGGTACGTTCCATGGGGCGTGAAGATGATTTGCTTTTAATCAACTTTATGACGGGAGCAGCGGATATTATTGGGCCGCAGGAAGTGGTGCTTTCTAATACCATGAACCCTTTTGCAACTGGTTCTTCCAGTATGTTAACTAATTTGGTTGTAAGCTTAATGGATAGCGGGGGTGGGCAGCCTGGTGGTGGGGATGCCGATATGTGGAAAGGCCGGGCTATTTCGTTTGTAGAGGCATTAATGCGGCCACTTGTTTGGATGCGGGATCGCGGTTACCTCTTGCTTGAAGCGGGCTTAATTCGTCGTTATTTTACGCTGGATGCCATTGAGGAATTGCTCTACGATCGTAAAGTGATCGATCAAAACAACAATATCTCAATCATGCCTGAAATTTTGCCTTTTGAAGTGCGGGATCCGCTTGAAAACTATCTAGCTACCCTGCCAGGCTATCAAAAAAGCGAAAAGGGTAAACAGAGCGGCAAAGTCTTTGAGCAGCATGGTTATATCACCATGCAGTTAACTCGGATCTTCGGGTCGCTGGCTGACGTTTATGCGCATATCATTCGCACCAATTTGGCTGAAGTCGATTTTCATGACGTGGTTTTGAATCGACGGATTTTGGTCGTGCTGTTACCCGCGTTGGAAAAATCCCCAGACGAGCTTTCCAACTTAGGAAAATTAATCATTGCATCCTTAAAATCAATGCTGGCAGGTGGATTGGGTAGTCAGGTTGAAGGGGAATACCGCGACGTGATTGAGCGTAAGCCCACCAATTCTAAAACCCCCTATTTATGTATTTTGGATGAATACGGTTACTATGCAGTTAAAGGGTTTGCGGTTGTGCCTGCACAGGCTCGTTCTTTAGGGTTTTCCGTCGTTTTTGCCGGGCAAGATTTGCCTGCATTTCAGAAGGCGGGGAAGGAAGAAGCTGCCTCGATTTGTGCGAATACCAACATCAAAATTTGTATGAAATTGGAGGATCCAGTTGAAACTTGGGATTTTTTCCAAAAAACTGCTGGGGAATCCTACGTATCAGTGGCACGAAGCTTTTCTAGGCAGGGTTCTGGGGGGGCACTTCATTACAAAGATACAGGTGAAGCCTCTTTGGATAAGCGTAATCGTATTGATTTGCTGGACTTAAAAGATCAGCGGGAAGGGGAAGGGCATATCTTTTTCAAATCTAATATCGTGCGGGCGCGTATGTTTTATGCTAATCCGCCCAAGGTCGCCAAAATTAAGCTTAACCAGTTTCTCAAAGTGAAGGGTCCTTCCGATAAAAGTGTCGAATTGGTGCGCTCGCTGAGCCAGGTCAAGGTGCAGTTGAGTGATTTTAAAGCGGTTGCGGCTGAAGGGGCTTTGATTGATATTGTTAAAATTATGCATGATGAAACCTTGCTCAAAGATCAGGGTAAGTTAAGTCAAGCATTAACGGCGTTTGTGCAAGGTAAAAAAGAAGAAGAAAAAGTGGACTTTGGCGATCAATCCACCAATCCATCGATCTTTATGTTTATCAAAGTAGAAGAGCGTTTAGCCAGTCGCTTTTTTGATATCGAGACTTCAACCTTGTTGCCGTCTATTTTGACGAAGGAAAAATTGTATGAAGTGGTGAAACGCTTAAATATTTTGATTGGTAAAAGTGAAGGCTTGGCTAAAGATGAGTCTTTGGGAGTCATCAATGAAATTGAAAGCCAAACCAGCTATAACGGATGTTTGCCGAAAAAAGTGGATGATTTGGTTAGTAAATTTAAAACATTTGGATAAGGAGAGGGGCCATGGGCCTGTTTAAAAAGAGAAAAAGCAATAAAAAATCATTCAAAACACGTCTAGTCGATGAGGGCTTAAAGATGATGGGGGTGTCACAACTCCAAGTCGGTTTGGATGCCAGTTTGGGGGTTATTAAAGATACAGTTCGTTACAATTTGCACGATAAAAAAGCTGTGGAAGAGCCATTTTATATGCCAGTAGAACGTTACATTCGGATACAAAAAGAATTCAAAAAAATATTATTTTTATTTTTATTTTTCTTTGTTCTTGATATAATGTATTTACTCGTGGGGCTCTATCATCATGAGTGGAAATTGAGTCTAATGTGTGTCGGATTTGGAGTGCTGATTTTGGCATTTTTGTTTCGCTACCATTTTTGGCTGTATCAGATGAAAAGAAAAACATTAGGTTGTCCGTTTTCCGAATGGTATAAAGATGAGGTTGTATCTCGCTGGAAAAAGCAGAAAGAGGCGTAATCAATGGCAGCAGGTGTACAAGAAAATTTAACTCATGATCAGCGGCTGGCTGAGGCCTACGTTGTAGAGCGTCTGGCTCGGTTTAAAAGTTTGCATATGCCGGTCAAAAAACTGGTTTTAGGCGTGATTGAATATTATCTGGATACTTATTTTTCTTATGATGACGAGGCTGTCAAAGTAGTGTTAGCCATTCCTGAGGCGCATGCTGAGGAGGAGATGGTGCAATGCTATGAGCAATTTTTGAGATTTTTGCCTGTGCGTTTGCGGGCGGGAATTCAAGGCCGCTATTTATATCAAGAACCCAGTGCTGCAGAAAAACAACTCAATCAGGAGCGACTCATGACAAAACTAACCGAGGAAGGGTACGATATGGTGGATGATTTTGCTGTGGCGAAGGACTTGGGTCTTTTGAGTGATGAGCAGACTAAATTATTGACTAATCTTGATGATTTTGAAAATTTATCCCCGGAAGATGCTCAAAAGATGGCCTTGACCATGATTGAAGAATTAAAAGCCCATGCGGATGAAGAGCCGTATTCTGGGATATTGCGAGAATTAGGAGTATAAAAAATGGCCCATAGCCCAATGCCTGCAGTTCCACCCGTTCCTCCTCCACCGCCGCCTGTGCCGCCTACTGTCCTTGACATGACGGATCGTGATGCCGTAGCGAGTGAAATGGAAGCCTTGATGACGCGTTTGGCACGTGAGCATGCAGACAACAGTAGAGTCAAGGAGCGAGCAGGGATCAGAGAAAAAACGCATATCAATCCTGCATTTGCAGAGGTGGTGCAAGCCTACAAAGATTTAACCGCAGGGGGGAAAGATCTTCGCGATGCCAGTCACGTCAGTTTGGCGGACTTTGAGGCTTTCACCGCGCGATTAAAGGATCTGAACTATGAAGAGCATAAGCACCTTGACTACGCTGCAAAGCGCGATCAACACCCCCCTTTCCGTGAGGCTATGAAGAAGAGTACTTTCGTCGAAACGAGTGATGGCGCTTTTTCCTGTACAGGCATGAGTGACAAGGGCTTTGCAGACGAAAGAAGGCGGCGACTGGCCAATTGCAAAAATGACAATGAAAAAGCAGGGGTCTTGATTGCATTTGCCGTGCGTTGGCTGATCAGAAAGGCAACGGGAGGCCCTGTGGCCGCAGCCTGGAGCGAGGCTGCAAACAACTTGAATCAGGACGTAGCAGTACTCACTCGCGAAGTTGAAAAATTGAACAAAGAGGCAGCGGCCTTACGTAAGGAGGCGGAGAAGCTTAGAGCAGAAGCAGCAGCGCTTCGAGCACAAGGCCCTGAAAAGGAAAAGGCAGCAGTAGAAAAAGAAAAAAAGGCTGAAGCAAGAGAAAAAGCGGCGGATGGCAAAGATGCTTTGGTAGAGCAAAGAGGGCTTGCAGTGCAGCTCCAGAAGGATGGTGTAAAATTACAGGTAGAGAGGGATGGTGCTTCGGGCTATACAACAGCGCGATTTTATCGAGATGTCGAGGTCAAAGACCCTGCGACTGGCGAAGTAAAAAAAGATCCACGCACAGGAGAACCGCTTACAGAAAGGGAATATCTAGATCCGAAAGAGCCTGGTAATGAGGCACTAAGACAATATGCTAATTTGGTGAGAATGGATCTTTTGGGGCAAGGTTTTAGCATTCCGCCTATTACAACCGCACAAGGCATGCAAATCGACGCTGCAGCCGCAAGTTCCTCTGGAATGACACTGGCTACACCTGGGCCTGCAGCAAGTACGGTGACCGGCAGGCCCGCGTCTGTTGTACCGGACCACAACCCCACTGCTCCCCCTCTAGGGATGGCTTAAAAATGTCAACAAGTGAAAATAAGCTTCAGGCCATCCGGTTGCGGAGTGATTTTTATCGGCAATGGTTTCGCCGGATTATTTGGGTTTTGTTGGTGAGTTTTGTGTTAAGTATAGGGTTGGTTGGGTATCTTTTCTTTTTGCATATGCATGGAAAAAGTCCCTTGGTCATCAATGCAGTGACGGATGATGGGCAAATGATCCCTCTCCATCCCACGACATTGAGCTAGGGCGAGAAGCAGCAAAGGAGCTTGAAAATGACAACAGCAGTAACAGAGAAAAATATTCTAGAGCAAGTGAAGCTCCGGAATGATTTTTATAAAGATGGCTTTAGGCGCCTGGTGTGGGTGGTTTTAGTCAGTATTATTTTGAATATTGTGCTGGTTGCCGCGGTGGTGATGAATAAGCAATTGCCGCCTGAAAAGTATTTCTTTTCAACCGATAACACCGGACAGCTGATTCCCCTCTATCCCACTACGCAGCCTGTTGTGACCAATGCTACAGTGTTGAACTGGGTGAGTAGCAATATTCCCAATATTTATCAGCTTGATTTTATCCATTATCGCAGTCAGCTCAACGCCATGCAGGGCTATTTTACGCCGCAGGGCTGGTCACAATTCCAAAGCGCGTTTTCTTCGCAATTGTCTGAAATTATAAGCAATCAGCAAATTGTCAGTGCAGCGCCCAATGGGGTGCCGGTCATTACTGGGACCGGTGTTTTTAATGGCGTGTTTATGTGGCAAGTACAAATGCCGCTTGTTTTATATTTTCAAAAGGGCAGTACTCAAACTTCTCAAGACATCCTTTTAACCATTGTGGTTTCAAGGGTTAATAACGTGGCAGCTCATCAGCTTTTAGGTGTGTCACAAATTATTCAACAGGTGCAGTAAAATGTTTGATATTCCATCTATTTTAGTCAAATTGGCCAGTCGGCATAGCAAGACTTTCTCCTTTCGTGATGCGACGCTGACGCCTGAGCGTGTTTTTGCTTTTGATGGGGCTTTGCCCATTTTGGTGAAGCGGGCCAATTTGTTAGCTGATTTTTTATTTGGACGCAAGCTGAGTGTGTCTTTGGTCAATGACCCGGAGACTCTTACAGGCGAGCGAGTTAACATCATGCCAGAGCAGTCTTTATTTGAGTTTGTGATGTTGCTTTATGATGTGGTAGAAGAATATATGGTGACAACCTCCGGGCCCACCATTACTCTCAATTAGCTAGGAACGAGGTCGATATGAGTGTATTTACAATACCCATGCCATCGCAGAATGACGCGTCGGTGATCATTTTGCAACAAATTTTGGGGTCAGTTATTCAAAACGTGATGGGGCTCCCTGCTTGCACCACTGCGGCAGGAACGCCGTGCCCAGAGGGGACCACTTTCGCTCCAATGATCCAGGCTTTTAACACCGGATTACTAGCATTTGGCTCGATTATTTTAGCGATTATGTTGTTTGTTGGGACCATGAATTCTGCTGCAGATGGGCAATTTTTAGGGCGAGAGTGGAATAGTATTTGGACACCCGTTCGCCTGATTGTTGGTCTTTTATTTATCGTGCCTTTGAGCGGTGGGTATTGCGTGGGGCAGTATATTTTCCTCTATGTGATTTTAATTGGCGTGCAAATGGGGACGTCGCTGTGGAACTCTGTTTTAAACGATGTATTTAACAACTTTTCTCCCCCTGCAGAGCCCTCGTATATTCGTAATTATATTCTGACCATGCTGCAAGAAAATTTAGTCTTGAATTTTGTGGACAACCAGATGCAGATGAAGACTGCCAATCAAACCGAGACCATTCCTGTGCCCACCGGCTATACTTTAAAAGTGGGTACTATCCCCCCTGATTTTGCTAAAGCTATTATTGGAGGGATTGATGGTCAGCCACCGGTTAGAGGCGTGGACAATGATGCAGTGTCTTGTTATTCTTTATTCAATTCCCCCGCGGCTGTGAGTGCCTGCGAATCTAATTTGGGATTAATTTTAACTGGTGCTACCACGATTAATACGAGCGCCAATTGGAGTGAAAATGGGGTGGGTGTTGGGAGTAGCTTTTTCTGGATTGGGAGTAATGGGAAGAATATCACAACGGCCACGGATATTTTGGCGAACCCTACCGATTATGGCACCAAAGAATGGGATGGAGTGGCAGCAGATGGACTGATTGGGGTGAGTGGAGAGTATATTTATACCCCCCCTGTTGCTTCAAATATAAAATCTACAGATCCACAAACACAAGCAGTGCAGATGAAGTTGGCAAGCGATAGTGCAACTGGATTGCAGAATTTTCAAAATAATTGTATTGGCTCATTGGGTGGGGTGACTGTTCCACCTGTGTGGCAAAGTCCAACTGGAGCAATCGCTGCATCCTGTGCTGGCAGTACTACTCAGGGTTATTTGCTTAATCAAATTGAACAAACTGAATTAAGCGATGCGGTAGGCCTGCTGGCCAATGGGACTTATGCGGATTGTTCGAAGGGAAGTGGGGCAGCGCCGTCCTGTTCTATGAATCCAGATGGATTTGTGTATACGCCTAGCCCAATTTCTTATGTAGATGCGACGGGTGCACAGCAGACTTACCAACCCCCAAGTGTAACTTTAGGCGGTAGCTGGTGGAATGCAGCTTATAGTTATTTGATTTTGGATGCGCAGTTTTCTGCTAATTTGGGGCAGCTTGCCACAGCCATTCAAAATTTGATGACTGCAGGGTTTGCGGGAGCGAATATTACCGGGGACCTGACTCTGACATTTTACTATGCACTAGCCGAGTTTGGGCCTTTGTACAATAGTACAACCACGCCTGATAATTTCAATATTTTTCCGCAGGTCGATGCAAATAGTGCTTCTCCTGCTGTTACAACCACCCCGACGCTCTTAAACACGGATTTATTTAAGGTTAATTCTTCTACTGATACCACGCCAGCCTACATCGGCTTCGGGGGGCAGGCTGTAGGGGTAGGCCCAGATAATATCACTCTGCAGCTCAATAATATTAATGCTGCAGATCTGTTTTTGCCAGGGGCATCAAATAATTTGGCTTGGAATCGTGCGATTCAAGTCTATAATCCTAACGCATATCCTAATCCGACTTATCCTAATACAAATACAGAGATTCCATGCCCACTCTCCAAGATACAAGCAGCTGATCCAGATATTGTGCAACTTTACTCAGCACTACAAAACTTGCCATCGACTTACCAAATTACCTTAGAGTTTTTGCTCAATAATGTTGCTGCAAATTGTAGTACAATAGGGGGAGCAACGGTGACTTATACAAGTCTCGTGGATCCACTTGAAAATCTTATGTATACCTTGCAGCAAAATGGGGCTATCAATGCCAATGGGCAGGATATTTTGCCTGTAAATCAAGCGATGAACTCTATCTTCTCGCAATTGCTTGGGAATGCCCAGGTTTCAGGTGTGGCCGCAGGTGAGACTCCAGTGGGTTTAAATTCCGTGATGCAGGATGTCTATAATTTAGGCTTGCCTTACAATGGGGATATTTTAGCCTCGCAGTTTAGTATGATTCAGCAAATTAGAAGTGCTGGGATCGAAATGATCATGAATGTGGTGGCCTCGATGAATGATGTCTATACCCAATATAAATTGATTATGGCTGGGCTGCAAAGTAATTTACAGTCTGATGAAAGTCAAGCTAGTGTTGCGGCAGGGCTCTCTTCAGCGGGTTCCATCCCCATCATTGGCTCAGCTTTCTCAAGTGCAGGGCAGATTTTGATTGCAGAAACTACGCTGGATATGCAGGTCCAAACCTTGACAACGATGTCTAATATCGGGCTGCAGTTGATGTGGATGCCTGTATTCTTATTTGTCATGACCTCTTTATTTACTGCAGGAGTGCAATTTGCCTTGGTGGTGCCTTTCATGCCCTATATGATGTTTTGGGGGGGGCAAATGGCCTGGGTGTTAGGGGTGATTGAAGCAGTGGTGGCCGCACCTTTGGTGATGTTGGGTTTAGCCTATCCTGGTGGAAATCAGTATTTGGGTCATGCACAACCGGCCGTTAAAATGCTGCTTGCCGTCGTATTTAGGCCGGTTTTAATGGTGATCGGGATTGTCACTGCGATGATCTTAACCTATATCTTAATCAGCTATTCAGCACAAGGCTTCCATGTGATTGCTGACAATACTTTGCAAGCGCTACCGCCCAACAATCAAACAATCTCAGGGGTGATGTCTTGTATATTGTTATTTTCCTACTGTAGCTTTTTGATGATGGCGGTGACCAAGTGTTTCTCCCCTATTTATTCGATTCCCGATGCGGTGATGCAGTACATTGGGGCGCATGGCAGTTCGGCAGGTAAGGAAGAAGCGCAGCAATTTGGTCAGGCGGCTGAAAAAACAGCAGGCTCTGCAGCCCAAGCTGGAAGTCAAGCTTTAGAGCAAGGTGTAAAAGCGCAGCAAACCAAAGGCCAAAACCAAGCAGAGATTGCACAGAAAAGCGCACAAACCAAGTTTGATACTTGGACTGCAGGTGGTAAAGGTACAGTGGACACAATTAAAAATGTGGCTGAAGCAGCAGAGGGAGGCGGTGAGTAAGAATGGAGAAAATGATGAAAAAAAAGATGCTTGTAGGCTTGCTTTTTTTAGGGGTCAATTTTGTGGCTTATGCAGACGATTCCACCAATCCTTATGGGTTTTTTGGAGGAGGTTCCGATTCCAATGCGAGTTCGACTTCGAATACTGCAGCGACGGCAAATTCCAATAGCAATAGCGCTGCCCAGACGGCCAGTGCTTCTGCCTCAGCAACGCAGTCTGCCAGTGCCCCAGCCCGGACAGCCAGTGGCCCTCAGTATCAAACTCCAGCACCCTTGGCTCAGCCAGCATCAAGTGTGGGACAGTTCTCACCTAGTTCTGCTGCATCACCATCTAGTTTGAAGCTGTTGCCTAACCCTGCGCTAACCTCATCCAGTCCTTCTCCCATTTTCCCTCCGCCGCCTGGAAGTGTCAGTGCCCCCTCTTCCTCTCAGCGTTTGACTTTGCCTCCTACTGCACCAACAGGTTATCCCACAACACCGGGTTTAAACCAGAGTAGCGCGTCGTCTTCCAACGCTGTGTTTACCCCTACCAGTGATAATTCTGGGGGGGGAAGTGGCATTTTACAACAGATTAATGCCAATATTCAGTTGGGTAATAGTCAGTTTCTAGCCGAGTTTGAACCAAATCAGCAGGCCGTGAGCAGTAATTTTTTGTCTTCTGAATCCGGCTACTCTAATATTTTGGCGATCATGCAATCCACTAATCCGATTCCCGCTGTGAGTACTTCGGTTAATTCGGATACAATTAGAGCGGCACAACAGGGTTTGGCTGCATTAATCGCGTCTTCTTCGACATCAGGTACTTCCAATTTAGCTGCGCTCCAGCAGTCTATTAATGCGCCCTTTTCGGGTAATTGGATGAGTGATGTATCCGTTGCAACAACGCCTCAATTATTACGTATGATTGCTGTTCAAGAGGCGATTCAAAATTATATTGCCTATCAAGAACTGCAGCGACTGATGGAGACAGAAGCCTTGCAGGTAGCGATGGTGCAATCTGTGAACGGCATGAGTTCTCAATTGGTGAGTGTAACTCAAAGTAATGGATATTATTTGGCACAAATTTTGTCTGCAATAAAAACGCAAAACAATAAAAAAGGGGGAGGGTAACAGAGTGAAACTAAAGAAAATTATATTTTTTCTCTCATGTGTGAGTTTGGTTCCAGGTTCGATATATGCTGATGGTTGTGGTATAGAAAAGGCTTGCTGTGATTCTCCAAATATTATGCTTCAAATTCATAATTCCTCTGATGCTTGGATCTCTGTTGTTGAAGCGGATAGTGGTGCAACAACAACTGGTTCAGACGATGTCTCGAATGATGATTTTGGTTGGTGGATTGATCAGAATTTTAATTATACTAATGCGTGGCCGATTGCAAACTCAGTGACTCAATCTAACGTCTATTCTCAGAATAATGGTGATGGCGGTGCTGGGGGGAATGAACAGAGTGGCGGTGGCTGGAATATTACAGGCACTACCCCGATTACAGTAGCCCCGGGTTATACCATGCATCTGCAAGTTTGTGATGCTGGCTGCGTGGCTGTTGCTGTATTGGGGTCGACATCATGGCAGTCAGATAATGGGATTGACGTGGGAAGTGGGCAATGGGTGCGTTATTTGGTTGTGGCCAATTCGGATAAAGGTATTAACGAAGGGTGTAGTAACGCTGGATTAAGCACTCTAAAGACTTCCATGCAGGCTTCAACTCCTACCGTGCCTGTCCCTTATAGCAATGCAGAACTTGATTTTCAAACAGCGAGCATCACTGGAGATGGCGTAAGCTATCCTGCATCAACTTTTGCTGCGGCATTGTTTGGCCCACAGGGGGATAGTGACGTAAAGATAGGGGGCGTGGTTCCTCTGTTTCAAGAAACTACAACAGGCACAGATGTGCTATGTAATACCACTGTAGATAACACTGGTTGCGATAACGGTAACTGGAGGGGAAGTGATGGAATGAGGTCCACACCAGGAGTTTGGCTTAATGTTACGAATGATTGGTGGACGGGTCTTCAGCCGCAGAGTTTTTAGCGAAGAGGATACGCCACACGATCCAGGTCAGCCAAGCAAGGCCATATATCATCAAAGTCAGCAGGCTAAGCAGATTGACGGGGGGGTAGCCCGTCCATCGGCCAATCAAATTGTAATGGCCTGGATTTAAATGCACGCCAGCAAGCACATAATGGCTGGGCAGTAGGTTAAAAGCAGTGGGAAAATAGTCCAGTTTTTGGTCGCCTGCCTCAATGCTCAGCATATGTGGATAATAGAGCAAAGGCAGCTGGATGGTTTGGCTCTTTTGGACGGTAAGCTGACAAGTTAAAGTCACACCCTGAATTGTGCAGTCATTGGTCGTCTCTGTGACGCTTTGATCCGGTATAATAAAGTGTACCAAAGAGGCATCTAAAAGGTAATCGCCTGGATATTGAAAGTCTAAAAAGGCGGAGTTAGGCGGAAAGACGAAGAGATTTTTTGGCGCCAGCGGTAACCACTGTAAATTCAAAAAAGCAATGGCAATGACACTCAGGGTTAAGGCCCTTGCTTTAAAAGAAAACTGAGCAACAAATCCCGCAAACAGCAAAGCCCCAAGCCACATACAGTCCGTTAAAAGACGATAGGGAAATTGAATGACATAGCTAAAGTGAGGCAGGAATTTCCAGAAATTAAAAGGGGAGCAAACCACAAGCAGGCAGACTAAAAAGAGCCAGAGACAAACTTTGAGGACGGCAATTTGTTCAAATTGAATTTTTTTGGGCCAAGCATAAAGGCGCACAATCCAATACACACTTGCTAAAACAACAGGCAAGCCTAAAGCCCCTGAAAAGGGAATGTCAAAAGGCGATGTAGGGGTCGCGCTGGGATGCCATGAAATTAGGTCTTTCCAGGTAACTGCGCCGACGTATCCCCAAGGATTCCTGAGACTTAAATTGCTGACCACAAACAAATGTTGTTCAAGTAAAATGGGTATAATATACCAAGAGGCTAGGGCAAGCGTGGCAATAAAGCAAAGTAAAACGCCAAGCAAGGGCCGCCAGGATTTTTTTTGCACACTCAGCAAAATAAAGAATAAAAACATAAACACAGTTGTCGTTGCCACAGTAATCAGATGGGTAACCATCAAACAAGAATTGGCAAAGATCCCAGCCAACAGAAAGTAAGCACGCTCAGAGCAACCTCTAGCATCATAAATGCGGAACCAATAATACAGAGTAGCTGGAAATAAGCCTTGCGCAAACACTTCTGGAAAAGCAGCCCGTGTGCCCAAATCCTGTATTAAATAGGGGGAAAGTAAATACAGTGAAGCTGCCAGGATCGCTGCCGCAGAATTCTTGAATAAATACACATACAATTTGCATGAGTACCACGCACCCACAAGCATCGCTAGCATCAGCCCGCACCGTAGGGCATTAAAGGGGTCTTGAAAAATGAGCGCCAAAATCCCCGTTACTTGGTAGAAAAGAGGGCTGTAAAACTGATACACAGGATAAAACCAAGTCCCCACAATCTGCGGGGCCGTACGCAAAAACCATTCATGGCTAAGTAGGGCCTCCCTGGCTTTGACAATATTGGTATAGTGATAGCAAAGATCCGTGAGGCTGCTCAAGCAAAGCGCTGGTGGAGGCGCATCGTGGTAAGGAAAGAGAGAAGCTTGCACCAAAAACGCGATGAACACGAACAGCAAGCTAATGCGAGCCTTCTGAGTCCAGCTAAAGTGCGCCTCCTCCATGTTTTGCTTAATTCACATCAGTGTGGATGGAGGCGGGGTGCGCAAATTTTCGATAAACTAGGGCCATGCTGATGTAAGTTAGAGGGAGTGTCCACAACAGGCCCACTCCAAAGCAAAGCGTGCCGATGCAGTTTAGAATAAACAACAGCAAGGTCAAGCCATAGATCCCCTTAAAATGTGCCCAAGACAGGCGTATAGAGCTCCAGATGGCTTGGTAAAAGCGCTGCTTTGCTTCCAGAATAAACAAAAAACTAAAATTAAAAAAGGTGTAAATCGCGACGCAGAGCAATACAGTGACGATGCTCACCCCTACAAAAACGGTGAGACGGAGCCTAGCATCGTGCCCAGTCCAGTCATAGGGTCCGATGATGAGCATGCTCAATTTCAGCAGAGCAAACAAAATCACCAAAGCGCTAAACCAGAGCACTAAAGAGGAAATAAAATAAACAGAAAACAAAGGAAATATGCGTTTAAAATAGGCAAAAGCCGCATTCCATTTAAATGGCTGATGTTGTGCTTGTTTTAGCCCCAGCATCGCAAATCCCGCCGCAACGGGGCTGGTGCAAAAAAGCATGATAATGGTCATCAGGGGGCCTATCCAAAGCGCGTTGGCAAAATGTTTATTGAGCTCCTCGCTTACACAAAGTAGGACAGTCTGAATCAAAATCAAACCGACCAGGCCAAAAAAATAAGCCTTCTTTGCACCGTACACTAATTTCCAAGCTTGTCTGAGAGTCGATCGAATATGGATACTCATTTTGCGTCTCCTTATATGGACTCACTCGGTTATGCAAGAGAAATTTTCGTGGCATGAACAAAAGCAAAGTTGCTTCCTTATATCCGGTTTCTATTGAAGCGCAAGTTTGAGCTTGTCTTCACCAGTATGGTTATCCGCGCACCCTGATTCTTTCAACCTTGTTAGCGGCCTCATGGGCCAAGGAGACATAGAATTCAATCAAGGTCGTGACCTGTTTTTGCCATGTTGTTTCTCAGTGCAACTGTAAGATCCTTTTTTTGTTTAACTTTTTCCTTTAAGCAGCTTTGCCGACGAACACCTCTGCAAAGTTAGCATTAAAAGACCGCTTGTGTTTTAGCATGGCCCAGATAATCCTGGCATGCTTATTGGCCAAGGCAACCGCTGCCTTGTTTTTCCCAATTCGATTTACCGTTTTAACAACCCAGCTGTGATATAAAGAACTCTCCCCTTTATTGTGCTTCAAGCTGACCCTAATTTCCGCTCTGGCCCCATGAATCAAAAGGTTTCTGAGATATTGATCTCCTCGCTTGCTGATTCCGCCTAACCGCTCCTTTCCACCGCTGGAATTTTGTTTAGGCACCAAGCCTAAAAAGGCTGCCATATCTCGGCCTGATTTAAAACAGTTCGCGCCCCCGATCTTTGCCTCTATCGCACCCGCGGTGACTTGGCCCACTCCAGGAATGGTCAGTAAGCGCTGAGCTACCTCACTGACGGCAGAGTTCCTCTTGAGTTCAGCATCATACGCTTTCACTCTATCGTCCAAGCTCATTAATTCCGCGTGCAGATCACTCATCCAAAATGGAATCGCTTGAAACGCTTTCAGATCGCCCGCTAAAATATCCATGAGGCAACGGCGTAATGCTGCATGGCCTTGGGCACAGATAATTCCTTGTTCTGCAAGCAGTCCACGTAGACAATTACTGACTTGTGTTCGCCTGCTCACTACCTGACTACGCATGGTATGGAGCGCAATTAAATTTTGTTGCTCTGCCGTTTTAATGGGTACAAAACGCATTGTCGGGCGTGTCACTGCTTCACTGATTGCCTCAGCATCTCTAGCGTCATTTTTGTTGTTCTTTACATAGGGTTTAACAAATTGGGGATTCATCAGCTTCACTTCATGCCCCATCGCTGTAAATTCTCTGGCCCAATAGTGTGAACCACAACAAGCTTCCATCCCGATTAAACTGGCGGGGGTGTTTATAATCAACTCCTTCAGCTTATTTCTGCTCACTTTCTTGCTCCATATTTTGTTTCCAAATCGATCCGCTGCGTGCACTTGGAAAACATTCTTTGCCAAATCAATACCGATTGTTGTAATATCTTTCATGGACTCGCTCCTTAATTAAATGAAACTACCTTGGCGCTTTGACGCCGTTCTCATTTTGGCACATTGATGCCGTTTAGGTGAGTGAGTCCATACCATCTTGTTAATTGGACAAATAGGCTAAATGATCCCATTCTGGAAAATACAGACCCAAGCGAATCGGATAGCGCGTATCGCAGGCTCGCACCAACGCTTCATAATGCTTGAGCTGCGGCCTATATTCCGTTTTCATGCGCTCGATAAACGCTTCAAAGGATTCGCCCTCAGCGGGATGAGTCAGCTTGTAATCAATAATATAACGAATCCCTTCAAAAACAAAACTGCGATCCAGCCGATTTTTGACCATTTCACCCTGCGCATTGACTGAAACAAACGACCACTCACTCTCAGCCCCCTCATGTGGCCCAAGAATCCAAGCGGCAGTGGGACTCGAATCAATTTTTTGAATCACCGCCAAAATCTGCGGCGCAATGTTTGTCATCGGCATTGATTTTTGATGTCGGGCACGAAACTCCAAATAGGCATGAATCCACTCCCCCATCGCTCGCTCTTTGAGACGCGCACCCGCCCCACAAGTTGGCTGGAGTGCAACTGGCTCACACACGCCCAAGCCCTGTAAGGCTGAGGCCTGAAGACGCCAAATTCCTTGCGGTATTTGATCTTTTTGACTGCTCTGTAAATTCGATGTTTGCGCTGAATAATGCCGATCAATCGCAAGATGGGGCAAAAGATATTTTAAAAAGCTTTTCGCGGGGGCCTTCCACTCGTGCTTGGCATCTTGCTCCACCACCGCAGAGAGCCACAGACTTCGCTTCGCGCGGGTCATGGCAACGTACAAGAGCCTTAAAATCTCCTGCTCTTGCCTTTGCGCTGTCAACCACTTCAAATAAGCATAAGCTGGGGTTTCCGTCGTGACTGCGCCTTTACGTTCCGCCAGCAAAAAGTAAAATTGCTGTTCTAAATAAAAAATCTGCGATAACAACAGGGGCGAATCAGATCGCGCCGTCACCCGTTGCAAGGCCGGCAGAAACACATGATCAAATTCCAGCCCTTTGGATTGATGAATCGTGAGCAGTAAAACCCCTGCCTCTTCGGGAACCCGCTCCCCCGCATCGAACTCAGCCCAGTGTCTTTTAAAATCAGTATAAGCAGGAAGGGTTTGACACGCACAGATAAACTGCTGAAACCGGCGCACACAGGTTTCTTCCTCCTTTGTCCTGATGATTTTTGGCCCAGACAATGCTTGCCAGACGTATTGCAGACGCAGATATAAAGGCTGATCTCGATACGCACCTTCCAAAACAGGGAAGAGTGCATTCACCACGTGGCGAATGCGCGTTTGCGCTTCAGGCGTAAAAGACCCCATTTGCAGTGTGAGCCAGATCCCCTGCGTTTCACTCTGCCGCGCTACTTCTAACAAATCTGCTTTCAATAAGCCGCACAAAGGAGAGCGCAGCAACGTCATCCAAGCCAAGCGATGCCCCAGATGCTGCACACTATACACAAGATGAATTAGGTCATCCAAGAGCGATTCTGCCGCACGCCAGGGTGATTCTTTCAGCTGATAGACCACTCCAGCGGCATCTAGCGCGGCAATGATCGGCGTCAAGTGACTGCGTGCCCTTACTAAGACTGCTATTTTTTGCTCTGCATGCCCCTGCTGCAAAGCCTGAATGCGCCGTACCAGGTCTTCTGCTTCGGATAGTTCATCCGCAAAAAAATGCTGTTGCACTCCAGAGGCTTCAGGAAAACGCTGCTCTGCATGACTCTCTACAAAACAGACTTTTCCTAAAATCGGGTCTGCCTCTTCAGGGAAAGCGCTCTCTCCAAACTCATTAATGAACTGGATAATCCGCTCATCACTGCGAAAATTTTGATGCAAAACCAAAGGCTTTAATTGGATCTGACTGATGCCTTCAGCTCGCGCCTGCAAAAACAATCCCACATTCGCATGACGAAAGCCATAAATAGATTGCTTAGGGTCTCCCACTAAAAAAAGTGTTCGCCCCTCATCCGGCTGCCAAGATGCGGTCAACGCCGTAAGCAAGCGGAATTGCAAATTAGAGGTATCCTGAAACTCATCCACGAGTACATGGCGAATTTGCGCATCTAAACGTTGCAATACTTCTGCTGTTTCATCCTCAAGTAAATGCACTGCAGCCAAAGCAATTTCATGAAAATCGGTCCACTGATGCTCTGCCATTAGGAGCTGTAGGTAGGCTGCAGCCAAAGGCAGTACGCGCAATAGAATTGGCAAAAGGGAGTCTGTTTCTTCCTGCCAACAAGGCAGGCGCCGTACTTTAATCAGAAACGCCAAAAACTGAGGGGGAATCGGCTCTTTTAAAGCTTTCCGTGGTTCATCTTTTTGCGTCAGCAATCGATTTGCAATCGCCTGTAAATTCGTCTCTTCACCTAAGGCTTGGCGATAGCACGCAGGCTCTAGATTCAGCCATTCCTGCCAAGCTGACTCTGCCAATTGCGCCATACAAGTCTTTTGCAAATGCACCACATCGCCCTGTTGTTTGGCCTGCAAAACAATCGGCAGCCACTCTTCGCGGCTTTTTAACAAATCAAAGAGCAGATCACTCACCATCACCAATTGATTGTCAAAATATTGAAACAGCGCACAAAAATCAGCTGCTCCCTCTCCCTCATCCGCAATCACTTTCAGTAAGGTATGGTAGAAGAGGTGACGCAGAGCTCCTTCATCCTCCAACATGGTCGCGGTGAGCACTGGACTTTGCAAGGGAGCCTGGCTCACAATCAAGCGACAAAAGGAGTCAATGGTCATGATCTGCAAACTGTCTCGCAACCCATTGAGATCGTAATCCGATCGATCCGCCAAAGCGGTTAAGATTCGCTCTTTCATCTCATGAGCTGCCTTACGTGTGAAGGTGATAGCCAAGATTTCCTGCGGACGCTGACCTCTATCCAGCAACCTTAAAAAGCGCTTGACTAGCAAGTCAGTTTTACCTGAACCAGCAGGGGCTTCAACAATAAAAGATGCCTCTGGATTTAAGGCTTCTAGACGGGCGGACGAATCACTCATGATCCCTCATCATACCCATAAACCCAGATCTTGCGCAATCAAAAAACACATGCTATGTTTAAAGTCTTGAGTATTTTTAGAGGGAGAATTGAATGCCAAAAACCCAAAAAGCAGCCAAGCTTCTGGTGGATTGTTTAGTGGCCCAAGGTGTGGAAGTGGTTTTTTGCCTTCCTGGTGCGAAGATTGATACTGTTTTTGATGCTCTGCGGGATAGTCCCATTCGCATGATTCTCTGTCGACACGAACAAAATGCAGGCTTTATGGCCGCTGCATATGGCCGCCTGACGGGCAAACCAGGGGTGGTATTGGTCACCTCTGGGCCGGGAGTCGGCAACCTCACTACGGCTCTGTTGACGGCAACGACAGAGGGCGACCCCATTGTTGCAATCGGCGGCAATGTCGCACTCAATATGAAACTCAAAGAGTCTCACCAAAGCACAGACAATCTCAAAGTCATGGCGGGGGTCACCAAGGCACAAATGGAGATTTTAACTCCAGAGAACATCCCCGAAATTATCATGAATGCATTTAGAATTGCAACGCGTCCGCGCTCTGGCGCTGTATTTGTGAGTTTGCCTCAGGACGTTGGCATGGCAATGACTACGCTTGCCGCCCCCACTCCACCGCCCCCAGAACGCTTTGGCTCCGCGCCCCAAGCGATGCTCAAACAAGCGGCACAATTGCTCAATCAAGCTAAACAGCCTGTGTTGTTTTTGGGCATGGAGGCCAGTCGCCCTGAAAATACAGCAGCATTGCGTGCCCTTTTAAAAACCTACCCCCTGCCTGTCATTGCAAGCTATCAAGCAGCTGGGGCGATTTCGGAAGAATTATTGCCTTTGTTTGCAGGGCGCGTGGGGCTTTTTAAAAACCAGCCAGGAGATCATTTACTGGATCAGGCGGATGTGGTGCTATTGATCGGCTTTGATCCCGTTGAATATGATCCTGAAACCTGGAATGCCAAACAAGACAAAATGCTCATCAGCTTGGATTATCAACCCGTAGATATTCATTTATGCTATCAACCCCAGTGCGAAATTTTGGGGGACATCAGTGACAATATCAAAGCCTTGACACCTTTGCTCTCCAAACCGCACCCTCGCCGCACCTTTCCACCTACTCCACCAGCACTGCAAACACACCAGGATTGCCCGATCCATCCCTTAACCCTCATTGAAAGTTTGAAAAAGGTCCTGACCAATCAGATCACGTTGACCTGTGATATCGGCAGCCACTATATTTGGACTGCTCGCCATTTGCTTTGCTTTGAGCCGCATCGACTCTTGTTTAGTAACGGTCAACAAACGCTTGGAGTCGCGCTGCCTTGGGCTATGGCCACCACTTTGGCGAGACCGGGTGAAAAAGTGATTTCGATGTCTGGGGATGGCGGCTTTTTATTTTCCGCAATGGAGCTTGAAACCGCTGTGCGAGAAAAAATGGACTTTGTCCACATTGTTTGGGTGGATGGCTATTATGACATGGTGCGCGAACAGCAACTTCTCAAATACCATCGTGATTCCGCGGTCAAATTGGGCCCTGTCGATATCGTCAAATTTGCGGAAAGCTTTGGGGCCATTGGCTATCGCATCACCAAAGCAGTGGATCTTCTCCCCACTTTGCAAAAGGCTTTACAACAAAAAGGCCCCGTCCTCATCGAAGTGCCCGTCGATTACCGCGACAACCCCCAATTGTTTGCCTCCGTCCACGTGGAACTGGGGGGATAAGGCACGGAAAACCGCTTAGCTTCACATCGTCGACTGACGATATTTGAGTAGCTTTTTCTCGTACATTTTGCGCTTTAAGGCCGAAAGATGGTCAAAAAAGGTGATCCCATCTAAGTGGTCGTATTCATGCAAAAGGCAGCGAGCTGGGTAATTTTCACGTTCACAGAGAAATTCTCGCCCTTCACGATCTTGCGCCTTCACCACTACCTTTTGCGGACGCTTGATGGCGACGACAATGCCCGGAAAAGATAGACAACCTTCGGTTTCTTCAATCAGCTCCTCACTTTGAAAAACAATCTCTGGATTAATAAAAAAAATGGGGTTCGGCGTGGCAGGGTTTTCATCCATAATAAAAATGCGCTTGCTCACCGCAACTTGATTTGCAGCCAGACCCATGCCATTATCAGCGTACATGGTCTCCAACATATCGTCCAGCAAGGTCTGTAATTCCGTGTTAAATTCGGTCACAGACAGGCATTTTTTCTTTAAAATGGGGTCAGGATACGTGACGACCCTCAAGATTGCCATATTTTTCTTTCCATTCGTGCAAATTGATAATATTATACTCCTCAACACCGCCTGCCATCAAGGATGGCCATGAATGTCAGTATTTTTGAACTCTTTAAAATCGGCGTAGGCCCCTCCAGCTCTCATACTGTCGGCCCAATGCGGGCTGGGCGAGCGTTTGTCTTGGCCGCTGCTGAGGCGGGGATGCTGACCCAAGCACATCGCATTCAAATCGATCTTTATGGCTCTCTTGCCCTCACGGGGAAAGGACATGGCACTGATTTGGCTGTGCTTTTAGGCGTGCAAGGTGAAGCACCTGACCAAATCGATCCTGATCGCATCCCCCAAATGATGGCTGAAATCCGCCGCCATCATCAATTATATCTGGGAGGCGCCCATCGGATTGGATTTAACGAGCCACAGGATCTTGTTTTTCATTACCTGGAAACCCTCCCCTATCACCCAAACGGCATGCGCTTTAGCCTCTGGGATGCCAACAAGAAGAATCTCTTTACTGAAACTTATTACTCGATTGGTGGTGGCTTTATCGTCAATGAAAAGGAAATTGGAAAATCCCGTGCTGAGACTAAAGCCCCCGTGCCCTACCCCTTTTCTACAGGCAAGGAGCTGCTTGATCATTGTAAAAAAACTGGCCTCTCCATCGCCCAAATTATGCTGGAAAATGAGAAAGCTTGGCATACTGAAGCTGAAGTCAAGGCCTGGGCTTTGAAAATCTGGTCGGTGATGCAGGCTTGTATTGAGCGGGGCTGCACGGAAGCAGGCATCTTACCGGGAGGCCTCAAAGTAAAGCGTCGCGCCCATATCGTTAAAGAAAAATTGCTTGAGCAAGAAAAAGCAGGGCTTGCCCGCGACGAAATGAACTGGATTAACCTTTATGCCCTCGCCGTCAATGAAGAAAATGCAGCGGGCGGACGCGTCGTCACTGCTCCAACCAATGGGGCAGCAGGCATTATCCCAGCCGTACTGAATTATTATTTGCATTTTACACCCAACGGAGGGGATGCGGAAATTCTCACTTTCTTACTCACCGCAACGGCCATTGGCATTTTATTTAAAGAAGGCGCCTCCATTTCAGCTGCAGAAATGGGTTGTCAGGGCGAAGTTGGTGTTGCCTGTTCTATGGCTGCCGCTGCCTTGACGGCTGTTTGGGGAGGCACTCCTTGGCAAGTTGAAAATGCAGCTGAAATGGGCATTGAGCACAATCTTGGCCTCACCTGCGACCCTGTCGGGGGCTTAGTACAAATCCCCTGCATCGAGCGCAATACCATGGGTTCAGTGCAAGCGGTCAACTGCGCCAAACTCGCCCTCATGGGGGATGGGACGCATGTGGTTTCTCTCGATGATGCTATTAAGGCCATGAAACAAACCGGCCATGACATGAAAGATCAATACAAAGAAACATCCAAAGGAGGCCTTGCCATTGCAGTCAATCAACCCGCATGCTAATCCTTATTTTACCGAGGGGCCAAAGTTACTGCCTGCTCAGACAACACCGCTACGCTCCAACTCGCAATCAGTAACTTTGGCCCCTCGGTAAAATAAGGATTAGCATGACTTATCTCCAACTGACAGTCAATATTCGCGAAGATCAATTTCCCATTTTAGATGATTTGCTCTCTCGCTCTGGAGCCCTATCCGTCAGTGCTGAGGATGCTCAAGACCAACCCATTTTAGAACCCAAACCCGGTGAAACGCCGCTTTGGCAGCAACTTTGCTTAACTGCACTCTTCCCTGTCAATAAAAATCAGGCGAAGGTCATCAATCGTTTAAGGCCACATTTAAGCCCAGATCAGTTGGCTCATTTATATTGGACAGAATTGCCAGAGCAGGCTTGGGAGCGCGCTTGGTTACAATATTATCAGCCGATTCAATTTGGAGAACGCCTCTGGGCGGGCAGCACGGAACACCAACCACCTTGCCCTATGCAAGCCGCCTTATTTTTGGATCCAGGTCTCGCCTTTGGTACCGGCTCCCACCCCACCACCTTCTTGTGTTTAGAATGGCTGAGCGAACAAACCCTTGAAGATACAACTCTGATCGATTATGGTTGTGGCTCCGGCATCCTCATGCTCGCTGCATTAAAGCTTGGGGCACAATCTGCCCTTGGCGTGGATTTAGACCCTCAAGCGCTGATCGCGACCGCAGAAAATGCTGAACGCAACCACATTCATGACCGCTTCTGCCTCTATTTACCTGATGCCTTTCCTATTGATTCACGTGCGGATATTGTGATGGCTAATATTTTAGCCAATCCTTTAATGGAACTAGCGACGTTTTTGACCTCTCTTGCCAAGCCAGAAGCCAAACTGGTTTTATCAGGACTGTTAAGCGAGCAAGCAGAGCAAGTTAAATCTGCTTATTCATCACAAATTCAATGGCTTGAACAACGTCAAAAAGATAACTGGATTTGCCTAGTGGGTCAGAAAAAAATCTAAATACCTGCTGCATATTTATGCAAATCGGTTATAATAAACACAGTGAACATTTAAATAGTCGAGTAGATGGCCTATAGGGATAGACACATGAATAAAGCGAGGCCCGTATTTAATTCACTCCATTCTTTTGATGCATTAATGGAAGCCGGAGTCTCAGAGAAAAAGGCCCGCGCTTGTATTACAGTGCTTGGAGACACCCTACAATCCAGCATCAAGCAGATCGCGACACAAACTCAACTTAGAGAAACCAGGCAAGAACTGCAAACCCAATTCTTGCAACTGGATCGAAAAATAGACGTCTTCAACAGTGAAATAAAAGGCGAGATCAAAACCCTACAAACGAATTTTGATTTTCTAAAACGCTTATTTTTTGGAGGAATTGTCTTGATTCTGCTCAGCAATATTACTTTATTTTTGCATCATTGAAGCTTAAACCCAGCTACAATTGTTCGTTCATCGCAGTGAGTTTTGACGCCATTTTTATCCAAATAGGTTTCATGGCCTTTACCCGCAAGCAACACCATATCCTGTGCTTGTGCGTGCTTTAGTGCATACGAGATTGCATCGGTCCGATTAGCAATAAAATGAATGCGATCTGGATGGCAAAAGCCGGTGCGAATTTCCGCAAAAATATCCTCAATTTTCTCCAGGCGTGAATTATCTTCAGTGACAATCACATGATCAGCATAATATTCGGCGATTTTAGCCATTTTAGGCCGTTTACTACGATCACGATTGCCACCACAACCAAAGACCACCCACAGGGTTTTGTCATACAATTGCAAAGATTGCAAGACTTTCTCCAAAGCATCCGGCGTATGTGCGAAATCAATCACCACCAATGGCAAACCCTCACGGCGAATCGTTTCCATCCGCCCACTCACCGCGTGAATAAAAATACTCAAGCGAGCCAAGACCTGTAAATCAAACCCAAGCGCCAATAAAGCAGTGAGACTGAGCAATAAATTGCTGACATTAAACTCACCCAGCAAACCCGTTTTGATGGTTGCCTGCCCTTGCGGGGTATAAAATTCAAATTGCTGACCACCCTCCGTATGGGTAATGGTGGTGGCAAAATAGAAAGGCGCCTCGTGCACCTTTTCGCTGCACAACAGACATTGAGTTTTGGCCCGAGTCTCTGACACCATCACAGAAGCATAGGCATCATCTTGATTCAGGATCGCATATTTCAGATGCGGCCATGCAAATAAACGTGACTTTGCCTCCGCATAGCGCTGCATATCGCCATGATAATCAAGATGGTCTTGCGTCAAATTACTAAAAATAGCTGCTCGAAAACGCAAGCCGTCGACCCGATTTTGTGCCAGCGCATGCGAAGAAACCTCCATTGCAACATACTCCACTCCCTGCACCACAAAAGAATGGAGCAAGCTGTGTGTAGAAATGACATCGGGAGTAGTCTGCGCACTTTCAAGTAAATGCCCCCAGAGACCATTCCCCACTGTGCCAATCACAGCGACTTTTTTCCCCATCAAATGCAAATACTGCGCCAAATAATGCGTAATCGAGGTTTTACCATTCGTACCGGTCACGCCAATCACTTTCAGCCGCTCTGAAGGATGATCGAAAAAATAATCCGCAAGCATTCCCAAACGATGATATAGCTCTGGCACGACGATGATCGGCATCTGCGCGGTTGATGTGATTTTATTACCATATAAATCAAATGCTTGCTCAAAAAGACTGGCTGTATGGTCTTGCTTTTTCTCTGGCAGATGTTGCACCAACACAGCGACTGCGCCTTTTTGCAAGGCCTCAGCAATGTAATCATGACCATCCACAGCCTCGCCCTTGACCGCACAAAACAAGCTGCCAGGCGTCACTTTGCGACTATCAATACACAGGTCTGTAATTTCAATATTATGAAAATGTGGCAACACCGGCAGAGCAAGCTGTTCTAACAATTGCGCCAGTGTTTTCATGCCTATACTCACCCCATTCTCTCTGGATGGGGAGTATTTTACGGAAAAACAGGGGTTGCCACAAGCTTGCGCTTCTTTCTAAAATCACCTACACTTTGCGCAATTTCGTTCACCTCAGCTGACTAGGAGATCACCATGTCTAAACTCACCGCCACTATTCATACCGCAAAAGGCCCGATTCACCTTAATTTACACGCAGATAAAGCACCCTATACCGTCGCGAATTTTGTCAATCTAGCCCAAAAAGGCTTTTATAAAAACAAAAAATTCCACCGCGTGATTAAACCTTTTATGATTCAAGGCGGTTGCCCGCTTGGAACTGGGACCGGTGGCCCTGGCTATCGTTTTGCTGATGAATTTCATCCCGAACTGCGCCATAACAAACCTGGGGTTTTATCCATGGCCAATGCAGGGCCTGGCACCAATGGCAGTCAATTTTTTATTACCCACATCCCGACCCCACATTTGGATGATGCACATACCGTTTTTGGTGAAGTCGCCTCTGCAGCTGATCAAGACGTCGTCAACGCGATTACCCAAAATGATGCCATGACGGACATTACCATCGAAGGCGATACAACCGCTTTATTCGCGAAAACTGCAGACAAACTCAATGAGTGGAATAAAGCGCTCAAGCTTTAACTTGACAAGCGTCTACGATCAAATGATAATGATTCTCATTTACGCCGATAGAGACGCATCATGACTTCGCCTGCACCCAGTAAATCGCATCGTTTTTTGTGGCGGTTTTTGATGTTTGCCGTTGGCCCAGGCCTGGTTGTTATGCTTGCAGATACGGATGCAGGAAGCCTCATCACTGCGGCACAGTGTGGTGCGATTTGGAGTTATCGCATGCTGCTTTTGATGCTAATTTTAATCCCGATCTTATTCATTGCGCAGGAGTTGACACTCCGACTTGGCCTGGTCACCGGAAAAGGTCATGGTGAACTGATCAAAGAATGCTTTGGCCGACGCTGGGCTTGGCTTTCTGTAGGCACCCTCATCCTTTCCTGCATGGGGGCGATGGTCACCGAATTTAGCGGTATTGCCGGCGTAGGCTCTTTATTTGGCGTTCCTGCTGGTGTGAGTGTGGGCTTGGTCATTCTCTTCATGATCGTGATGGCTTGGACAGGCAGCTATCATCATGTTGAACGCTGCGCCATCTTAATTGGTTTATTTGAACTGATTTTTGTCGCGGTTGCCATTTTGGCCCACCCTCATTATCAAGAAGCCGCGAGCACGATGTGGAATATTCCATTTCACAATGGCCAGTACTGGTATCTGGCTGCGGCTACGGTGGGCGCGGTGATTATGCCTTGGATGGTTTTTTATCAACAATCAGCGGTCATTGATAAAAAGCTCAATCACACACATTTGAAAGTGGCCCGCCTAGACACAGCCATTGGCGCCATTTTAACCCAAGTCATTATGGCCTCGATGGTGATGATTACCGCTGCAACTATTGGCAAAGCGCATGAAGGCGTCCCACTCAATACCGTCTCACAAATTAGTGAAGCTTTGATTCCATTTCTTGGCAAAACAGTGGGCGAGTTATTATTTGCTTTGGGGATGTTTGGCGCCTCACTTGTGGCTGCCATTGTGGTTTCACTGACTGCAGCTTGGGGCCTGGGTGAAGTGATGGGTTACAAGCGCTCTCTGGAGCATCACCCCAAAGAAGCACCTTGGTTTTATGTTGTCTACACCCTCGTCTTGATTTTAGGTGGCCTCTTGGTTTTATCAGGAATCAACTTGGTGTCACTCAGCGTAGCCGTTGAAGTCATGAATGCGATTTTATTGCCAATTGTTTTAGGATTTCTCTACTTGCTCGCCATCAAAACCTTGCCCGAGCCCTACCGTTTAAAAGGCCGTTATGCGCAAATTGTAGGCCTCATTTTAGGGGTTACAGCGCTCTTTGGATTAATCTCAGGAATTTGGGGTGCATTTTGACAGAAAATCAGGTATAATCGGCGCCACTTTAGATTTTAACCCCAATAAAAAATGCTTGATCCAAAAAAAATCCGCAACATCGCCATTATTGCTCACGTCGATCATGGCAAAACCACTCTGGTCGATAAATTGCTACAGCAATCCGGCACCTTTGGTGAACGCGCAGCCGTTGTCGAACGCGTCATGGACTCTAATGATTTGGAAAAAGAGCGCGGCATTACCATCTTAGCTAAAAACACTGCCGTTGATTACGAAGGATATCGCATTAATATCGTTGACACTCCTGGCCATGCTGACTTTGGCGGGGAAGTGGAGCGTGTACTCTCGATGGTGGATTCAGTATTACTCATCGTGGATGCTGTGGATGGCCCCATGCCTCAGACTCGTTTTGTCACCCAAAAAGCCTTTGCTCAAGGCTTACATCCGATTGTAGTCATTAACAAAATTGATCGCCCAGGGGCCCGCCCCAACTGGGTTGTGGATCAAGTCTTTGACTTGTTTGCAAAATTGGGCGCCAGTGATGAACAATTGGATTTCCCCATCGTCTATGCCTCAGCACTACAAGGGTATGCCAAACTCGATCTGAAAGAAGATGCAACGGACATGTCAGCCCTATTTCAGACAATTATTCACAAAGTTTCGCCCCCCAATGCAGATGTGGATGGCCCCTTCCAGATGCAAATTTCATCGCTCGATTACTCCAACTACGTCGGCGTCATTGGCATCGGCCGCATTAAACGCGGTAAAGCACGCACTAATATGCCCGTTACAGTCATTGATGTGGCCGGCAAGACACGGAATGGCCGCATTCTCCAGGTATTGGGCCATCTTGGTTTAAAACGGATTGAAGTTCCCGAAGCGAGCGCTGGGGACATTATTTGCATCACCGGCTTGGAAAACATTTTCATCTCCGATACTCTTTGTGACCCCACTTGCGTGGAGGCGATGACCCCACTTTCTGTTGACGAACCCACCGTATCCATGACGTTCCAGGTGAATAACTCACCTTTTGCAGGAAAAGAAGGCAAATACGTTACCTCTCGCCAAATTCGGGAGCGCCTCAATAAAGAACTCATCCACAATGTGGCCCTGCGCGTCCAAGACACCGATGACCCAGATAAATTTCAGGTTTCAGGCCGCGGTGAATTGCATCTTTCAGTCCTCATCGAAACCATGCGTCGCGAAGGCTACGAACTGGCCGTCTCGCGCCCAGAGGTTATCTTTCACACATTGGAAGATGGCACACAAGAAGAGCCTTTTGAATGGGTGACGATTGACGTAGAAGAGGCCAATCAAGGCAGCGTCATGGAGCGCATGGGAATGCGCCAAGGTGACCTCCTGAATATGGTTCCAGATGGGCAAGGCCGTGTGCGCTTAGAGTACATGATCCCAACCCGCGGATTGATTGGATTTAGAACAGAATTTATGAGCATCACCTCAGGCACCGGCATCATTACTCATGTCTTCGACCATTATGGCCCCATGAAAAAGAATGTGGCCAATGAACGTCCACGCGGCGTCTTGATTGCCAATTGCGCCGGCAAGGCGCTCGGTTATGCCCTCTTTAACTTGCAAGATCGTGGCCAAATGATGATCGAGCACGGCACTGAAGTATACGAAGGCATGATCGTGGGCATTCACTCCCGCGATAATGATCTTGTGGTCAACGTCACCAAAGGCAAACAGCTCACCAATATTCGCGCTGCAGGTTCAGATGAAAATATCGTCTTGACCCCGCCCATTAAGCATTCGCTGGAGCAAGCTTTAGAATTTATCAATGATGATGAATTAGTGGAAGTGACACCCAAGTCCATCCGCTTACGCAAACGCTTCCTCACAGAAAATGAACGCAAACGGGCTGATCGAGCGCGCGCTGAATAATGCTTATTCCTCAAGTGGTTTTTACCAGTATATCTGTGCTCAAATCTCTGGAAAAGCAGGCGCGGAAGGGTTGTAGCATCGCAAGTACGCTTGCGGTGATGAGCTTGTTGTTTCTCGATGATCCCGCCTCCTTTCGGGCATTACATCGGGCGGTCCGTTGTATTCTTGCCTATAGCGTGGCAATGCGCCTGATGGGACTCAGCCGTTTAGGTGATCTGATCGACCCTCCTGATGAAAAGAGCGCAGCGGCTGCCGAGGGCCCTGCTGAAAATGGACAAGCTTTTCGAAGTTTGCTAGACTCTCACACACCAGATGATCAGTTATTAGGAGAGATTTCATGCGGCTAAAAAAAATATTGATGACGGCGGGGGCAGCAGGCTCGCTCCTCTTATTGGTGGGCTGTGCCAGCAACACTTGTGTCACTATTCCCTCCACCCCTAATAGCAGCAGCAATACCAATATCGGTTCAGGCTTATTTGGCAGTACGGCGATCACCCCCAGCTCTGAAAAGCTAGCGGGTAACCTGCTGTTTGCCAAAGTGTCTCTCTACAACAAAACCAATGAGAATCAAAAGCTGAAATACCAGTTCCAGTGGTTTTCACCCGATGGCTTTAATCAAGGCAACCCCACTCCATGGACCCCGATTGAGTTATTACCCAATATGACCAAGGTGGTCTCACAGGTTGCCCCAACGGCAGAGACCACTAATTACAACGTCTTAGTATGTACCAACTAAACCAAAGAGAATGACATGAAAAAATTAGCGCTCTGTGCTGTACCCCTTACCCTTTTGCTTACAGCCTGCTCTTCGCAGCCGACGGTGAGCTATGTCGACCCCAATACCGTGGATACGACTTCGATCAATTTTAGCTCCACTGATTTGCAAACAACCGCGCAAACCATGGTGAATCAAATGTTGACCTCCCCCGTGATTGTCCAACTCACCCAAAGTCAATCCCCTGTGATGTATGTGAGCGGACTCACCAATAACACCAGTGAATTTATTGACACTCAGGCCATTACTGATGCAATCTCAACACAGCTCATTAATAGCGGTAAATTTCAATTTGTGGACATGACCAAAGTCAATGCCATCAAAAAACAGCTGAATTATCAAAATCAATCCGGCATGGTCAATCCTGCCACAGCTGCAAAAATCGGCCAACAGGTCGGGGCGCAGTATATGTTTTACGGGGACATTTCCAGCATTACAGCGGTGAATAGCAGCCAAGAATCCCAGTACTACCAAATCACCATGAAACTCCTCAATATCCAAACAGGCATTATTACTTGGCAAGGCCAACAGCAAATTCGCAAAGTCGCCACCCGTAAAACCTTTGGCTGGTGACCCTCTTGCTACTCAAGCCTTTGCGTCAAAGCTGCCGTATTGTCAAAATTGTCTATATTATCTTGAAATTCGGCCTGGATCGGGCTTTATTTAACTTCCCCCTCTTTAGTGTTTTTAGAGGGCTGGTGTGGCTGAACCCTTTTTACTGGCAAGTGCGTAAACAGCACCTGCCTCGGGGTGAGAGACTGCGCCTAGCGCTAGAGGCACTCGGCCCTTTGTTCGTCAAATTTGGGCAGATCCTCTCCACACGCTATGATGTCCTACCGGATGATGTTGTAGAGGCGCTGACCAAGCTACAAGATCAAGTTCAGCCTTTTGATTCACAGATTGCGATTCAAACCATTGAGGCTGAGCTAGGCGGCCCGATTAGCCAATTTTTCGATTCCTTTGAAAAAGAAGCCTTTGCCTCAGCGTCCATTTCGCAAGTTCATGCTGCACGCCTTAAAACAGGTGAGGACGTGATTATCAAAGTATTACGCCCACAAATCAAAGAGGCGATTGCACAAGATATCAGTATTTTGGCAAGTTTAGCCCATTTCTTCGAGCGCATCTCCAAAGCAGCCCGGCGCATCCATGCTAGCGGCATTGTGGAAGAAATCAATCGGACACTCCAAAACGAATTGGATTTAGTCAAAGAAGCTGCCAATGCCTCGCAATTGCGCCGCCAATTTGCAAAAGAGTCCTCACTCTATATTCCGCGGATTTACTGGGAATTAACCCGCACCAAAGTCTTAGTGATGGAACGCATTTATGGCATTGCAGTGGGGGATATTGCAGCCTTACAACAACAAGGATTTTCGCTTTTAGAAGTGGCAACTGTTGGGATTCAATCTTTTTATACTCAAGTATTTAAAAATGCGTTCTTTCACGCGGATATGCACCCTGGTAATATTTTCATTGCCCCTCATTCCCAGGCTCATCCTTGTTGGATTTTGATTGATTTTGGCATCGTGGGCACTTTAAGCAAAGAAGACCAATATTATCTCGCCGCCAACTTCCTCGCCTTTATTGATCGGGATTACCGCCGTGTGGCTGAACTCCATCTGGAATCAGGTTGGGTCCCCCAAAATGTCCGTGTGGATGTGCTGGAATCCGCCATTCGCAGTGTTTGCGAACCGATTTTCGAACTGCCTCAAAACCAAATTTCCATGGGTCAAACTTTATTTCGCCTCATTAAAATTGCCCGTGAATTTAAAATGGAAGTGATGCCTGAATTGCTGCTTTTGCAAAAAACACTTGTCAATGTGGAAGGCCTAGCCCGTAGACTTGCTCCGGACATCAACATGTGGACGATCGCCCGACCTATTTTAGAAAAATGGATGAAAAACAAATTAGGCTGGCGCAGTCTCGTCAGTCGCTTCAAAGAGCAACTCCCCACCTTAAATGAACGCTTGCCCGAAATTCCCCACTTAGTTTTTCAAGCTTTAAAAAATGTCACCTCTAAACCAAACCATTCTCCTCTAACCCCTGACTCATACCAACCCGCGCGCCGTACTGGATGGCAAGGGGGCCTATTTTTGATTTTGGGAGTGGGGATTGGGATCGGCTTGACGCTCCTCCCGCATTTTCATTTATAGAACAGCAGCAGGATAATCCACACCCACAAAATAAAGCCCCTGCGGCGGAATCGTCATGGCTGCAGCAACTCGATTTTTTGCCTCAAGCACGCTTTGCATCCATTCTGGAGGATATTTTTTCTCCCCAATTTTCAGCAACACCCCGACGATATTACGCACCATGTGATGCAGAAACCCCGAGGCTTTTACATCTACAATAATGAGATTATCCTGACGTGTCACTCTACAAAAATGCAGCGTTTTGATCGGACTTTTGGCCTGACACTCTTGGCTCCGAAATGATGAAAAATCATGCGTCCCCACCAAAAATTGCGCCGCCTCATGCATTAAATCGACATCCAAAGCATGGCGATGCCAGAGTACACGATCTTGCAGCAAACAAGAGGCTACAGGTTGATTTAAAATCTGGTAATGATAATGCCTTGCCAAAGCAGAAAATCGCGCGTGAAAATCATCTGCGACGTGCTCTGCTGCATGCACTCGAATATCAGGCGGTAAAAAACGATTAGCCCCGGCAATATAGCTATATAGGCGCCGCTTCGTGGGTGTATCAAAATGCGCTTTCATACAACGCGCATGAACCCCCTTATCGGTCCGCCCTGCAGCTACCACCTCTACCGGGTGCTGCAATAATTGCATTAATGCAGCCTCCAGTGTTGCTTGAACACTGGGAATTCCTTCAGGCTGCCTTTGCCAACCGTGATAGGCAACGCCCAGATACTCCACTTCTAACAAAATACGTGGCATAATAGCAAGATCAATATTGCGGTGGTTTATTTTAAATTTTATATGGGAAGAATACAATGAATGCAAACCCACCTTCTACAGTTCAAATGATTTTTTCCACCCAGAACCAAAGTGCGGAGTCCAGTAGCAATGCGCTTTCTTTTTATTTGGAAGAAAACCAATGGAGCCGACTCTTAGAATTGGTGCAGGAATACGGCAATTTCGAAATTTATAAAGAGAATAACGATAAATTTCTCTTGAAATTGGGAGATTTTAGTTTTTCAATCGTAAAAGACTTCCATAAGTCCATGATTACCATGCTCAATATCAATGTCATGACCCCTGGAGCAGCTGAACTCCTCGCTAAAATTGCCGATCTGATGTTTTATGATCGCAAGCGCCGCTTTATGATCCTTGCAAGCCACGTTGAGCACGAAAAAATCACCTGGACCGTCTGCCAAGATTTACAGATTCAAATCAAGCCTGCGGATAAAGGCCAATCACAGCGCTTTGAAGCCTGGAATGCAGAATATCAATTACAAAATAAATTAAAATTCAAAAGCTTCGCCCAAAGCATGCTGGATCAAAAACAGCCCCCCGATGCAGCGACACCCTCATCTAAAGGCCCACTTAAATAAAAGCACCCACAGCTGTTAAGCTTGAATCGATATAAACATGGGGTTGTTAGAAGATACATCATGGGCAACAGGCCCCCCCACTGGAGTTGGGGCGTTATTTTTCGGAGTCGGCCTATGTGGCTGAGGCGAAGGCTGCCGAGACATGATCTCAGTTAGAATCGTCAAAGAAGCGACCACACTGCCACGCTCACCATAAATAGGGTAGACCTTAACATGAGAAGAAAACTCTGTGTTCGAAGGCAACACAGCATGAATAAAAGAGCTTGAAATTTGATTGTGATTAAACGCAGCCAGGCGCATTTGTTCTAACTCAGATTCAACCTCTGCATTAAACAAACTTAAACCCACTTTGGATTCCATTGCAGCCGCCTCTTGGAAGCCATGCAGCTGACGATAACGCTCACTCGTCCAAATATAACTACCATAACGATTATTAATACAGCTAAGGCGGCCCAGATGCATCATCACATAATGCAATTCTGCGGGATCTTCGATTTTCAGCAGCGCAATTAACTTTTTAACGCAATAGCCATACTTAACATAAACTCCGTGAAAAACCACTTTTTCGTAAATATCTTGAAACTGACTGATGATTTCTTGGTAGTCCATTTTTACAGTCCTTGTCATTTCACAGTGCTGCTATTGAAACATAATCACGCTTTTCGATCAACCACGCAAAAACAATAATCAACTAAAATAATATAAATTGGCTTTAAAATTCTATTTTTTATATTTATATTTTATTTTCGTCAGAAAACAGCCAAAAGATATTTTTAACTCACTCATTTTTAACAATGCATCACACTGTGCAAAAAAGCACGAAAAAACATAAATGCTGCTACTTCGCATTCACGCCCATTTTAATTATAATAACGCCAACTTGTCACTGTAAAATCATGGCCCTGAATTGAGGAGCGCCCATCTTGAAAAAAATTTATTTACTTTTGCCCTGCCTCAGCTTGCTATTAAGCGCTTGCTCTAGCGATAAAGTTGACCCCTACCTTGGCGACGATCCCAGCTACATTTATGCCAAAGGCCATAGCGCCTTGCAAACAGGAGACAACACAGACGCCCTCACGGCTTACCAATCTCTTGACTCACAATATCCATTTAACCCGTACACTAAAAAAGGCGACATTGAAAGCATCTACGCCTATTATGAAAATGACAATCCCGCCATGGCCATTACCGCAGCCTCACGCTATATGAAAGTGTATCCCGGGGATGCAAATTCTGACTACGCTTACTATATGATGGGCGTAGTTGACTTTGAAAATGGCCGCGGCTTTCTGCAAAAATATCTTCCTTATAACATGGCTGAGCACAACGCCCAAAACTACATCAATGCATTTAATTACTTCAACACCCTCACCCAACAGTACCCCAAGAGCCCTTATAGCAGTGATGCGCGTCGGCGTATGATTTATCTCAATAATACACTGGCGCAATATCAACTCGACACGGCTCAATTTTACTTTAACCAAAAGGCCTACGTTGCTGCGATCAACCGCGCCCAATCTATTTTAATCCACTTCCCCACCACCCCCCAAACTGAACAAGCTTTAGTTGTGATCATGCAGTCCGAGCAAAAACTGGGGCTACCTGATTTAGCAGCCTCTACGGCGAGCGTTTTAAAGTTAAATGACCCTCACAACCCTGCACTTCAAACTCAAAAATAGAGGCAAGCGATGTCAAAAAGTAATCCCTTAAAAAAACTCATTCGCGGCTATGAAAAATTTAGAAGTAAGTATTACCAGCAAACCTTCTGGGCAAGCCTCATGCGCAATCTGGCTAAAGAAGGCCAAAAACCACGGGTGATGATTATTGGCTGCTGTGATTCACGTGTCGACCCTAATATTCTCTTTGACTGCAAACCGGGGCAACTTTTTACAGTCCGTAATGTTGCAAACCTAGTCCCCCCTTGCGATCCCAGCCCTCATCATCACAGCACCAGCTCTGCGCTCGAATTTGCAGTCCAAACCTTACACGTTGAGCATATTATTGTTTTAGGGCATAGCCAATGCGGGGGAATTCGCGCATTAATGAGCACCCCAGAGGAAAACCTCAATCAAACCGCAGACACAGGCTTTATCTACAATTGGATGCGCATCGCCAAGGAAGCACGTGAAAAAGCACTCCGTGAACGCAAGGGCAAGTCTCGGGCTACTCAGGCCCGTTTTTGCGAGGAAGAAGCTTTGAAAATTTCACTGCAAAATCTCAAAACTTTTCCCTGGATTGCGAGCAAAGTTGCAGCGGGCACACTGGCCCTCCATGCCTGGCGCTTTGATTTGGTGACAGGCAAACTGCAACAGTATAAAGAAAGCATTCAACAATTTGAGGATTTAGCTTAATCTCTATGGTAGGCAATGGATGGTGGCAATGCTGGCATCATCTGTGAGATGGCCTGATTAAAAAAAGCGGTGATTTCCCCTTTATTCTCTAATGCTGGCTCATCTGCAATGCGCTTTAAAAGGCATTCCAACATCGTAATATACATTTGAATGGGTGCACGCTGTTTTGAATCCGTCTTAGCCAAATCTTGAACTAAATTTAGACCTATACTTAACAGAGAAAGTGTCAAAATTTTTTCAGGAGGCATGACTTGAATAGCATCTAAGATATCCTTTTGAATTCGAAACAAGCTAGCACTTAATTCTTTGTTCTCGATTACAAAATAAGCGTACGCTACGCACTTCAGCATGATCTCATAAGGGTCCTGCTCTTTAAAATCAAGCATAGATGATTCTATACCCCATGAACTTGAAAATTAGGCACAAAGCTCTTGCATAAATAAAAAAATAAGGTATTCTCATGCGGTATGAGAGAATTTGACCTGACCCCGGAA
>JAJZUD010000060.1 GCA_021848625.1 Pseudomonadota bacterium
ATGAATGGCCCATCAAAGCAGAGCCTTAGAATACGAAAACTCAAGGCTGCCCTAAACGATGATTACCGTTATCAGTTGATATTTGGAGGTTCTGCCTCATAGCGCGATCGCCCTGGCGTACACCTCTCCCTTTCACTACGTTTTTCCTTTACAATGCGAACATCGGCTTTTTTCGCATTCCTTATGGCTTTTCTTTCACGCAGAATTTGGATCATTTTACTTTTAGGCTTTGCCTCAGGCCTGCCGCTTGCGCTCACCTCTTCAACCTTAAGCGCCTGGTATGCCGAAAGCAACATCAGCATCATGGGGATTGGCTTTTTGGGTTTGGTCGGGCAACCTTATGTGTATAAATTTTTGTGGGCGCCTCTAGTTGACCGTTATGACCCCCTCAAAATAGGGCGTCGACGCAGTTGGATGGCCCTCACACAAGTGGGCCTGATTTTGGCTTTGTTAGCGATGGGCGAGGTGAGCCCAATCCATCACCCCTTTCTTCTTGCGATGCTCGCATTTTTAACTGCACTGTTTTCTGCCACCCAGGATATTGCCATTTCTGCTTACTTAACCGAAGCCCCTACGCCCAGCGAGCGCGGACTGGCCAGCAGCTTTTACATGAGCAGCTATCGCATTGCACTGATTGTAGCCGGTGCTGTGGCCTTGATCATTGCACAATATTATGGCTGGAGGATTACCTATTGCAGTATGGGAATATTGATGTTGATTGGACTCGTTGCTACATTTTTCACCCCAGAACCTTCTCTTGAAAATACTACCCACCCCGCCACCTTAAAAATGGCTTTTATTGAGCCTTTACGTGAATTTTTTAAACGTTTTGGCTGGCGCCTGGCGCTGTTTATTTTATTCCTCATGATTTTTTATAAATTAACCGATGCCTTTGCCCTCTCTCTAAGCAGTGTCTTTTTTTTGCGAACCCTGCATTATTCTTTGGTTGAAGTTGGACTCGTTAATAAAGTTTTTGGTGCGATTGCTGTGATTTTGGGTAGTTTAAGCGCAGGATTTTGGATGAAAAGAATGCCCTTATTCACTGCCTTAGTGACCTTCGGCCTCATCCAAAGCGCTGCAAACCTAATCTTTATTTGGCTATATTATAGCCCACACTCCATCTGGAACTTAGGCACTGCGGTATTTATTGATAATTTTTGCAGTGGCATGGGCAGCACGGCTTTTTTAGCTTGGGTCATCAGCCTATGTCATAAAGAATTTGCTGGCACTCAGTTTGCTTTATTAAGCGCTTTGACCGCAATCGGACGGGTTTATATTGGCCCTGTTGCAGCTTGGGTTGTTCTTGCCTGGGGTTGGCCCTTTTTCTTCTGGATCGCTATTGTCATCGGTTGCCTAGGGGCTGCGAGCTTATTACTCATACGCAAGAGGATTCAAAATGCTTAAAATCATTTCGATTGGCCACAAAATGCCCCATTGGATTAAGACGGGTTTTACTGAATATCAAAAACGCCTAAACGCACCCTGGAGGCTTGAACTCATCGAGCTCCCCCCTGAAAAAAACAAGGCTGCAGAAGCGGAATCATTGCTCAGCAAAGTTCAAGCTCAAGACGGTTGTATCGCTTTAGATCCAAAGGGAAAAAGCCTCACCACGGAGGTTTTTGCTGCAAAACTATCCCAGTGGCAGCAGTCGCACCAGCATCTTTGCTTTTTAATTGGCGGGCATGAGGGTTTAGATCAGCGCTGCTTAGACAGGGCCGAGGCTGTGATTGCTTTATCGGCGTTTACTTTTCCGCATCAATTGGTGAAGGTGATTATGGCTGAACAACTTTATCGCGCCGTCAGTCTACTCAATCACCACCCCTATCATCGAGCTTAATACCAATCTCCTGGTATAAAGTCAGGCGCTGTAGACACTGCCTGTGTAGACTGGCTGGTGGCTTGTGCTGCATCAGGTAAAGGGGGCAATACACTTGGCAAAAATACGGCAACACGCTGCCCATCCGCATTATTGAGCGTGCCTCGATTGACGCCTTGAACCTGCTCTAGATCTCCTGCCGCTGGAAAAGAAGCAGCTAAAGCCGCGTAAGAAGAAGCTGCTGACACCGGAGATGATGCTTGCATGTTTTATTTCCTTTTTTATTTTTATTTAAGACGTCATTATACACAAAAACAAATATAATGTAAAGTATATTTTTCTTTTCACCCCCTATCACCCGCTTGCTTTTTAGTCTGAATCTATGAGAGAGTAGACAAAAAAAGGGGGGACCTAAGTGGAATTTTTGTACATTTTGGGAGGGATTGTTGCCGTGGGGTTGTTGATTTACCTCGCGGTCGTCTTAATTAAACCCGAATGGTTTTAACCAAGCTGATTATTTTTGAGGAGTAAATATGGAAGTGACACAAAAAAACAAAGCCTTTGTTTATGTCGTTGGGTTTGCCGCGGCTTTAACTGGTCTTCTATTTGGCCTAGACACAGGGGTGATTTCAGGGGCTCTGCCCTTTATTGCTAAAGAGTTTCAACTCACCATCGGCCAAAGTGAGCGCCTAGCCACAGCTGTACTCATCGGTGCAGTGGTGGGCACCCTCTGTAGTGGGGTTATTTCTCGCCGCCTGGGACGGCATTTTGCCATCTGGATGTCGGCGTTTATTTTTTGTGTTGCAGCGGTTTTATGTGCTTTATCGATTAATCTTTACATGCTGATTGTCATGCGCTTAATCTTAGGCGTGGGGATTGGTCTCGCGTCCTTCACCGCTCCACTCTATCTTTCTGAAATTGCACCTAAAAATGTACGCGGCGCTCTAATTGCCATGTTCCAGTTTATGATCACGATTGGCATTTTAGTCTCCTACCTCACTGATACTGCTTTTACACCGAGTGGTGATTGGCGTTGGATGTTTGGGATCACTTTCTTCCCTGCTTTCGCCATGTTTTTAGCCGTATTAATTCTGCCTAAATCCCCCCGCTGGTTAATGCTGCGAGGCCGCGAAGAAGAAGCGCGTGAAGTCTTAAGCCGCGTCCGTCACCAGGAAGAAATTGATTCTGAGATCGGTGAAATCAGCACCGCCTTGAAAAAAACACATCGTTTTCGCGATGTTTTTCATGGCACTGGCTTTGTGAAAGTCTTGATTTTGGGGATTGTATTGCAAATGATTCAACAGTTTTCGGGTATTAATACCGTGATTTATTATGCACCCATGATTTTTAAAATGGCTGGTTTCGCAAGCCCGATGGAGCAAATGTATGCTACGATTCTGGTCGGCACCGTCAATGTTTTAACCACAATCATTGCAGTTGCGTATGTCGACAAGTGGGGCCGCAAACCGATTTTGTATTTTGGACTTGTCACCACCTCGTGTAGCCTTTTGTGTTTGGCTTACTTGTTCCACGTGGGAATCACAAGCACCGTTGCACAATATCTGGCTGTGGCTTTGGTTTTAAGCTTTATTTTTGGCTTTGCCGTCAGCCTAGGGCCCATTGCCTGGATTATCTGCGCCGAAATCTTCCCCTTGCAAGGACGGGATCTGGGTGTAGCTGCCACTACAGCAACCAACTGGATCACCAATGCGGTGGTTGTCTCTACTTTCTTGACCCTAGTGAGCCTCTATGGACCCGCATCCACTTTTAGTATTTTTGGGATTTTGGGCTTGATTAGCTTGGCGATTGTCATTGCATTCATCCCTGAAACAAAAGATGTCTCACTTGAAAAAATCGAAGCGAATCTTCTTGCAGGTAAGGCTTGTCGCCATCTGGGCCGTTAATGCATGCCTATCACACTCAGCCTGAGTATTTACCCTTACTGCAGGCTGAGTTTTCGCAGTTTGAATTGCTCGATTCTGGCACGCTGTTGTCTAGTGAGCGCATTTTTCCACTCTTTGCGGTCGATGTTTGGCATGATTGCGAAATCCTCCCATTCCAATCCATTAAAGAAGCCGCTCAGTTGCTGCAAGCGCGGGGACGGCTTTGGTTTCATTATGGACACGCCGCTTTCAGGCGAGGCAGTTTAATAGGCGAGCATTTGCGCCTACTCAAAAACAAGCCTCTAACCTTTGGCACACTGCCTCCGCTTACCCCTTTTGGCATTTATACTTTACTGAATGAGCATACACTATTGCTATGCCCCGCCCCACAAAAGCCAATCCCCTTAGGTGAAATGGCTTTCATCGAAAACAAAACCATCCCTCCGAACCGTGCCTATTTGAAATTATGGGAATTTTTTACCCTACTGCGCGAATTTCCTAAAAAAGGGGAGCTCTGCATGGACGTGGGGGCCTCCCCCGGTGGATGGTCATGGGTTCTTGCTGAATGCGGTGCCACAGTCATTGCGATTGACAAAGCAGTTCTCGCACCAAACATCAGCCAACATCCGCAAATTCACTTTCAACAAGGTAGTGCCTTTGCTTTAGATCCGCGTGACTTTGACCCTATTGATTGGTTTTGTTCTGATATTATCTGCTACCCTGCCCGATTAGTGGATTTAATCGAAAAATGGCTTGCATCCGGAAAAGTCAAACGAATGGTCTGTACAATCAAGCTCCAAGGTGAAACGGACTGGGGCAGCATTCATCATCTCCAGGCCATTCCCAATGCGACAGTCCAACATCTTTGGAACAACAAACATGAATTATGTTTTTATTACAAAAAACAAGCCACTTAATGACGAATAAACACCCGATGCCCTAAATAAAATAGGGCAAAGAAAATTACCGCGGAATAAATCATAATATAATCCAAAACATGGGCATGCTGCCCCAGCAAAGTGACAAATTGCGCGCCAACAATTGCCATAATGACCACCATAGAAATCACTTGGGCATAGGGATAAAACTGGGCACGGTATTTTAAGATCTCAACGCCACCCAATTGAGGCAAGAAATGCCGTCGAAAGCGATAATGACTCAGCGCAATTCCAAACCAAGCAATAAAGCCTGAGAGTGAAGAAATTTGGACCAAATAAGCAAACAGAGTACCATTCCCTACATAAGAAGATACAAACACTGACGCCCCCACCAACGCGGTCACTAACAGCGCAAACAGAGGCAGACCATAACTGGTAATTCTTGCAAAACAAGCCGGGGCCTGTTTGGTTTGCCCAAGATACCATAAAATTCGGGTCGAAGAATACATACTCGCATTTCCTGCAGATAAAACCGCAATTAAAATCACCAGATTGATTAAACTGCCTGCATCATGCGCTAAATATTGGCTGAAAATGAGCGTATAGGGGCTTGTGCTCACTGTTTGATTCATCAAACGTGGGTCCGTATAGGGCAAGAGCAAACTGATAATGGCAATCGATAAAATATAAAACAACGTCAAGCGCCAAAATACGCGCTTAATGGATTTGGGGATATTGACCTCTGGGTTTTTAGTTTCTCCTGATGCGACCCCCACCAATTCTGTCCCTTGAAAAGAAAATCCAGCAAACAGAAAGACCATCATAAAGCCGAGCCACCCCTTATGAAACGGCGCATCCCCTATCCGCCAATTGTTGAGGCCATCATGCGGTTGATGCAACACAGTGTAGCCCCCAAGGATAATAAAGAGCACAATCACCATTACTTTCATCAAAGACAACCAAAACTCAGCCTCACCATAAATATTCACCGAAAAAACATTAAACAAAAAAATCACTGCAAAAAATAAAAGTGAAAATAAAGTCGCATCCACCGCTGGAAACCAATAATTCATAATCATTGAAGCTGCGGAAATTTCTGTAGCAATCGTGATTGCCCAATTAAGCCAATAATTGTAGCCCATGGCAAAACCAAAAGAAGAGCTTACATATTGATTTGAATATTCACAAAAGGTCCCCGAGCTGGGCTTGTAGGCGCTCATCTCCCCAAGACTGGTCATCAAAAAATAAACAATGACCGCCATCACCAAGTAAGCAATTAATGCCCCACCCGGCCCTCCAATGGCAATCGAGTATCCACTGGTCAAAAAAATACCGGTTCCAATGGATCCCCCCAAGGCGATCATATTGACATGCCGAGACTCTAATTTTTGAGATAAATTTCCCATATTGATGCGATAGGGCAAAAGGGCGAGCATAGCAGAAAATTGTCTTTGCGTCAAAATTCAGGTATCCTAAAAAAAATAATAACTTATGCTTTTTGCAATGACTGTAGCAGGCGGACTGAATCAACATACCCTTTGGCCTGAGCTGAAAAATCTCAGACGCTTGGCCCTGCCTATCATTGCAGGGGGAATTGTCAATGCAGTGATCCCCTTCATGAACACAGCCTTTATCGGGCATTTGGGTGGAGATGCACTGGCCGCCGGAGGGCTTGTTAATTCTTTTTTTGTTTTTATCATGGTCTTGTTTTGGGGGATTTTCTCCAGTTCTAGCAGCTTAATTGCGCGTTATGAGGCTGAGAAAAATAGCCGCGCCAGCTCTGAACTCATTAAAACAGGCGTGATTTTGGCCATCGCTTTAAGCTTGCCTGTTATGATTTTTCTGCACTATGCTGATCGCGTTCTCCTTTTGTTTGGGGAGCCTGATGCAGTGGTTGCTATGGCACATACTTATTTTCAAACTTTGAGTTTTGCCATCTTGCCTGACTTTCTCCTCACGGTCTTATATGATCTGTGCCTGGGGCTCTCAAGACCACGGCTTGTGATGATGATGGCCATTATTTTGATCCCAGTTAATCTCCTGGCTAACGATGCCTTTATCTTTGGGCACTTTGGCGCTCCTCGATTGGGGATTGCTGGGGTCGGCGTGGGATCAAGCGTCTCTTTTTGGCTGATCTTATGCTTAATGATTTTAATGCTCTATCTCACTCCGCGTTTTCGCGCATATTTTAAAGGCCCCACCTGGTTTTACCTCGCGCGAGCCAAAGAACTGCTTGTGGTCGGCATCCCTGTGGGTGCGATGTGGGTTCTTGAAGTCGGCTTTTATGCGGTGGTTACTTTATTTATGGGGAAAGTTGGGGTGATTGCTCTTGCAGCTCATCAAATGACTTTTCAAACTTATATGGTTTTGTTTAATCTTGTCTATAGCTTTAGCCAGGCGGTATCCATTCGGGTTGCCGATGGGATCGGCTCACATAAACCTCAGCAAATTCGCGATGCCTACCTTGGTGGGCTTTTGTTTTGTCTGGGCCTGAGCGTGCTTTTTATTATACTTGCATTCTCCGGGGGAGGGTTAATTTTGCATTTTTATTTAGGACAAGACTTTAACCTCCAGCCTGAACTCGTCAAACTCACCTTGAGCTTACTCTATTTGGCCCCCTTGTTTTGCCTCTTTGATTCCCTGGGATTTATGACCTTTGCCAGTCTACGAGCCATGAAGGACACCCGCTATACGATGCTGGTCGCTTTAGTCGTCTATTGGTTGATCATCGTGCCTTGCATCGCTTTGGGAGTTGATGTCTTCCATTGGCAAAATCCACGCTTACTTTGGATCATGATGAGCCTCGGTGCCGCCTTGAGTTTTGCTGCCCAAGGTCGCCGCTTTATCCAAAAATGGCGACAACACTCACAAGCTTGACCTTTCTGCTCTGAGCCTTGATAATAGACGCACAAATTAGCACCAACAAAAGGAAGTTCAATCATGACCATTCGCGTCGCAATTAACGGCTATGGCCGTATCGGTAAAAACATTTTACGTGCCCTCTATGAAAGTGGCAAAAATAAGCAAATCCAAATTGTCGCGATTAATGACTTGGGTGACCCGCAAATTTTGCAACATTTGACCCGTTACGACACTGTGCACGGCCCGTTTCAAGGCACAGTGGAATTGGCAGGCAATGAACTGATCGTCAATGGGGACCGCATTAAAGTCCTCTCCGAACGGGACCCTGCTAACCTACCTTGGAAAGAGTTGAACATTGATGTCGTTCATGAGTGCACTGGTTTTTTCACCAGCAAAGAGAAGGCCTCTAAACATATCGCTGCAGGGGCTAAAAAAGTCATTATTTCTGCTCCAGGCGGTAAAGATGTGGATGCCACCATTGTCTACGGTGTTAATGATGCTGTTTTGACTTCTCAAATGACAGTGATTTCAAATGCCTCCTGCACCACCAATTGTTTAGCGCCTTTGGTCAAACCCCTTCATACCAAACTAGGCGTTGAAAAAGGATTAATGACCACCATTCACGCTTACACTAATGACCAACGCCTGACGGATGTCTATCACGAAGATGTGCGCCGTGCACGTTCTGCCACCCATTCAATGATACCCACCAAAACTGGTGCCGCATCCGCAGTAGGGCTTGTTCTTCCTGAACTCAATGGCAAACTAGATGGCTTTGCCATGCGCGTCCCAGTGATTAATGTTTCCATTGTTGACCTGACCTTTACCGCAAAACGCGAAACCACGGTGGAAGAAGTCAACGCCATTCTCAAAGCTGCGAGCCAACAAGAATTACAAGGCATTTTAAGTTACAGCGACCTGCCCTTGGTATCAATTGACTTTAACCACAATGCACATTCATCGATTTTTGATGCGACACAAACCAAAGTGATTGGCAATTTGGTTAAAGTATTATCCTGGTATGATAACGAATGGGGTTTTTCTAATCGCATGCTGGATACGACTATTGCCTTTATGAAAGCCAAATAAAGGGAAGAATCCCCTTTATTTATCTACCTTCAAAATCGCTAAAAAGGCTTCTTGGGGAATCTCCACGGAGCCGACTTGCTTCATGCGTTTCTTCCCCTCCTTTTGCTTTTCTAGGAGCTTTTTCTTACGGCTGATATCGCCACCATAACATTTGGCCAAGACGTTTTTCCGCAAGGCTTTGACAGTTGAACGGGCAATAATTTGTGCGCCAATAGCCGCTTGAATCGCCACTTCAAACATCTGCCGCGGAATTAAATCTTTCAGTTTTTCCACCAACATGCGCCCACGATATTGCGCCTGATCACGGTGCGCCATTACCGCAAGTGCATCCACACGATCTCCATTGATTAAAACATCCAAGCGGACCACTGGCGCTACCTGATAGCGCTTAAAGCCATAATCTAAGGAAGCATATCCCCGACTGACTGATTTTAAACGATCGAAAAAATCTAGCACGACCTCACCCATCGGCAATTCATAAGTCAAAGAGACCTGTTTGCCCGCATATTGCATATTCATCTGCACGCCGCGTTTTTCCTGACAAAGGGTCATGACATTACCAACATATTCTTGCGGAACCAGAATATGCGCCTCACAGATCGGCTCGCGAATTTCTTCGATCTTGCCCAAATCCGGCAATTTTGAAGGGTTATCCACGTAAATACACTCCCCATTCTTCAGCAAAATTTCATACACCACAGTGGGGGAGGAGGTAATTAAGTCAAGATTATACTCACGCTCCAGACGTTCTTGAATAATCTCCATATGCAAGAGCCCAAGGAAGCCACAGCGAAACCCAAATCCGAGTGCCTCTGAAGTTTCTGGTTCAAAAAATAAAGAGGCATCATTTAAGCTGAGTTTTTCCAAGGCTTCGCGAAAATCTTCATAATCCTCCGAGTTAATCGGGAAAAGCCCCGAATACACTTGCGGCTTGACCTTTTTAAAGCCAGCTAAAGGCTCTGTTGCAGCCGGTTTGACGTGAGTTAAGGTATCCCCCACTGGGGCGCCGTGCACATCTTTGACATTCGCGACGACAAAGCCGACATCTCCACAATTTAAGATTTCACGATATTGACGCTTCGGCGTAAAGACCCCAATTTGCTCAGCGCAATAATTTTGCCCTGTCGACATCACGACAATTTTATCACCCTTACGCAAAGTCCCGTTTTTAATGCGGACTAAAGAAATCACCCCCAAGTAAGAGTCAAACCAAGAGTCAATAATTAAGGCTTGCAGAGGTGCATTTGGATCGCCTTGTGGCGGGGGAATTTTTTTTACAATTTCTTCGAGGACATCAAGTACCCCAACCCCGGTTTTGGCACTACAACGCACAGCATCCATAGCTTCAATACCGATAATTTCTTCGATTTCTGCCGCCACTCTTTCCGGCTCAGCCTGAGGCAAATCAATTTTATTCAATACGGGAAGTACTTCTAAACCTTGATCTAAGGCGGTGTAACAATTGGCAACCGTTTGCGCTTCTACCCCTTGTGCTGCATCCACAACTAACAGAGCGCCTTCACAGGCAGAAAGAGAACGTGAAACTTCATAAGCAAAATCCACATGTCCCGGCGTATCGATAAAATTCAGCTGATAGGTAACGCCATCCTTGGCCTTATATTCTAAACATACACTTTGAGCTTTGATGGTGATGCCGCGCTCACGCTCGATATCCATAGAGTCCAACACCTGTGCTTCCATCTCACGCGCAGAGAGTCCGCCACAAATTTCAATAATTCGATCTGAAAGCGTTGATTTCCCATGGTCAATATGCGCAATCACCGAAAAGTTACGAATGGTCTTCATCATTTTAAATCAATGCCACTTTTGTCAAAGCGCCATTGTACTACAAGCGGCTGCAATAGTTAATGCTTAATGCACAACTCCTTTTTTCAATTGCATAATAGCTTGACGAGAAAGGCCTGTCACTTCTTCAATGAACCCCGCTTAATTAAGGCCCAAATTCGTGACATTAAGACTGATTTGTAAACTGCTTAAAAATAATATACACTATGCTTTATTTATATGCAAGCAGAATTCATGGCTGATTTTACAACACTGCTCAAAATGGCTGCAGAGCAACAAGCCTCTGACCTTCATCTATCAATAGGCTACCCTCCACTCATCCGCCTACACGGTCAGTTACAGGTGCTTTTTTCAAATGTACTCGCACCAGAAGATCTCCACGTTTACTATGAGCACTTAACCACCCCCGCGTTACGTCAAATCTTCTCACAAACAGGGCATCTTGATTTTGCCTATTTCCTTGCCTCCTACGCAGAATCTGTGGGTAGAAATATAGCCAATTGTTATTATTGTTGAAATCCAAATCACTGGATTGTGAATGGGGGAAAGCGGTGGGGAACGCGCAGCGTTATCCACGGTTTTTCCCC
>JAJZUD010000061.1 GCA_021848625.1 Pseudomonadota bacterium
GTCGGAATGAGTGAGAATGTGCCGGATGCAAAGACGATCTGGCTGTTTCGGGAACATTTGACGAAGCGGAATTTGGTGGAAAAGCTGTTTGCGAAGTTTGATGGGTATTTGAATGAACAGGGCTTTGATTGTCAACCCCCAAGTTGAACAAAGAGACCTGAAGTACTTCACCTGCATTAAATTAGGATTCAGCCAACTTTATCGCAAAGCCAGCAAAAACTGCTTTAGCTTCATGCAAGCTGTATTTGAATCTGGGGCTTTGGAGATAAGATCAACGAGTTTGCTGCCTAAGATGACGCAGTCCGCGCCTTGATCCCAAAGTGCTTCGGCTTGAGATTTTTCGTGAATCCCAAACCCAACAACCAAAGGCGCTTCGCTGGGCACAGATTGAAGTGCCGTAAGATGGGTCAGGGTCCCTGCATTGTTGGTTTGACGTAGACCCGTTGTGCCCATGGCATTGATCAGGTACGTAAAGCCTTTTGATGCGGCATGAATGGTCTTAGCGCGCTCTAAAGGGGTATTGGGCGCGATAAGGAAAATAGGATCAATCCCCGCTGTGCGGTAATCGGCTTCCCATTTTTGTGCGTCTTCAAATTTAAGATCAGCTAATAAGAGACCATCGACCCCGCTTTGCTTTAAGGCTTGCAGCGCCTGTGGAAAGCCTCGCTGCCAGAGCAGATTACAATAGGTCAAGACCGCGATGGGGACATCGGTCATCGTGCGAATGCGTTTGATTAAATCCAGAGCACGATCAAAATCCATGCCGGCCTTCAAAGCACGTTCGGCGGAGGCCTGGATAATCGGCCCATCGGCAATGGGATCCGAAAAAGGGATGCCTAGCTCTAAGGCTTCCACCCCTGCGTCAAGCGCTGTTTTGATCAGGGCGAAAGAAGTTTCGCTGTCCGGGTCACCCAACATCAGAAAGGGCATGATCGCACGAGCCCCTTTTAAGCGCGCAAATCGATTCATGATGCATCTCCTTTGGCCTGTTCCAGATAGGTCGCTAAATCTTTATCACCTCGACCTGATAAGTTGAGTAGATGAATACTATCCTCAGGGAATTCAGTGACTTTTTTAAGTAATAAAGCAAGGGCATGAGAAGACTCCAAAGCAGGCAGAATCCCTTCTTCGCGAGCTAAATAGGCAAAAGCATGCAGCGCTTCTTGATCCGTGATGGGTTCGTAATGAACGCGCCCAATGGACTGCAAGTGCGAGTGTTCTGGCCCAACTCCAGGATAATCTAGGCCTGCTGAAACTGAATGAGTCTCCATGATATGGCCTTCTGGAGTCTGTAAAAAATGCGCATGCATGCCATGAAAAATCCCAGGGTGACCTTGGGTGAGCGTTGCAGCATGATAAGGTGTGTCAACGCCCTCCCCTGCGGCTTCAGCCCCAAAGATTTGTACAGAGGTCTCTTTTAAAAAATCAGCAAAAAGGCCAATTGCATTACTGCCCCCGCCCACACAAGCATAAATGGCATCAGGTAGGCGACCCTCTTTTTGGAGGATTTGTTTTTTCGCTTCAATGCCAATCACTTTTTGAAAATAGCGCACCATTTGTGGGAAAGGGTAAGGGCCTGCAGCGGTACCAAAAATATAAAAAGTATCCGCAGAGGAGCCGATCCAATCGCGCATGGCCTCGTTAATGGCGTCTTTGAGTGTACGGCTGCCGATTTGGACCGGGACTACAGTTGCACCAAAGAGTTTCATTCTGGCAACATTCATAGCCTGACGTTCGACATCAATCGCCCCCATGTAGACGGTGACGGGTAATTTTAGGAGCGCGCCGATCATCGCGGTGGCCACACCATGCTGACCTGCGCCTGTTTCTGCAATCAGACGCTTTTTGCCCATCCATTGTGCAAGGAGCCCCTGCCCTAATGTATTATTGGTTTTGTGCGCCCCACCGTGGAGGAGATCCTCCCGTTTGAGATAGATTTGGCGCTTGAACTGTGCTGAGAGATTGGCGGCATGCGTCAAGGGGGTTGGGCGGCCTGCAAAATCGCTTAAAAGCAGATTCAACCGTGCTGTAAAATCAGGATCCTGGGTCGCTTTTTTAAAGGCTGCGGCAATTTCATCGAGCGGTTTGACCAGTGGTTCGGGTACAAAAGCCCCGCCATATTCGCCAAAGTAAGCATCTTGGTTCATTTCAGCTTCTCCATGAGGGCTTGTAATTTTGTAAAATCTTTGCGACCAGGGATGCGCTCCACCCCAGAAACTAAATCAATCGCGAAGGGTTGGAGAGATTTAACAGCGTCAATATTGTGAAGACCAATCCCCCCGGCTAAAAAAATACGTGATAAATCCGCAGGAAGTAAAGACCAATCAAAGCCTTGACCCGTACCCCCAACGTGGCGTTCGTGATAGGCATCCACCAAGACATAGTCGTAAAGCGGAGAGGCGAGCAAATCCCGAAGAATAAGCGTATCTGCAGGACCGCGAAAGCGATGTGCACGAATCACTTCAAACGGAAACCCTGTCAAGTCATAATCATGATAAATTTGGACGCCCCAGAGCTTTAAGTCTTGAGCGACACGTGCAATTTCATCTGGAGTATGATCCACAAAGACCCCGATGGGTTTGGCATAATTTAAGGAGGAGATAATGGATTTTGCGGTACTATACTCAAGATAGCGCGGAGAGTCTGGATGAAAAATAAAACCCAGAAAATCTACCTGCAGGGCTTCGCAAAATAAGGCATCTTCGAGATGCGTGGTCCCGCAAATCTTCACTTTCATGTTAGCCTTCTTGCAAGCGTTTGAGTTTAAGCGCAGCAAGACCACTCTCTAGGCTTGATTCCAGGCGAACCCATGCTTCGTGCAGCGATAAATCTGGGCGATAAGCTAAGAGTCCCATGAGCGCATTTAAGAGAACGACTTGGTGCCGTGGGCCTTGATCCGCCCCATTTAAAATATTTTGGGTGAGGGTCGCATTGACGCTGGGGTCGCCCCCTTTTAAATCTTCGAGTACGCCTGGTTTTAAGCCCACATCAGCGAGCTTCAGTGTAAAATCCAGAGCCTGGCCCCGGTAAACTTGCATGATGCGATGATTTTCGCTTAATGTCAGCTCATCACAGCCTTCTGACGAAAACACCATGCCCTGGCGATCTAGGAGTAATAAAGCCTCAGCAAAGGCAGGAACTAGCGCAGGGTCATACACCCCAAGGGCTTGATATTTTGGATTGAAAGGGTTGCAAAGAGGTCCCAGTAAGTTAAATAAAGTACGCTGCCCCCGTTTTGCTAATTCCTGGCGTGCGGCTTTGAGTTTGCCCCAGTTTGGATGAAAATAGCCCGCAAAAATAAAGACCAAGCCAAATTCTTGAAAGGCATGATAAGCCGCAGCGGCTTGTTTAGGCAGTACCACGCCCAATGCCTTGAGCAGATCCACACTGCCTGAGGAACTGCTGACACCAGACCCCCCATGTTTAATCACAGGGACTCCACTTGCTGCCAGCACAAAAGCGGCTGTCGTAGAAATATTAAATAGCCCTTTTGCATCCCCTCCAGTGCCAACGATATCAAGCACATCCATGGTTTCCTGGAGATGCATTTTGCCGTGTTTTTGAATGATCCTTGTACCCCCAGCAAGGAGATCCCCAGTGATGGGCATGCGATTTAATTCTTCAAGAAGGGTGATTTGTTCGCTTAAGGGCAGTTCTTCTTTGATCAAGGTTTCGATAAGAGATAAAGCCATCACAGAACATTCCTTACTGTTGCGATGAATCTGAGGGAAATTCATCAGTTTTTATTCTTCTTGGTTTTTCTTCTTCTTAGATTGGAGAGTGGCGGGACAGTCTCGTATGAATTTCCCATGACTTCATTTTAGCAAAAGTCTCGCCGTATGTCAAGATGTAACGCTACGCCATTACAACAGCAATCAGATTAGATTTTGCGCGACAAATTCCCAGTTAACTAAATGCCAAAACGCTTCTAGATATTTAGGACGGAGATTGCGATAATCAATATAATAAGCATGCTCCCAGACATCGCAAGTCAGCAGTGCTTTTTGCGGGGTCGTCAAGGGGGTTGCAGCATTAGAAGTGGATACAAGAGCTAAAGATCCGTCTGGGTTTTGAACCAACCAAGCCCAACCCGAACCAAACGTTTTGATGGCGGTTTCGGTAAACTTTTCTTTAAATTCAGCAAACGAGCCAAAGGATTGTTTGATCAGATCAGCCAATTTGCCTTTGGGCTCAGCGCCGCCTTGAGGACTTAAACAGTGCCAGTAAAAGGTATGATTCCAGACTTGCGCGGCATTGTTAAAAATACCGCCAGATGATTTTTTAATAATGGTTTCTAGGGACATCGTCTCAAACTCAGTGCCCTTGACCAAATTATTTAAATTGGTGACATAGGCCTGATGATGTTTGCCGTAATGATATTCAAGGGTTTCTGCGGAAATATGAGGTGCAAGTGCGTCCTTTGCATAGGGAAGGGGGGGAAGTTGAAAAGCCATGGTGCTCCTTAAAGAATGAAATAAGATAATATAAGATCAAGGAGATTCATTTTAGCAAATCCAAATTATCCGTCAATCAAGAGTGCATCAAGAGTGCATCAAGAGTGCACCAGAGTCGGCGTAACAAAGATCAACAGATCCGTGTATTTTTCGCTGTCATGGGTGCTACGAAACAGCCAGCCAATCCCGGGGATACCGCCTAATACCGGGATCTGGTTTAAGGCGTGCACCTTTTCTTCACCATAAATCCCGCCTAACACAATTGTCTCGCCCGTGTGGACCAAAACATTGGTGTTAACCTGCGAAGTATTGATAATCGGCAAATCCCCCGCAGCGCCTGTTTGATGCGAAATGGAGTCTTTATTAACCTGTAAAATCAGATTAATCTGTTGGCCTTGCGTCCATTGGGGAATGACGCGTAAACCCAAAACGGCTTTTTTAAATTCCACTTGCGTCGCCCCGCTTGATGTCGAAGTTTGAAAAGGGATTTCGCTGCCCTGCTCGATGTACGCTTCTTGATGATTAGAGACGGTGAGCTCAGGGGCGGAAATCACCTTGCCATCCCCGGAGGCTTCGAGGGCCTCAAGCTGTAAATTGAGTGCATTGCCGGCCAAATGCCCCAGGCCAAAGCCGATGGTTCCTGCTGGATTGGCAATGGGCAGCTGAATGGAAGCCTGGTTCACACTGCCCAATGCATTCAGTGCGCCGGTTGCAGAATCATCCAAAACAATCCCAAAAGATTGCAAAGCCGATTTATCCACCACCACAATGCGAGCCTCGATGTGAATTTGTTGCACAGGAACATCCAGATGAGCGATGACCATTTTAATCTGTGCCACATGCTGCGGTGTATCGGTGACAATGAAAGTCCCTGTGCGAGGGTCCACAATTAATTGCCCTTGCGCGCTCAGTAAATCTTTATCTTGTAAAATTTCTTCCTGCAATTCACGAGCGCGTGCATAGTGAATTTTGATGAGTACGGTCTCCAGCGAAGCTGCGATGGGCACAGCAGGCAAAGCTTGGGGTGAGGGCGAATTGGCTCGCGTTTGATTGAGGAGTATTGCCGTTTTATCGATATACCAAGTATTGTTGGCCTCTTTCAACGATAACCCTTGGCTCTGCAGCACTTGTTGCAAGGCTTGTGGCCAATTCATATGAGTGACATGCAGGCTCATCTGCCCAGACACGGCCTCACCGATGACAATATTTTTGTTGGCCAGCTGCGCAATCGTTTGTAATACCGCAGTAACAGGCGCATTGGTAAAATCGAGGTCTAAGCTTTGATCTTCAGCCATCAGATGACCAAAACTCAAGCAAAGCAAAAGCAAACTGAAATAGAATTTTAACATGGCGCCTCCCTCTTGAGGATGAGCACCCCATCGGCCTGTTGATAAATACAAAAATGTTGTTGAGCTCGAGATAATTCGCCGATAGCTCGAGTATTGGAGCCAAGGCGGATCGTTTGCAAATTAAGATGCAAAGCTCCTCTGCCCTTCTCTGCAGCATCATCCCATCCCAGTGAGGAGAGCTCGCTGTTTGAAAAAGGCTGTAATAAATTCACCACACTTGCGCGTGCCCCTTCCAGCACTACTTCTGTTTGTGACTGCGAGGTGTTGACAGTCACGATGTGGACAGACCACTTTGCTTGATGCTGGTCCAGCCAATGATAAAAATCAGCCCCCTTCCACGGCTTGGGGCCATCTGTTTGTTTGATGCGTTTTAATTGGAGGGAAAACTGTTGATTGCGTTGTGTTAAGGTGCGTAAATCTTGTGTTTCTGGCGCGATTTCCAGGTAAATAAATAACAGACCAATCAGCGCGCTGACCAAGAGGCTACAACCCCATTCTATTGAAGCAGCATTGAGGCGTTTTTTCATGAAGGATCTCGCGCTAAAACAAAGCGTGCTTGCCAAAGGGTTCGGCCGTTTTGCCGCTGGACTTCTAAATCATGGAGTGAACCTTTCTCTAATCCTGGCGTCTCCCCCACCGTGTGAATCTGGCTTGAAACTTCCGTAGCAAGTGGTGCAACACCGGCCAGCTCAACGTTGCCATTGGCGTCGATTTTAAGATGATCAATGCCCTGTAAGTGCTGCAATAGCCGCAGACCCTCCCCCAGTGTCAAAGTCGATCCAGAAGGATTTTGATAAGTGCTAAGCTGTTTCTGCAAACGCAAAGCCGTTTTTTGTTGATGATTGAGTGCCGTTTTGTCATGACAAAACCAGCTGCCCAAAAACAATATAGTCAGCAAAGGCAGGAAGGCAAGGCGAATAAACCGCTTGAGATGCCTGATTTTCTGTTGTTTCTGCCGCCAGGGTAAAAAATTAAATAGGCGTTGAGTTTGCTGTTCTGGAAGGTGGGCTCTCTCCGCTGATCGCGAGTTCCGCAGCGTAGCGAGGACTGTCCGAGCAGGCAGTGGGGAGAGCCCACCTTCCAGAACAGCAAACTCAACTTCCTCAGCCCAAAGCGCATAGAGATGCAAAGGGCCTTTCGGCAAGGCAGCAAGGCAATCCCGCACGCGCGCTTTGGAAAGCAGCGCTGCTTCAACTTCAAGCCCCTCAGCACTGAGGCGTAGGCATCGGGCATCGAGCAGGTAGTCTTTGAGATGTTCAATTTCATAAGCGACCTCAATGCGCACTGCTTCGAGAAATTGAGGAAGATGGGCCTTTCCATGCCAAGAGGCATCAAGCAGAAGTGGCACGATGAGACACTCATGTATCGGGAAAATCAATTCAAAACGCTGCCCCAGGCGCCAAGGTGGAGAAGACTCCCCCCGAGCCGCTTCATGCCCGCGGTGATATTGAATCCATTGCCATCCCTGTGGCTTGACCCATAATTTTAAATGATAAAACAGTCCCAGTTTCAATATAATTAGATCAGTTTATTTTATAAACTTATATTGTATAAAATAAAACCAGTCCTGTCAAATTTTTTGATTAAGCAGAATCAAAAAGCTGTCGAACCTCTGCCTCATCAAAAGTGTGAATTTCATTACAAAATTCACAAGTCACCTCAATCATTGCTTTTTCAGCCAAAATCGCCTCGGCTTCTTCACGACCTAATTGCAAGACTACGCGTTGCATTTTTTCGAGGCTACAATTGCAGCCGAAGTGGATGGGTGTTTCTTCAAATAAAAGTAGCTCCTCTTCATGATAGAGGCGGTGGAGCAGGCTTTGAAAATCAAGCTGGAGGAGTTCTTCAGGCTTCAGAGTTTCTGCCAAAATGCTCAGATGTTTAAAATCTTGCTGAGCCACAATGGGGTCCTTGGCAGGCATCAATTGCAAAATTAAACCCGCAGCCATTTTATCAGTGCTCGCGAGGAAAAATCGCGTAGAGAGTTGTTCTGAGCGCATAAAATAATCCTCCAAAGCCTGTGCAATGGAAGGGGCCTCGATGGGAATAAAACTTTGGTAATTTTGCCCTTGCGTGCTTTCGTGGCTCAGGCTGAGCTGGCCGTGATGCAAGGCTTGGGTTAAGTTTTTTTCCGAAATTAAATGGGCATCGGCTCGAATCAAGCCGCGAATGGCGTGTTCAGGGGTGATGCGTACTGACAGTAAGTTTAAAGCCCCTTCACCTTGAAATTGTAGAGTCGTCTGGCCGCGCTGTTTGAAATGGCTGGCAATCAGGGTGACGCCTAATAAAGCCTCTCCCAATAATTTGGCTAAAACAGCGGGATAATGGTGTTGCAACGTAATGGTCTGGTAGCTTTCTGCCAAACGCACGAGGGCCCCGCGGACGGGTCGATTTTTAAAAAGAAAGGCTTGAATTTTATCGTTTTTCATAAACATTCCACAAATGGTTCCAATCAAAATAAGGGCCTGGATCAGTTTTGCGACCAGGAGGGAGGGCGATTTCTGCATGGCTGACCACACGATCCCGTGTGATGCCTGGGTAGGCTTGCATCAAAAAGTGCATCAGGGTTGCCAAAGTGTGATATTGCGCTTCTGTGAAGGGCATCGTATCACAGCCTTCTAATTCAATGCCAATTGAGACATCATTACAATTTTCACGCCCCTTGAAAGCAGAAATACCGGCATGCCAGGCTCGATCCAAAGTAGATACAAATTGCACAATTGTCCCCTCGCGTTGGATAAAAAAGTGCGCGGATACGGTGACACCCTGTAAATGGGCGTAGAAGGGATCTTTGCTGCAGTCTAAGCGATTTTGAAAAAAAGCAATTACATCCTCGGAACTAAATTGATCCGGGGGCAAGCTAATGGAATGAATGACAAGCAGGTCAATCGCCACATCGTCAGGGCGAGCGTTAAAATTGGGACTGGGGTGATGGATGGCGCCGGTCAGCCAGCCTTGCTTGTACCAGTCCAATGCTTGAACAGGACTGATTGCTTGCTCGGACAGTCCTCGCTGCGCTGTGGAACTCGCGATCAGCACATCCTGTCCAAACATCGGACTGGTATTATTTAAGATTTTGTTCATGGAGCCACTCCTGAAATAAAGCATCTTCAAATTGATATTGTCCTCGCGAGGGGGGGCGGCAAATTAAGCCCTTATTTTCCAGCGAACGCAAGGCAGATTGGATGTTAGCCACACCTACAGTGGCAATACCCAGGGTGGTTTGCAGTTCCTGCTGGGTCTCTTCGCTAAATAGGCCCGAGGGTTTTTCTAAAATCCGTTTCAGCAATAATTGCTCCAAAAGCGAGCATTGCTTCCATTGTTTGACAAAAGTTTGGTCTTCTGCCATTTCTTGACGCATGGTGGCATAGGCCTGTTGCAAAGACCATTCAGGATGCAAAGCCAGGCGCTCGACCAAAGTGCGCAGAAAAAACGGCACCTTATGCATTTTGACAAACACCTCCCAGAGAGCGTCGGCATCTAGCGCCCTGCTTGTCACGGCTTGAAAGCGTGCGGCCATATGGGTTGTAAAGCCTGTATCAAATTCTGGGAAAGGCAAATTTTGGCCAAAGTGAAAAAACGGCGCTTTCGACTCTGAAAACATGCGGCGCAGACCCTCCTGCGACGAGCCAGTAAAGATTACTTTGACTTGATCTTTATCAATATCCAAAGCGGTACGCAGCCCGGCAATTAAGCGGCTATTTTCTTTTTTTTGCGCTAACACCTGCACTTCATCCAGCAATAACAAAATCTTATCTTTTGCTGCAAGGGCATGAATTAAGCTTTTAATATCAGCAAATTTTTCTGGCGTATCTTTGAGTTGCAGCTGTGCGCCTAATCCTGCGCCTGCAGCGTGGATTTGAATGCCGACTTGAGAAACCTGACGAAAAAATACTTTAGATTTAGATTGAAATTGGATTTGGTGCAAAAAAGCCTGAAGTGCGGTAAGAAACTCAGGCGCAGCCTCTGCCCCGGTATCAAGAAAGCTAAAATAAAAAACCTGCCAGTGGTGATGCAGCGCATTGGGAACAATATCCTTAAGCAAAAACTCAGTTTTGCCCATGCGTCTCGGAGCAAATAAAGTCAAGGAATGGGCCAAGCCGGAGTCAAAAATCCCCATAATCTGCTTAGCCAGCTGCGGCCGAGGATAGTGCCATAAATCCTGTTTTGCGGGCATCACGAGGGCTCTTTTTTAGACATAATTAGATTTTAAATATACAATTAGATTTTGTCAATCTAATTTAATCTAATATCAATCCAATGTTTAAACCAAACTAACCGCCTTTCAAACATCTCCGCTGCGCTACGAAACTCAGGCTTATTAGTCTGCTTCAAACATTGGATTGGTATAAACCTGGAATCGGTATTAATGCCTACCGAAGAGAGGGTTAGCGGTGAAAACCATGTCGCGATCACCCTGGGATTGTTTTTGGGCAAAGCTCAGAAACGGGAGTGCAGGGGGTGGTGGCACCGGGGGTGCTGCAGGGGGTGCAACTGTTGGAGGTGTTGCTATGAAGGCGGCACGCTTCACCGATTGGGCCACAGGAACGACTGCCGGACTGACGGATTGACGCTGGATTTTTTCATTTGTCAAGGCTTGACAGGCTTTAATAGGGCTGGTGGGACGCGCTTCTTGAATAGTGGCAACCATTTTTTTTGGCCCTGCTAGCGGGGTAACCGCTGACGAAATCATCTTTCTAATTGCAGTATGTACTCTAGTGTCAGTTGTCATGACCGTCTGTTATTATTATTTTTTGTTCATTATATATTATTTTTTATAATAAGTAAAGATGTATTCAGCTAATAAGCAGGGCGATCGCGCTATGAGGCAGAACCTCCAAATATCAACTGATAACGGTAATCATCGTTTAGGGCAGCCTTGAGTTTTCGTATTCTAAGGCTCTG
>JAJZUD010000006.1 GCA_021848625.1 Pseudomonadota bacterium
CTGTGCCTAAAATATTGTGTTGGCGTTGTTTGCAATAACGCTGCCACTACGTTTTGACTCAACAGGGAAACGCCTCCCGTCGTTCGCGTGATATACATGGTTACAGGCCAAATTAAATGACTGGGACCCGCCGCAATACCAATACGCTCTTTGGCCAAACCTAAATTTTTTGAGACCCCTGTTAGGGTCAGACAACGCTCAAACATCCCTGGCAAGGACGCCAAAGAAATAAAGGGAAAACGCCGATTAAACTGGGTACGTTCATAAATTTCATCGACAATCACGTGCACATGCTGATATTTTGAATCCAGCAACAAACGCGCTAGTTGTGCATATTCTTCATGGGTATAGACAGAGCCCGTTGGATTATTGGGATTGGTCACAATCAGACATTTTGTTTGGGGATGCTGATCCAAGTAACGCGCCAACTGTTCGAGCGATAGCTTGTAGTCATTTTGCTTATCAGGGGGAATCGCATCCAAATGATTGCCATTCACTTCAGCAGACCATTGAAATAAGCCATAATGGGGCCAATGGGTCACAACCGCTTCGCCGTGGTCAGCCAGGGCATAAATTGCAGCAGCCATCAACTGTGTGACCCCAGATCCAACAGTGATTTGATGTTGGGTAGGGTTTTTTTCAAATAAATCTTGGCTAATAGGCAAACCATTACGCTTAAAATGCTGGATTGCAGCTTCAAGCAATGCTTTGGAAATATGGGGAACTCGCCAGTATTGATGTAAAAAAACAGCGCCTTCCTCATGCACTGGCTCTACTTGAATTTTTGCAATCAAATCGGCATAGATTTGTTTAATCTGGGCAGGAGGCAAACAATGCGGGTCTCCATTGCTGAGATCGATATTGCGCGGGTCATATTCGGCCCGAATCAAGCGCTCGTAGAACTCATAGGTTTGCGCTGACTTTTCATCTTCATCTCGTCCCCTTTTTGAAATCATCCAGCCTCCTCAGATCAAACACGTTATAATATAAACAGTTTGTATTTTACTCTAATTTAGCCAGCTGTCAATATATTGCACAATTTAATTTGCGATTTTCTGCTTGCGGAAACCTAGCAGAAGGTGTAGGCTCAATCCATTAAAAATCTAAACGATCTTTCCATGCGCCTTAACTCTCTTTTTACTGCCATGCTTTTGTCTTTCAGCGCCTCTTTGTGGGCTGATACGGGTTTACAATCCCAACCGATGTCGTTTCAAATGACCTATCAGCAGTACAATATGCCAAATGGCCTTCAACCTTTGGGCACGGTCACTTTGGAGGGCTTGGTGAATTTCACACCCAACTGGTATGGTGGCTTGGGGCTCGATAATGGTGTTTCTGGAGACCATAGCGGCTATTTTGCCTTGAATTTTGAGGGCGGTTATCAACACCCTATCTATGGACCCATTTGGATTGACTTAGGTAGCAAAGTGGGTGCAGGCGGAGGCCATGAAACCCCTGTCGGATCAGGCTTATATTATCAACCCTATGCAGGGCTGAGCTATCACTTTAGCTATTTTAATCTAGGCGTGGATTATAGTTATGTCAACTTCCCATCAGGTTCGATTCATAGCTCACAAGCAGAATTAGTCTTGACCGTGCCCTTCACCTTCGATTACGCCAATGCGGATAAAGCTGGGGACTTATTTGATGAATCCAGCACTGATTTAGCCATGAGCCGAGATTATTTCGGCGTCATTGGTGAAGGGTATTTTCCTGCTTCAAATGTGACCAATACCAGCGGCCAAATCGATAATAGTAACATTCAATTGCTTGGTGTCGAAATGGGGCATTATTTTACTGCCCATGCGTTTGGATTTATTCAAGGAACCGGCGCCGTCCATGGACATTCCGATGGCTATGCTGCAGTGCTTGTTGGGCCTGGATATGAAATGCCTATCCTTCATTCTGTCAATTTAGTAGGCAAACTGGGTGTAGGTTCTGGTGGAGGGGCCAGCATTAACACAGGCGGCGGCTTTATTATTCAACCGACTTTAGGCTTGGACTTTTTAATGACCCCTTCGCTCTCTGCTGAATTAGATGGCGGATATTTGGATGCACCCGGTGGGACTTTTGATGCGGCAACAATGTCTTTGATGCTTAAATATCGCTTTGATAATGCGTATCTTGCCGATGCAGATGAGTCAAGCTCCACAGGTCAATTAGCCTACCAGGGCTGGCGTTTGCGTATTTTGAATGAAACCTACTTTGATCCAGAGCGCACCCTGAACAACAATGACCCCATTCAACTGGCGAATGTCAATGTCGATTATAGCCTAAATCATTATTTCTACCTCACTGGACAAGGTGCTTTTGCATATGCGGGGTATAATGTGGGGGGTTATTTCTCTGGGATGATTGGGGCAGGCGTCCAAGTACCCCTATATCACAATAGCCCTATTTCAGCCTTCGCTGAAGCCTTGGGCGGCGCTGCAGGCGGTGCAGGCTTAGATATTGGGGATGGCGCGATGGTTGAGCCTTTAGTCGGCTTAAATGCGCAGCTCAATTCGAGCTGGGGCCTACAAGCCTCCGTGGGCCGCTTGATCTCCTTGCAAGGCAGTTTTGGCTCCACTGTGCTAAATGCGGGCGTGACCTATAGCTTCAGCACCTTATCGCAACCGCATTCATAAAAAACAGACAAGGCGCCAAGGCCAAATCTCGAACAATAAGTGAAAATAAATATTAATTTGTTGAAATTTATAAAATAAAAATATATAATAAGCACATAAAAACAAACTAATTATAAGGGAGTCCAAATGTTATCACCACTAGAAGGGATTTTAGCCGACATACAAACAAGGCTTAGAAAATCTACATGCGATGAGGATATTACCCTTAAAGCAGTCATCATATCATCTGCAATGATCTATCTTACTGTTTCAACAGATGAGCACAAATGCCTTCCTGACTTTGCATCTAGCTCATCTCGCGTACCTCATGCGGTTTCAGTTCCTGTAACATTAGCTAATTTTACAACAAAAGGTAGCACTAACACCACCTTAGAAACAATGAAAAGAATCCTTTTGGAAGTGAACACACTGCCAGAGCTAAAGGACGCATTCGACCAACTGGGAAAAGGCTCCCCTGCAGTGCCCTCTACTCCCACTCATCCCAGCATAAAATATCGAGAGAAAAAACGCCAAGCAAGTCCTGCTGCTTTGAAACCAGGCGCATCTCCAGTCACAGTTGTAGCGCCTTTAAGCATGGCTGATAAAAAGCGCAGAACAGATGCTTTTGCTTCAGTTTTAGCTGCACCACCCTCTGATTGCAGGGATTATGCTGAGCTCTTACGGCAAGGGAGCGCACACCCTGAACGCACTACAGATGAACCAAAAACGGCTCAAGCACCCGTCTTTACGGTCAAACCACAAACGCCTCAAGCACCCGTCTTTACGGTCAAACCAAACGCTCCGACTTTCTTCCCAACGGCCGATCCCTTTCTGGCTCAGATTATTGCAACCGCAGCTGAATCTCTAACTGCAAGAAGCCAGTCTCGTGATTGCGAAGTATCTGATCCGGAGTTTGAATCACTAATCAATAGCGCCTACAACCAAACTGGATCAATTCACTAAGCGACGATCTTTCACAAAAAATGCCAGCACTGACGCTGCCAACAAACACACTGGCACGGCGATCAGTGCGCGCTGATAATCTCGCACCGTATAAATTCTAACCCCATTTAAAAGATGTCCAGACCAACTGAGATCAAGGAGATGGCCGACTCGAGTTTGCATAAACAGCCCACTGCTCATCACCAAAAAATTCACTAAAGCCAAGGCCATGCCTGCCGTTTTTACTGTGGACACATCGCGCGCCATGGCAAAAGTGAGGATTTCCGCACTCGAAAAAATCCCCCAAATAAAACACAGCGCACATAAGACGGGATAAGTTAGCCCTTGCCAAAATAACAAGACCGCAGCTAAAAACGCTGCGATCAGTGCATTCCAAAATAAAAGACGCGTTCTTTTTTGCCAAACACTCGATAAAATCCCCTGACAAGGCCCACCCAACGCCCAGCCAAAATAAATCATCGCAATGGCAAACCCAGCCTGACTCAATGTATAGCCGTGAAAACGTTGAAAATAGCTGATTCCCCATAAGTCGGCAAAAACAATTGTTGGCAAAAACATCAAGCCCCCCAGCACGCCAGCAGCCCAAATATAGGGCGTCTTCACTAATTGCCAGAGCGCACTACTTGCTTCTTTTAAAGTACATATTGATGCCGATTGCTCTTGAAAAACTGGCGCTCGCTTGGGCAGTTGGGTCAAACCCAACCACATCACTCCTGCAAAAACAAATCCAATCACCATAAAGCTATCCATGAGTTTCTGCCAACCCCAGTGTTGCAACAAATCCGTTAAGCTAATATTGCCAATTGCACCCCCAATTAAACCAAAGGCGTGACACAGGCCTGCAAAACTGGCAAACCACCAAGCAGGTAACCAGCGTGAGGCTAACTTCAGTGCACCCACAAAGGCAAAAGCTGACCCCAAGCCCTGCATAAATCGCCCCAAAGCCGCCCAAGCAAAATCCGTACTATGTGCAAATAAATAACTACCGAGGGCACAACACACAATGGCGCTAGTCAAAATCACTCGATTAGGATAGCGATCCAAAATGACCCCTACTGCCAACTGCATTGGCGAGTAAGCATAATAGTAAAAACCGACTAAAGTCCCAAACAAGGTTGCATCTAGATGATAATACTGCATTAAATCTGTTTTCATAATGCCTGGGGAAATACGCAAAAAATACTCATAAAAATAAAACAATGCCCCAAGCAACACGATGCATACCCCATACAGGGAAGGATTTTGATGAGGAATCATTTTTTTCATTAATCTCCCGCCTTGTTTGATATGCCATAGCCCATGATGCGCTACCCGAATCGTTTGCGCAAGGCCGCAATGCATAAGCCTTTATATTTTTTATTGACTTTAATCTCACTCATCTCCACAATAACATGCAGCCAAAAACAGGAGCCCCATTGGTGATTAAAGCATTCATCTTTGATTTTGACGGAGTCCTGTTTGACAGCAGTCGCCTCCATTTTGAGGCTACGCAAGCGGTCTTGGCTGAAATGGGTATTGACCTGCCCCTTGCCTGCTATCGCGAACAATATTTTGGCATGCATGATGTGGCGATGTTACAACAGATCCTGCCCCCTCACCTTGCTAGACCCGATACTATACGCGCATTAATTCAACGCAAAACCGAGCTTTATCTCAATAAAATCCACCACGAAATCAGCCTTCCTGCTGTTGCAGGGGCCGGTGATTTTTTAAAGGCTATTTCGGCGCATACTGAGGCCCTTGCAGTATTTAGCAATGGCAATCGTGTTGAAGTCAGTCAAACCCTGGCAAAATTAGATGGAGGCAAGATTTTACCTTACTTCCAACATATCACCACGATTGAAGATGTCAGCCAAGGCAAACCCCATCCAGAAGGCTATCTGCAAAGCGCCAAAAAGCTGGGCATCTCCCCAGAAGATTGCTTGGTGATTGAGGATTCCCTACAAGGTATTCGCGCAGCCAAGGCCGCTCAAATGCATGTGATTGGCCTTGCCACAACGCATCATCTGGATCGACTTAAACCCCATGTTGATTTTGCAGCTGCTGATTATCAAGCCGCATGGCACTTTGTTGAGAAAAAAATCCATGACCTCTAAGTAAAGCACTGCAGAGTATATCCTTAAGCAAATTTCTAGCGTGGGCATTTGGCGTTAAATCGCGCTCAGACCATTACAATTTATTACATTTTCTATAACAATTCTACCAAACACTATTTTTAGTATTTTATTATCATATTAATAAGCTAAGAAAAAAAGGAAAATTCATGCACAAGCTAGATGTTGCCCCCGATGTAGAACAGGGCGACCGCCTAATAAATCCAGGACTTCAAACTCATATTGCTCCTGCAGAGACCGCCACTGTAGAGCCTCTCAAAAACCGACTTAAACAATTCGCTGGCCCGGCATTGAGCATCCTTTCCCTGGCCCTTGGCCCCATTGGCACGCAATATTTTTATGCTGATGATGCAATGGCGATGGGGTTTCGCGCTATGGCGCTTGGCATGATTGTTACCAGCACCCCTTTTAGCGAACCTATGTTTGCTAAAGACACCCAAAACTTAGGCCAAGATGCGGATGCACCGGGCAATATTCGCCATACTTTCTGGACAAACACCCTACTCTTAGGACTTATCCCCTCTGTCATTGGCATTCCCATACTCCTGAACGCAGTCAAAATCTTAGGCGCAGGTGGACTGGGGGACAGTGACATCGCCGCATATCACGCTGCCCTGCCTTGTGATCTCGTTGATCTACCGATTCAAACAATGTTGAGCAATTATCTCACGCTTTGCTATCAAGCCAATCGTGTCGACAGCGCCAGCATTATGATTATCAGTATTGAATTTTTATCTTTAGGGCTTTCTTATGCACTTAAAGAGATGGGATTGGAGGGCCTTGCTATCGCCAATTTAATCGCCGATCTGATTGGGATCTGCATGCTAGCCTATTATGAAAAAAAATCTCCGCCCGCAGGTCAATCTATTTTTAATTTTTCTACTGAATGTAGTGAAACCTTTAAGCAAAAAGCAAAAATCCTGTTTGAAAAAGGCGGTTTGACCTGGTTTGCTGAGCTTGTTAATCAATGGATCGGCACCTATACCAATGTTCGTTTTGCTAGCGTGGGCTTACAAGGCATGCTGGCTGTTTTAAGTAGCGCTTGCAGCCAAATTACCAATGTACTCTCAGATATCATGTCACGACATATCGCCATCAGCACGGGTAATGAACGCATTCAAAAAATTAAAAAGATGTTTCTATGGGGTGCAGTTGCCCCCTACATGATTCTGACGCCGCTTGCTATTGGCCTGGCACGGCCTCTGTCCAATCTACTGGGTGGAGCTGAGGGTGAGCATCAATCTATTCTCGAACTGAACAATGCTGCCTATGTCAGTTCATCGTGGTTGGGCGCTGCATTTACCATTGCGTACTTGAGCTTAATGGATTGCAACTTGACCAATATTCCAGCATTGATTTATCTCTTAGCCAGCGGGCTGACTGCAGGGGCCTGTTTTGCATTAGAGCCAGTTCTCACAGGCGATGCAAGCAGCATGAATGCCAATATCGGCGGTGCCATTGCCACGGGAATTGCATCCCTTCTCCTCTTCGCTTATACTTGGAAAAAATGGGATGTCATTGTAGGACACGAGGCAACTCAAGAAGAAGCAATAGCCCTGCCCAAAAAAGGATGTTGCTTTTCCTTTAATTTTAAGCCGACTCTGACTGTGACAGCCCCTACAGTAACGAACGAGTACGAGATGATTCCCAATGAATAAAAAAACCATTGTGATTGTAGAAGACGACCGTAAACTTGCCAAGTTGATGCAGACTTATCTTGAAAATCATGACTTCACGGTACTGGTTGAGCATCAAGGTGACCGCGGCCTGTATCGCATCACCAAAGAACGGCCTGACTTGGTCATTCTGGATGTGATGCTGCCTAAAATGGATGGCCTGGCTGTGTGCAGAGAGGCTCGTCAATATTATGATGGCTTGATTTTAATGCTCACTGCTCGCGATGAAGATGACACCCAAATCATAGGACTCAGTAATGGCGCTGATGATTTTGTCAGAAAACCAATCGATCCACGCGTCTTACTTGCCCGTATTGAAGCCTTATTGCGTCGCAAAGAAAATGAAGTTAAGCCGGTATTGCTTGAAATCGGTAACCTGACGCTCGATCCCAGCAATCAAACAGCCTACTTAAATGGGGAGCATATCGATCTTTCACACAAAGAATTTGAACTTTTATATTTTTTAGCTGGACAAGCCGGCAAGGTCGTTCAACGAGATAGCCTGATGCAGGCCTTGAAAGGGTTTGATTATGATGGCGTTAATCGCAGTATTGATATTTTGATTTCCAGTCTACGCAAAAAATTAGGCGATGAAGGTCGTGAACCGCTACGCATTAAAACCATCTGGGGCAAGGGCTATCTCTTTGTCAAAGAAGCGTGGTAACCCATGATTAAACTCTTTCTACGGCTATATTTATTGGCCATTGTGCTGCTCTTGGTGTGGATTTCTACCCTGCCAAATCTGATGGTCTTTGGCACGCCTTTTTTATTGGAAAATCTTTTAAACGGCTATGAAGCGCAGATGGCCAGACCTGTTTTTTTATTTATTCAAGATCACCTCAAAAATGCCCCTGAACAGGCTTGGCCCTCGATTCTGCAAAGCTTAACCCCCAGCGAACCTCACGATAAAATAGACATTGAGCCTATCGCACAGATTAACCTCAGCGCCACCCAAAAAGCCCGTTTAATGCAAGGCAAAATTGTGGGAACTGTTTCTTTTTTTAGCGCCCCCATTCAAAACTACAGCAATGGTTACGCCGCCAAAGGCTACCAGAGAATTGGCCTCAGCAATCAAGCCTTGGTTATTGATGAAGGGGAAACCCAATATCCGGATTACGCCAAGGCACAGATCTGGATTATCCATTTTATTCACCTGAGTCTTGCACAAAATCCACAAGGAGGACTAGCGCATTTCAGCCAAACTTATCAGGTTCCCCTCCAATTACTGCCTTTGGACAGCCTGCCTGTTACCATGCAAAACTATCTCAAAAAGCAAAGCATGATCTTTGATGTCAACTCAAATTTCAATGTAGTGAACACCCTCTATTATTTAGAATCTCCAACCCAAGTGCTCCGTGTAGGGCCCTATCCGGGTGCTTGGTATATTCACTACATTCAAACAGCTATTCTGATCCTTGCTATTGCCAGTATTGTGATGACCACTTCAATCATTTTGTTTTTGCTAGATCGTGATTTTAAAAAATTAGGCCGCCTGGCAGAGGCTTATGGCCGAGGCGAGTTCGAATATTGCGTCAAAATCAGTCGTCTCTCTGCCATGTTCCCCTTAACTAAGAATTTACAAGCGATGGGTGAACGCATCCAAAAATTGATTCGCTCACACAAAGAGTTAAGTCAAGCCATTTCCCATGAACTCAAAACACCGCTCTCTCGCTTAAAATTTGCTTTAAGCCTTGTAGAGGAGGCCAAAAACGCCAAAGCACGTGACACTGCCTTAAAAGAAGCTGAATCAGCTGGAAATGCTCTGGGAGACCTAGTCAATGATCTGCTTTTATACACTCGCTTTGATCGGGAATTCTTTAGGCCAGACACTCAAATCACCGCAGTTTACAAAAGCCTCAAGCTCTTGATTGATGACCCCAAATACAATGCATTGGGTAAAAGCCTGCATTGGCAAATTGATCCACTTTTAGCTGACACAACAATCCCAATGTCCGAGCCTTATTTTAAAATTTTACTGGACAATTTATTAAGCAATGCTTGTCGCTATGCCCATTCCAAGGTTGAAATTACAGCCTCTCTCAAAGACCAAGATGTGGTGATTGAAGTGGCTGATGATGGACCAGGGATTCCAGAAGCATACCGCCACAAAATTTTTGAGCCATTTTTCTCGCTGGATGAGAGTCGCAATAAAGACCTATCAGGTCATGGCTTAGGATTGGCAATTGTTTCACGCATCATTGACAACCATAAAGCGAAGATCAACGTTTCAAAATCAGAGACCCTTGGCGGCGCTTTGTTTACGTTAAACCTAAAAACCTTAAAAACACTTAAAATCCGCCCCACATAAAACCAATTTCTTGTACGCGTAGCCTTACCATATTCATCATATCTTGAGCAACACCGCTCATTAATTGCACAATCTGCTCGACAAGATCTCGGGCTTCCTAAAAAATCAACATCAATGTTTTCTACTGATAACACCAGCAATTGACCAGATGATCATTCACCATCCCCACTGCTTGCATAAACGCATACATAATCGTTGAGCCCACAAATTTCATGCCCCGCTTTTTCAAATCTTTTGACAAGAGATCACTCTCCGGACTGGTCACGGGCACATCTTTAATATTTTGCCATTTGCTCTGAATAGGCTGCCCCTTCACAAAGCGCCATAAATACGCATCAAAGCTACCCCACTCTTTTTGAATTTGTAAAAAAGCTTGCGCATTTTGGCGTGCTGCAAAAATCTTTAAGCGATTGCGAATGATACTGGCATCTTCACATAATTTCGTCAGTTCCTGATCGCTCATTGCGGCAACTTTGATTGGATTAAAATAATGAAAAGCCACTCGATAGGCTTCACGCTTTTTTAAGATCGTTTCCCAGCTCAATCCCGCCTGCGCTCCTTCTAGAATCAGCATCTCAAATAAATGGCGATCATCATGCACAGGAATGCCCCATTCCTCATCATGATATTGTGCGTAGAGGGCTTGGCCTGGCTTATTGCCAAAGCAACGATTTTTGATTGACTCCATTCAGCTTTCCTTCATGATTTTTCTAATGTAAGCAGAGGCATCAAGTGCCATTAGTAAATTTCTGTACTTTTATGAACGTCTCTGAACTTTAAAAATAGCGCGGACGTCCTTCACATTCATTCTTGCAACCCATTTAAATGAATGTTTTTAAAATATTTACTTATTAAGATACCCCGAAAAGTACCTCTATATTTTTTCATTGCCACATGCCGCATAAAATAAGCCATTTTTTTCAAAAACAGCTAAATCACACTCATGCCCCTGTTTTACCTTCACATTGATAAAAAATCACCTTGTAATTATATCATTTCTCTTATGATTTTCAAAATTATTGATTTTGATTTAAAATCAAACAGGAAAATTTCTTAGGCAACCTCAACATCAATATGCACTCGAAGCCCTATTGATGTGGCAATATTGACTAATGCATCTAATGAAAATTTAGAAATTCTTCCACGCAGTAAATCATTCATGCGAGGCTGAGTAATGCCACATTGTTGAGATGATTCTGCCTGGGTTAAATCTTTTTTCTTAATAATAGAAACAATCTGGGCCATTAACTCAGATTTTGCCCGCATGTTAGCAGATTCATAAGGTGTATCGGAAATCGCATCCCAAACGCTATCATATGTTTCTGTATGCTTCATTTGTTTTTTCCTCCTACCAGTTCAAGGTAACGCTTTTTAGCAAGCTCAATATCTTGTTTTGATGTAGCTTGTGTCTTTTTTTGAAAAGCATGCAACACGTAAACTGCATTAGCCATTCGCGCTGTATAAATGACGCGATAAGTACCCGAATCATCCCAGATACGAATCTCTTCAACCCCTTTACCAATAGAGGGCATAGGCTTAAAATCATCAGGCTGTTTGCCATTCTGAATTTTATGTAATTGATACCCTGCATCTTGCTTTGCATCATCAGCAAAATCACGCAAGCACTTGAGAGAATCGCCTAAAAACAATATTGGTTTCATGATTAGATTATATCAGTTTAGATATAAATGTCAAGCAATTCAGCTCACAGCCAATTCAAGTTAAGCAAAATAGAAAACTGATCTCCCCCATTAAAAAAACAATAGGGGGGCTGCTGTTTTATTATTTATGATCTGAAGATGTTGGCAATATTAAGTACTGCGAGAACACGTCCGTCATCAAGCCATTCCCTGGGCCTTGCACAATGCCAGTGGTCCCAGAGGCAGGCGCACCATAAACCGTTTGATCCGCCTGTTGTAGGAAATTGAACTTGGCTGCACCCCAATTTCCATTCCGATTGGCACGCCACGCGGCCCATCCAATAAATCCGCCATTCTGTGGATTGCCAGCATCATAGGCATTCTCGCCCATATATTGCAGCATCCACGACATATCCTGACGACAATCCACATTGGCTGAGCCATCTGCGAGCGTATCTGCCCCCCCAAACTCCGTCAGCATGACTTTTTGGTGATTTTGCTGCATCCAGTTTGCAAAAGTCCCGGATGGATTGATGAGCCCCATATCTTGCTCAAAGGCAGTGTAGTTGGGGTAATGATTACAGGTTTGATGCAGACCACTGTAATTGGAGTCAAAATACTGATGTACTTCGACAACCAAATTGGTCGTATCTAAGCCCTGGGCTTGCAATGCAGCTTGACTGAAAGTATCCGAGTCCCCATTGCTCATCCAAGCATGAAGCGGATCCCAGCCATTACCGCTTAATAAAATCAGATTGTTCGGCGCTGAGCTGCGAATGGCTTTCACCGCAGTCACTTCATTGTCAAAAATCGCTGCATTGGTCAAAGGTTGTTTCTCTGCAGAATCATCAAAAGGTTCATTCATAATCCCAAACATCAGTTGTGGGCCTGAATAATTAGCGCTCTTTTGCGGCGCATATTTTTGGGCTAAAGCGGCAAAGGTGACTGACCCATTGATGCCGGGGACTGTGATCGGTGTCGTTAAAATGGTGTTCCAGATGGCAGACAACTGGCTTGCTGTCAAAACGGTACATTTGTTGTTGACAGGATCAGTGGGCTCATTGCCTTGGCCTTGCGTTGCCCCGGTTGGGCAAAAACGCATGTAATTATGCAAATCAAGATCGACAGAGAGGCCCTGGGCTAAATATTTTTGCACTGTATCATAAACGGCACCAAGATAAATGTTATTCGGACTGATACCCGGATCATTGGGGTTGGGGTCTATGCTGGTGACGGGGTCACCGGTTTTACCAAACACAAATTCTGCCCGAATGGGGAGGCGAATGAAATTCATCCCCTGCGCAGCGAAATAACGGGCATCGGGTACATCGGGATGTTGAAATAATGCGTCTAGAAAAGTCCCGTCATATTCCAATCCGGAGATATTCACGCCCCTAAATAACGGTCCTTTAGTATATTGTGTGACAGCGGGGATCACAACAGGTAGGCCTGATGGCGTGTAAACTTGGGTAATTGATTTATAGACCAGAGAGAAATTCCCCTTTGAATCAATGGTGCATTGGTAGGGAATAAAAGCCCAGCCAATGGAGCAAACGGGTGTGCCGCTATATGCGCCAATGCCAAGATAAGTGGCATAACCGCCATCCGTTAAGGCCTCATTGCCTGTATTTCCATTAGTGACTTCTTGGCAACCGCTGCTATTAAATTGATTGGTTGAACAGGCATCGTAGCCGCAATAACCGCTGACTGACGCCTTTGCCCCAGGGGCGATAGTCGTGGCACAAGTGGAGGCATCCCCACTTTGAAGATGCAGATAAAAAGGCGAAGTGTTGGTGATGGTTGCGGCATAGCCTAGGCTTAAATAACCCGATAACATTGCCACACTCACTAAGCTTAGCTTCATCATAATAACTCCATATATTTAAAATTTATTTCACATAATAATTTGGATATAATAGCTATTAAAAGTTAAAAAAACAAGCAAGTAACAGAGATTAATCATTTTTCTGAAAAATTCTTGCATAAGGGCACCTCTAATAATTGTCTAAATTAGCCTCAACATGCGAATTTATTAAGCATCTTTCGCCAGTAGCGTGGGCGCATATCAACTTTCAGGGAAGATATCATTTTGCAGACGACTGAGAATTCTTAATGCATGACCTTCAGACCAGGATGATGCAAATTTGGCGTGCCATTCACAGGCTATGGTTTCAAAACTATTTTCTGCAGCCAGCATCAAAATTTGTTTGGAAGTTTTTTTGGCAGCACTGGGGTCAATATTCTCATTGAGCATCTTTCTGGCTAGATCGCGCTTCTCTCTCGCCTCAGCTAGCTTGACCTCGGGGTACACGCCTAAGGCGAGTAACTGTTCTTTTCCTGCAAAGTAATACTTGTATCGCTAGTATCGTGAACTATTCGGCTTTACCAACAAGAACAAACCTTTTTCATCAGTCAGCTTATACGCCTTCTCAAGTGGCTTAGCATGGCGAATAATCAAATCATTCAGCGGCATAGGGGTACCTCATTTTGGCACTATCAAATATCCCCCGAATTGTACCACCTTGCAACGCCGCTTTAGCCGAATTTTGACGAACGAATACGGACGCTAAATGCGCTTTAACATGTTGTTTTATAAGGATTTTTTGACCTTTCTGAACGTCTCTGAACTCTAAAAATGGCGGAGCGGACGGGACTCGAACCCGCGACCTCCGGCGTGACAGGCCAGCATTCTAACCAACTGAACTACCGCTCCGCATCTTGGCTGTGATGACATCACTCCAAGGCTTGCAATTCTAGTCAAGTTACCCACCCAAGTCAAGCATTATTTAGCTAGCGCCTTTAATAGTTTTTCATGCACTCCACCAAACCCACCATTACTCATAATCAATACATGGTCACCATCACGACTAAATGCGGCAATCTCTTTAGCTAACGCGTCAACATCATGGTAGATACAATAAGGCCTTTGTGATTGCTCAAATGCAGTTTCCACAGACCAAGCTAAATGGGGCGGCTCATATAAAAAAATCTGATCTGCAATCTGCATAGCCTCTGCCAAATTTTGTTGAAACTGCCCCAATTTCATACTGTTGGAGCGCGGCTCAAAAACAGCCAAAATCCGCGCAGAGCCCACTTTTTTACGTAAAGCTGCGATTGTTTTTGCAATTGCAGTGGGATGATGTGCAAAATCATCATAAACACTGATTCCATTCACACTCCCCCGTAACTCCATGCGCCGCTTAGGACTTAAAAACTGACAGAGCGCCTCACAAGCTAAAGTCTCTGTAATACCGATGTGTTTAGCCGCCGCAATGACCGCTAAGGCATTTTCAATATTAAACTCACCCAGCATCTTCCAATAGACTTCACCCATCTCACGCCCTTGATGAAGCACCTTAAAAGCGCTGGAATCAGGAGCTAATAATTCATAGTCATAGTCGCCTTGATGACCAAAACTGACTTTAGGCGTCCACAATCCTTTTGCTAAAACCTCTTCTAGATTTTGGTCTCCTTGATGCGTGATCACCAAACCTTCCCCAGGAACGCTCCGAATCAAATGATGAAACTGCTTTTGAATCGCAGCAAGATTTTCAAAAATATCCACATGATCCAATTCCAAATTATTTAAAATGACCGTGCGCGGCCAATAATGTACAAATTTAGAACGCTTATCAAAAAATGCAGTGTCATACTCATCTGCTTCGATGACAAAAAAATCACTCTTCCCCAGGCGACTAGATACGCCAAAATTCTGTGGAATCCCACCAATTAAAAAACCAGGCTGATACCCGGCATACTCTAACACCCAAGCCAACATGCTAGTGGTTGTCGTTTTGCCATGCGTGCCTGCTACAGCAAGGACCCATTTCTGCCTTAAGACCACTTCTTCCAAAAACTGCGGCCCTGACATAAAGAGTAGCTGCTGGTTGAGGATCGCCTCAACAATAGGCTCACCGCGTTTCATGGTATTGCCAATCACAAAGAGGTCGGGCTTTAAGTCAAGTTGATCGACTCCAAAACCCTGTATTATTTCAATCCCTTGAGACTCTAAATAGGTGCTCATTGGAGGATATACATTTTGATCCGAACCCGTCACTTTAAAGCCCAGCTCCCGCGCAATCACAGCTACTCCACCCATAAATGTACCGCAAATTCCCAATACATGAATATGTTTCAAGCGCCTTCTCCTCTCAACTTTTTAAACAAAATAAAAGGCAAAATGATGATCAAGGCATCTCCTACAATCATCATCGCCACGTAATGCTCTGTATAGTGTTTAGAACTTTCTGACAACGGAAACAAACCAAACACAAATGCTAATACCGAAACCAAAATAGCCATTCCGGCCATCCCATATAAAACAGGTTTTCCTCCCGGAATAGTAAAAGCATTGACATTCTCTGTATAAGCTCTTTGCACACGTAGCTTAATCACACTGGCAAATAAAAACAAATAAACCAAAACAGTGAACTGACTTGTCAAGGCAATCAAGAGCCAAAAGGCACTTTGCAAATCCGGCATCCATAAAAAAACACTGGCCAAAAAAGTAGCCACCACTCCCTCCACAATGAGCAAGTAGTAAGGCATATCCCCCGCATTGAGTCGCGCCAACTTTGGATATAGTTGATGATCGACCAACATTTCGCGCAACCCCCGTGCAGGTCCGACAATCCAAGCGCTTAAACTAGAAATCCCGCCCAAGGCAATTAAAAAAGCCAAAATAGGGATAAACCAAGGCATATGAAACTCCATAAAAAAATCTGAAAAGGCCTGAATCACACCATTAATCAGATTAATTTGACCAGCAGGAATCACCGAAAACATCGCCATCACTCCAAACACAGTCAGAATAAATACAATGATTGCAGCTACCATTAAGCCTATGGGATAAGCATGCCGAGGATTTTTGACATTTTTGGCGTAAAATGCAGTGACTTGCATACCTGCATAAGCTGACAAGACACTCACAAAAATAGCTAAATGATGAATATCCAAACCAGGGAAAAAAGCCCCTGCGAAGGCTAGCTGATGCGTACCATGATGCACAAACGAAATCATACCCAAAATAATAATCAACGCACCAGGCAAAATGGTACCAAATAAGGCACCCAGCACATTCAGGCGACTCGAAGCCTTCACCCCCAAAATATTATAAAAAATCGCCAGCCATAAAATCGCCAACACCATACCAAATATCAGAACTTTATTGCGCATAAGCTCAGGAAAACCTACATAAGATAAAGTTAAAACAATTGTGGATAAAGTGGCTGGAAAAGCTATAACATTATTAATCCACTCCATCCAAATAACAATAATGCCAGAGCGATCTCCAAAGGCTTGTCGACTCCAAGTGTAGACTCCACCATTATCTGGATAATGCGTTGCTAATTCAGCACAAATTAAACTACTGGGAACGAGAAAAGTCAAAAAAGCAACGAGGTAGAAGAACACGGCCTGCCAACCCAAATGAGCCATCATCGGCAACCCTCTTACATTCAAGATTGCCGAAACACTCATCATTGCAATCACAAAACCACCCAAGACCTTGGCATGCCGCACGCTGCAACCCCTCTTTCAAGCAAAATCAAAATCATAGCAGATGTTACACAAGGCCTCAATCAAGGCGAGCACAAACTCTGCCAAAAATGCTTTAATTTTTGTGAATTGGTTTCTTCATGAATATAGGCTTTGCCCACCTCTTGCAACAAAATCAAGCGCAGCGCCTGAGTGCTCTTTTTTTTATCATGCTGCATCAGCTCATATAAACGATGCGGCAGATAATGGGGTGGCAAAGTTTCAGGCAAATTCCATGCCTGATACAACGCACGAAGATCGGCCTCAATTTTCACTTGCTGATTCCAACGCAAAGCACAAAGCATTCCCAAGGCAACAGCCTCGCCATGTTTAAAATCTTGATAATGACTGTATGCTTCAATCGCATGCCCAAAAGTATGACCAAAATTAAGTAGCATGCGCAAGGAAGTCTCTTTTTCATCTTGCTCCACGATTTGCGCCTTGATTTGACAAGACCGCTGAATCATCTCAAGAACAATAGGGAGTTGACGCTGCGCAATTTCCAGACGATGCGCAACAAGCCATGCAAAAAAATCGGCATCTTTGATCAAAGCATGTTTGAGGACTTCTGCAAGGCCTGCGCGGTACTCACGCTCTGGCAGCGTAGTTAATACTTGCACATCCATGATCACCGCCTTGGGCTGATGGAAAGCACCCACATTATTCTTAGCACTGCCCACATTGACTGCTGTCTTGCCGCCAATGGAAGAATCAACCATCGCAAGTAAACTAGTCGGCACCTGGATAAAATCAATGCCCCGCTGATAGACTGCTGCAGCAAAGCCAACCGTATCACCAATCACCCCTCCCCCCAAAGCGATTAAAACGCCCTGCCTTGGGAAGTGTTGCTCGGTTAATTGCTCAAGAATCCAATTCAAGCTCTGCATATTTTTATACTGCTCACCATCCTCCAAAAACAAACAATGGCCCCCAGCAACCCCCAAAGTTTGGGCTAGTGCTTGGGCGTAAGCGTTTAGATGATGATTAGAGACAATGAAAAAAGGCCGCCCCTTCAAAAGCGATTGAAATAAAGGAACATCAGCAAGCAATCCTTCCGCCAAAAAAATTGGGTAAGTGCGCTCACCCAATTTGACGGAAAGCTGAATCATGATTCGCCTTGCAACATCTTCACAATATCAGCAGCTACTGTACGGACGCCCCGCTCATCAGTCTCGATAACATAATCAGCGATCTCATGAAAATAATGAGCACTCTCTTCGCGCAACTTTTCAAACACTTCACGCTTATTATCAACCTGTAGGAGCGGCCGGCTTTTATCTTTTGCAGTTCGCTCCATTTGTTGATCTACCGTCACCTTGAGGTATACAACGGTGCCACGCGCAGCCAAACGAGCGCGATTAAGCGGAGACGCTACAACCCCACCGCCAGTTGCTAAAACTACACCATTCAGCTCAGTCAAATCATGGATCACTTTCTCTTCACGCTGACGAAACCCATCCGGACCTTCCAAATCAAAGATCCAGGCAATATCCGCACCACAACGCTTTTCAATTTCAGCATCGCTATCGTAAAACTCCATTTTAAGAAGATCCGCTAAATGACGACCAATGGTGCTTTTCCCTGCCCCCATCGGGCCAATCAAATAAACATTACGTGAACGCTTCATCCTAAAACCTATGTCCTTGTTTTCTGTTTAACTTTATTAATTCTATGAAAAAGGTGCCCTTTACAAAGCGCAGCCATTTTAACATAATCCTCACCTGGATGCCATAAGAATTTACACAACTAATTCATCCATAGCCTGAATTAAGGCTGCGCTATTTCCAGGCTCAAAGGCTGAATGTCCGCTATCCGGCGTGATCACCAATTTAGCCTCTGGCCAAACACAGTGCAAGCGCCAAGCACCGATAAAAGGACAGCACATATCATAGCGGCCATGCACCAAGACGGCTGGCAAATGCCGAATCCGCCCCACTTGATTTAAAAGCTGGTTTGGCTCTAAAAAAAGATGATGATAAAAATAATGCGTTTCAATTCTAGCAAAGGCGCGACTAAAATCATCTCCTTCATATTTTTCAACCAATTGAGGATCTGGATAAAGCTTGCTGACATGAGCCTCCCACATGCTCCAAATTTTGGCAGCTTGCTTGGCTAGGCCTAAATCTGGTCCATGCAGACGATCGTAATAGGCTTTGATCATATCACCCTGCTCTGCTACGGGAATAAAATTTTGAAATACCTCCCATTGATCCGGAAAGACTTCATGCGCCCCACCAAACTGGTACATCCATACTAAATCAGATCGAGCCCCTAAAAAAATGCCCCGTAAAATCAGCGCTAATGCCGCCTCTGGATGTGCCTCTGCATACGCAAGCGCAAGGGTGCTCCCCCAAGATCCACCAAATAATACCCACGCTGGAATCGCTAAATGCTGACGCAAGGCTTCAAAATCAGCAATTAGATGCTGTGTTGTATTCTCACGTAACTCGCCATGGGGCTTGCTTTTGCCACAACCTCTTTGATCAACCAGAATAATGCGATAACGTTTTGGATTAAAAAAACGACGACATTGGGAATCTGTTCCACCGCCCGGCCCACCATGAATAAAGAGCACTGGAATGCCATCTGGCTGACCACTTTCCTCATAATAAATGTGATGCAAGTCAGAAACTTTGAAAAGGGCTTGATGGTAAGGTTCAACTTCAGGATAAAACACACTTCCTCCTTGATTTAGCTTAAACGGACAGGTACAGAAAGCAAATAACCTTTATTTCGGATCGACTTAATGAGATTATTATTGCTCTTGTCGCGTAATTTATTACGTAAGCGCGAAATCTGCACATCAATAGCACGACTTTCTGGATCATCAATATCGAGCCGTAAAAATAAAGAGATGCGGTCTCGAGTCAGCACCTCCTGCTCGTGCGCCAAAAACAACTCCAACAACAGACATTCATTTTTAGTTAAGAACACCATTTTATCATTAAGATTTTTAATACAATTTTCAGCTGGATAATAAACCCACTGCGCAAAACTTGCCTTACTATAGCTTACTTTACCAGGAACTTTAATTTCTGCATCTGGGTCAAGGGCAGCGGCCTTTGCCCCCCCCCCTTGCACTCCTTTATTACGTTTTAAGATCGCCTGAATGCGAAACAAGAGCACGTGTGGACTAAACGGCTTTTCAACATAATCATCTGCCCCAGCCTCAAACCCTAAAACCATATTCATTTCACCATGCACTGCAGTCAACATGATAATGGGGACACTGGAAGTTTGACGTATACGCTTACATAATTCAATTCCATAAATATCAGGAAGCATTAGATCCAATATCATTAAATCTATTTTATTTTTCTGTAAAATATCCAAACCTTCTTCAGCATTTTTAGCCTCTAAAATTTCATAATGATAACGCTGCAAAAAAATACGAATTAATTGTCGAATCCCCGCTTCATCATCAATGATCAAAATGGTTTCTTTACTCATCCGCCCTATTCATTTTCCCGTAACCGATATGTTATGATAATCGCATCGCACACGATAAGTAAAGCATGCAAAGTTTAGGGATTCTCATTGGCCGTTTTCAGCCGTTTCATTTGGGGCATCGTTTTTTGATTGAAACAGCTTTGGGGCAAAGCGATGAAGTCCTTGTTTTAATTGGCTCAAGCTATCGAGGCCGCAACATTAAAAATCCTTGGACCTTCGAAGAGCGCCGCCAAATGATTCTCGATGCGTTTAAAGGCCAGGCACTTCATTTTGCGGCCATCCCTGATTTTTTCTATGATGAACAAGCCTGGGTGCACGCGGTAGAAGAGGCGGTCAATAAAAAATTCCCGGATGCACAAAAGACCCTTTTCGGCCACACCAAAGATGATAGCAGTTATTATCTCAAACTGTTTGGAAATTGGGAATTCCATGAACTGCCTGACTATCAAGGTATTAATGCCACTCTTATTCGTGAACGCTTTTTTCTACAAAAACACATTCTTGATTCTGCTCTCCCTCCAGAAACATCACAAGCCTTAGAGATCTTTTTACATTCCAATTTGTACCCTGCTTTGCATGAAGAGGCGCAATATATTCATGATTATCAAAAAACTTGGCAATACTCCCCTTACCCTCCGATTTTTACGACGACCGATGCGGTGGTTATTTGTGAGGAATGTATTTTACTGATTCAACGTGGCCATGCCCCTGGGAAAGGCTTATTTGCGCTACCAGGAGGGTATCTTGAGGCTGGAGAGTGGATCATCGATGGCCTCATTCGAGAGCTTCATGAGGAAACTTCTATCGCAGTAGACAAACCTCACTTAAAAGCAGCCTTGCAAGAAATCAAAGCCTACGACTACCCTGATCGCTCCAACATTGGTCGTGTGATTACGCATGCTGGACTATTTATTCTCCAACATCAATCCTGCCCCTTAGTGAAAGCACACGATGATGCCCTCTCCGCAGACTGGTATCCAATCAATCAGCTTTTTGCCCTACAAGACCAATTCCACGAAGATCACTATCAAATTATTCGCGACTTATTGCGCCGCCATGGTTTATTCAAATGACAATTAAGCAAGTCTTGGGCCTTGACTTTGGCTTAAAAAAAACAGGTCTCGCCATTGGCCAAACCATCACCCAAACCGCCTCTCCCATTGGCATCCTCAAAATGAATGCAGGCATCATTGATATTGTTGCTTTTCAAAAAATACTTTCCCTCTGGAAACCGGATGCACTGGTCATCGGCATTCCACTGAAAATGGATGGCAGCCCTTTTGAACTATCTGCCAAAGCGGAAGCTTGTGCAAAATGGCTTGAAACCACAACAACCCTTCCCGTTTTTCGAGTCGATGAACGTTTAAGCACCAAGGCAGCACGCAGCGAACTCACTGAAATTCGCGCTGCCACACAACGAAAATCAGCAGTCAAAGTGGTGGACGCTTACGCTGCAGTGTTAATTTTGGAGTCTTGGCTACATGAATTTACCCCTTAAAACCGCCCTACTCGCCTCACTGGGCACTGCACTCGACTATTATGATTTTGTGCTTTACATTTTACTGTCTGCTTTTATTGCTCCTATTTTTTTTAGTGGGCACAGCCCATTCATTCAAATGATGAATGTGCTCGGTATTTTTGCAGCAGGCTACGTGGCAAGACCCCTTGGTGGTTTTGCTTTTGGTCATTTCGCTGATCGGTACGGACGTAAAAAAGTGTTTTTAAGCAGCATTCTTCTCATGGCCGGCTCCACTTTTGCTTTAGGCTTGCTACCAGGTTATGCTCGCTTGGGCGCATTGAGCATTGCCCTACTCTTGATTTGTCGTATTTTACAAGGCTTGGCTCAGGGGGCTGAAATTCCGGGCGCGATTACGTTTGTGGCAGAACATGCACCTCAAGCAAAAAGAGCCTTTTTGGTCAGTCTAGCTTTGGCAGGAGCAGGGCTAGGCGCCATGCTTGCCAGCTTGATCAATAGCATTTTGTTACACTTTCTTAGCACGATGCAAATGCTCCAGTTTGGCTGGCGCCTCCCTTTTCTATTAGGAGGTACATTGGCTATCGTGGGGTTTATTATTCGTAAAAACAGCACTGAACCCAGTTTATTCCTAGAAGATTCGCAGCGCTATCAATTGCCGTTACTACAAGTATTGCGCCAGCATCAATGGATGGTCCTGCGCGGCATGGGCGTGATTACTCTACCAGGCAGCTTAATTTTGTTTGGTTTATTTTTGCCAAACTATTTGCTTCTGCATTTTGCATACCCTTTAAAGCAGACTTATGCTGTATTTACCGTCAGCCTAGTCGAATCGGCGGGTTTGATTTTATTGAGTGGCTTTCTTGTGGATCGTCTGGGCTTAAAGCGCTTATTCTCTTTATTGGTTTTGATGAGTTTAATGCTTTTAATCCCCATTTTCCAAATTTTAAAACTAAAAACGACTGCAGCGCTATGGATTTTTTTATTGATTTATGAAGGGCTTATTGGACTTATGTCCGGCTGCTACCCTCCATTTCTAGCGCAAATTTTCCCCACGCCTGTGCGAATGAGCGCTGTGGCAATCAGCTATAATCTAGCCTACTTATTAATTGGTTTTGTGCCTATGCTGGGCTTATATCTGATTCAGATCAGCCATAATCCTCAAAGTATTGCATGGCTGATGCTTGGCGCAGGGCTGATTAGTGCTCTCTGTCTACGAGGGTCACTGCCATGCAATTACCAAACACATTCACCATCGTCGTCACAGGATCAATAATCGGCTCAATCACCGTTAATAAAATGATTCCGACTACAATAGGTAGTCCTAATGCTTGCAACACAAAAGCAGACATGGAAATCGCTGCAATTCCTGGCAGCCCACCACTGGCCATCCCTGCTAAGATTGCAGTCAGAATGAGATAGGGAAGATCAGCCCAGCCCAAATGCATCCCATACATCTGCAAAACAAAAACAGCCACACAGACATAACGAATCACAGAGGCCTGTTGATTAAAACTCGTCCCTAAAGGCACCACAAGCGAAATCACATTTTCACTTAATTTAAAATTTTTGCGCAAAGCATTTAAAGTTGTGGGCATGGTCGCTAAACTACTTGAAGTAAAAAATGCCATTGCTAGCGGTTGTCTTAACTTAAAAATCACTTGGGCCAAAGAATACTTAGTGCGATGACGAATGACCACCGTAAACGCAATCATCATCAAAAATCCACAAGACAAAATCACGAGAATTAAATGTGACAGCGTGACTAAAATGTCAAATCCAGCTGTGACGATATAATTGGCAAATAAACAAAACAAGCCTATCGGCAGCAAAAACATCACCCATTGAATAATGCGCATAAAAGCTAAGTAGACGCAATGAATAACATTGAGTGTATGTTTTGCCTCCTCAGTTCGTTGCAAGCCCACTGCAATACCAAATAAAATACTCACAAACAGAATTGCTAAACTCCCCCCACTGGACAATGACGCAAAAATATTACTGGTAACCAAATTATCAAAAAACTCTGATATACCCATTGAGTCTGTTGTAGTTGCTGCAGGAGCACTTCCTTGAATACTGGCAATAGTATGGCTAATTCCTAACACGGCTGCATCTGATAAATGCCCTCCTGGTTTAAACACTGCACTAAGCACAATCGCCACAGTAGCAGCCAAAAGTAAACTTAATAAAAAAACCACTAAAATCCGCCGCAAATAAAAAAGAGTCTTATTCGCATGAATTAAATGCCCTAAACTAGAAATGACAGCAGAGGCCATAAGCGGCAAAACGCACATTTCAAGCAATGACAGGTACAAATGACTGACCTCTCCATAAAACCGCACAGCATGCGGAAAAAAAACGCCTGCCAAGACCCCGAATATCACCGCACCCACAATCACAGAGGGGGATTCCGCTGCGTGTTTTACTTTTTGAATAATTGTCATAATCCAGGGTACTCCACACCATATTTTTGGAAAACGGACTGCTGTATATTCAAGCCCGCTGAGTCTTGCACGTAAACATCTAGCCAATTTCTTAAATGCGGCTCTTTCCAAGAAAGCGCAACACCGAATAAAACGGTCCGCGTTGTTAGCACACCCTCCGCAGTTGTGAGCACTGCTTGAGGATGTGCTTTTAACCATACATTAATCTGTTCAGGGGTATCGATCATCGCTGCGAATATTTTGCCATCCGCTACCGCCTGCATCAATGCATCGTTATTCTGGAAAGAGGTAATTTGTGCGCTGGGAACTGCGCCTTGTAGTAAGGCCCGATTAGCCGAAGCAGCCAACACACCAAATCGAAGCGGTTGATTGGTTGTTTGCAAATTCGTGATTAAATCGGATATATTCCAGCCCAATTTACTGAGTTGCAAACGATTGACCAGTAAGGCAGGATGATACGCATAAATAGGCGTCGCAAAATCAACTCGCAAAGCCCTTTCTGGCGTGATACTGATGAGGCCTGCACCGATATCCGCTTTGCCAGAGGCAACGGTATTAATCACCCCATCATAAGTCGGCACAGGAATTACAACTAGCTTTACGCCCAATGCAGCAGCCGTTCTTTCTGCTAACTCAATATCAATTCCAGTCCAGTGCCCTTGCTCATCTCGCATAAAAAAAGGAGGGGTATTAGCAGCATACATTGCAAGACGCAAGGTCCCTCGATCTTTAATTGCAGCGATATCAGGGGGGTAAAGCGAATCGGGAGAAACGGCAGGTTTGATAGCGGGGGATGCGGCCCACACCTGCAGCACAAAGATTCCTACCCATAAGCCGATTAACCATTTCAAAATTGTACGCTGCATCCTTCTCCCCCATTCTCAATTCGCATTTAGCAACTGACACTCAAGGTTTAGTGTACTATTTTTTTCGAGCACACTCCACTTTGCGCCAAAGTTTAATTTTTTCATGATGCCCTGACAGAAGCACCTCTGGCACTTTTAATGTACGCCAAATTCGAGGCTCTGTATACACAGGATAGTCCAACTCAGACCCCTGCTGAAACGACTCATACAGTGCTGAATCTGGATCCCCTAACACACCTGGAAGCAAGCGTACAACTGCATCTAAAAGCATCATCGCTGGCAATTCCCCACCCGAAACGACAAAGTCCCCTAATGAAATTTCCTCATCAACAACGCTCTCCAATAAACGCTGATCAACCCCTTCATAACGCCCACAAATTAAAATAAAAGGGAACCCCTCACCTAAATCTGCTGCTTTCTGCTGCTTAAAGCGCTTCCCTTGTGGAGACAAATAAATCACCTGTACGGGCTCACCCAATGCCTTCTTTGCCGCTTGAATCGCTTGATAAAGTGGCTCTGCCTGCATCACCATCCCAGGCCCCCCGCCATAAGGACGCGCATCAACTCGACGCCGAGCATCTTCAGTATAGTCCCTTGGATTGAATACAAGTAATTCAACTATTCGCGCTTCAAAAGCACGCCCCACCACACCAAAGCCAGTCAAAGCCTGGAACATTTCTGGGAAAAGGCTGATCACCGCACAGCGCAATTTAGGAACTGGAATCGAGCTCATCATACTGAATTAAATTATGGCTAATAATAATATTGCTGATGCGAATAATATATCCTTCACCCAAGATGGAATAGTTACTAAGACGGGTCACAAGAGCAAAGCCTGTCAATGGTTTATTGTTAGCACGCATCTTCGCGCGTAGATCTCGAAAAGATTGATAAGAAGAATTAGTATTTAAATTATAAATATACTCTCCGACTGAATCTTGAACATTATGGAATTTTTGCACCTCATACTCACTACCTTGGCTTTGCTTAAGCGGTTTAATCCCGCATCCTGATACAAAACAATGTTGACCAAAAAAATTATCCACCTGCTGTGCAAAACGCGAAGCTCCCCAAGCGGACTCATTAGCTGCTTGTGCTAAAACCAAAGAAGCAGGAACCTCATCAACACGCGAAAGTAGGTCCCTTACATCAGCAGGGTTATGGATATTAAATTTAGGCAATTGATACACGTAGGCTGTGGTGTAAAGCCAATAGCGATCCGCTCCAGATAAACTTCCGCGTTGTTGCCACTCACTCATAATAGATTGAACTCGCTGACGCGTCTCCAACACAGCAGTGTTAGCAGAAACGACTTTGGGCACCATAAAATTAATAAAAACCTGCTGACGAATACTCAAAGGTTGTATGGCTCCAAAATTAGGTTTAAAGGGCACAGACGGAGAATAAAAAACCCCAGCGATAACCGTCAGGATTAGGAGCCCAAGCAAAATCAAAAGGAAAGGTATTTTTTTCATCGCTTACTGCTTTAAAATAGCCGGGTTGATTTGAATGGATGCTTTTTCTTGTAAAGCAGTTAAAAACGCCCCCATTTCGATTTGTGTCCAAAGCCCTTGCATTTGGGCCAGAGTCACTCCATTTTTAGCTTGTGCACTAGGGCTGACGCCTGTTACTTGCAAGAGCATCACATAATCGGCACCTGCAACTGCTTGAATCTCTCCCACCGCCATTGAAGGAAGCGCAGCCATTGCTATCTGCGGCAACGCTTGACTACCTTGGGTTACATCAACTGAGTTCAAGGTCAAGTGATTAATTTGTGCCAAATGTGCCAGACTTTGCCCCTGTGCCGCTGCAGCACGTAAAGCCCCCACTGTAGAGGTCATATTTTGAGTGGCTTGCTGGAGCATGAGTGTCTCAATAATTTGCTTTTTAACCTGCGCTAATGGCATGAGTGTTGGTGCTTGACTTGCCACAACCCGTAGCACGATTGCCTCTGTTGGCGAAATGGGAATGACATTGCTATTATTCCCTTGCTTCAATACCGAGTTACTCAATACAGCCTGTAAAACGGCAGGAGTCGCCAAAACACCTTCTGCCAAATCTGTGTTGAGCCAAGCGCTTGTCTGTAACGGCACATGAAACATTTTTGCAGCCCCAGTCAGTGAACCCGCATTTTGAAAAGTCTCATTGGCAAGTTGATTCAAAGCCGCTTGATAGCTTGACTCCGCATCCGCTCCTTTCCCAAAAGCGCTTAAAGAAAGGGTTAAATATTGCAATTTTACCTGATAAGGCGTTTGATAGGCGCTTTGATGACTGGAATAATATGCTGCTACAGCCTCATCCGTAGGTTGCGTTTTTGGCATAAATTGATTCACATTTAAGATAATGTCATCTACATGGCGATTTAAATTAGTATAAGTGGATTCAGCTGTTACTTCGCTATCTAAGCTCAATTGACTCCCAATTAATGCGTTTTGAAATTGATTAATCAAGGCGCCTTGGTGCAGGCTATTTTTTAACTCTGCTGTTGTTTCACCTGAATTTTGTAGTACCGCCTGATAACGTGCCACCGAAAACTGACCCTGATCCTGAAAAACCGGTGCGCTATAAATCATTTGTGTGATGGTTGCATCATCAATGGCAAAGCCCAGCTTTTGTAACGCCTCAGCGAGTAAGGTCTGGTTGATTAAGGTTTGCAAACTTTGCATTTTTGTTTTTTGATCCACAGCCTGATGATTCACAAGCAAAAACTGAGATAAGGGAATATCCTGGCCATTGACCGTGGCAACACTATTTTCTGAGAATCCGCCCCCTAGATAATTACCAATCCCCCAAAAAGCAAAGAGAATAATTAAAATCGGCACCAACACCCAGGTCCACCACCCATGAGCATTATCGCGAATATTCTGTAGCATGTTACCCCCTGCAAAAAACGATCTCTTGTTAAAAAAAAAGCGCATCACAATGATACGCTTTTTTAGGCACTTTAAAAAGAAAAACGTTTATTGAACGCTGTCTTTTAAAGTTTTACCAGAACGGAATCCTGGTACTTTTGCTGCTGGGATTTTAATCTCAGCACCAGTACGGGGATTACGGCCTTTGCGAGCTTCACGTTTTTTCACATGAAATGTACCAAAGCCTACCAAAGCAACTTCACTCCCTTTTTTGAGCGCTTTAGTGATACTAGTAATCACAGCGTCCAAGGCACGAGCTGCAGCAGCTTTTGACATTTCCGCTTCTTTTGCAATCGCATCGATCAATTCTGATTTATTCACGAGAATATCCTCTCTATTTGTTAAAGGTTACAAGCCCGATTTCAAGTCGGTATTCACTTTATACCAATAGTAAAAGTGGCCTGTCAAGCTTTATTCTCAAATTTTTCCAGTTTTTTTTCTTGAATCGGCGCCACATTCAAGCATATTTCAAAAAAAACACTAATTTAAATATATTCGCCCTATTAATTAAATAGAAACTTGTATTTTAATATCTTTGAGACCCACCCAAGTGGTTTTTTCACGGAGTGCAGCAATCAGGGTTGTTTTTTCATATTGGAGTCGCATCCGCAAAGCACTATGCCGAACGGAAAGGGTGAGAATCCCAGCACGGTACAAAACAAATCGCAGTTCCCCTGCCCATTCCCCTTCAATATCTTGTTCAAATTGCTGACGTAATTTTTCATGCACTTGATAAGCCTGATAAATCTTGGACAAAGCTGAATGAGAATGACTTAAAATATCAATCAGATGCGCCTTGGAAGAAGTCGTCATGATTTCATCCCCTGCATAATCGGCATGCGCCAATCGCGGCCAAAAGCACGCTGGCTCAGTTTTGGACCCACGGGACTTTGTTTACGCTTATATTCATTACGGCGAATTAAAGCAACCACCTGCCTGACCGCTTCCTCATGACCCAGCTTGTCAATAATCTCAGCCACTGCAGCATTCTCTTCTTGGAACAGACAGAGAATTTGATCGAGCAGTGCATAATCAGGCAGCGCATCCTGGTCGGTTTGATTTTCACGCAGTTCAGCCGAGGGTGCACGCGTGAGGACGCGCTCTGGTATCACCGCAGCCTGTTGATTGCGGTAAGCGGCTAATGCGTAGACTTGCGTTTTATACACATCCTTTAATAAGGCAAACCCTCCTGCCAAGTCCCCATAAAGTGTGCCATAGCCCACGGCAAGCTCACTCTTATTAGTCGTTGTGACAACCATCTTTCCTGACTTATTAGACAACGCCATTAAAATCAGGCCTCGCAAACGTGCTTGAATATTTTCTTCAGTCAGATCCCACTCTGGATGCGCAAAATGCCCACTCACCTCAGCTAGAACTGTTTCGAATAAGGTCTCAATCGAAATAACCCGATACGCAACGCCCAGCGCCTCGGCCTCCGCCTTGGCATCTTCAATACTCATCTGTGCAGTATAGGCAGAGGGCATAATAATGGCCTCGACTCGCCGAGGCCCCAAGGCATCGGCTGCAATGGCCAAGGTTAAAGCGGAATCAACCCCACCTGACAATCCAAGAAGCACTCCAGGAAAATGATGATGGTTAACATAGCCTGCTAGCGCGAAGCTTAAGGCTTTATAGAGAATGGCGTCAAAGGATCCTTCAAAGCATGGCCCCAAGCTCGTCATCTGGCCCTGATCATATTTAAAAGAACCCCCATCGTAAATAATCTCATCTTGCACACCTCGATGATTGACATACCAGACGGGCACTTGTAAGACTGCAGATGCATATTGAGCCCGTTTTAAACGCCCTGCCGCTTTACCTGTGTCAAAAGGGGAGGCATTGACAACAAGCAGCTGATCACAGTGGCTATGTCGCAATGCCTGAACAGGTACATCATGCCAGATATCCTCACAAATCAATAAACCAAAACACTGCCCTCGCCACTTGACACATCCAGGCTGGGTTCCTGCTTGAAAATAACGTTGGTCATCAAAAACACCGGTATTGGGCAAAATTTGCTTATGGTATTCTGCAAGTACCCCCCCCTCTCCAAAGGCTAAAAGCGCATTATAAATTTGATGGTCTCGATAGGCTGGCGCCCCCACTAAAACCAATTTTTGGGCGGGTAATTCCATTTGCAACCGAACCAACGCAGCCTCGACTTCCAAACGAAAATCAGCCTGCCACAGCAAATCCTCAGGCGGATAACCACACAAAGCCAACTCAGGGAAAACAACCACATCAGCTGGACTGTTCGCTGCACGCGTCAAAATTTTTTCAGTATTAGCCGCGATCGCTCCGACCGGAAAATGATCCTGACAAAGCTCAATCTCTAGCATCGGCTTCATGGACGCAAGGCCAAATCCCACACTTGTTTAATCCAGCGCACTGGATGAATCTCAAGATTCTCTTTAATATTAGCGGGAATTTCTTTTAAGTCTGGCGCATTTTGCTCCGGAATCAGCACGACTTTAATGCCCCCTCGATGGGCAGCAAGTAATTTCTCTTTCAAGCCGCCAATAGGCAAAACCTCGCCTCTCAAGGTAATTTCACCAGTCATCGCAACATCTTTACGCACTGCCCGCTTGGTTAAAGCAGACATCAAGGCCGTACACATTGCAATCCCTGCACTGGGGCCGTCCTTTGGCGTCGCGCCCTCTGGCACGTGGACGTGAATATCTTTTTTCTCATAAAAATTGGCCGCAACGCCAAATTCACTAGCATGATTGCGCACCACCGTCATGGCTGCTTGAATGGACTCCTGCATGACCTCACCCAGCTGCCCTGTGCTAGAGATTTTGCCTTTGCCTGGCATCACGGCCACTTCAATTTTGAGTAATTCCCCACCCACTTGCGTCCAGGCAAGGCCCGTGACCTGACCCACTTGATCATCCACATCAGCCAAGCCAAAGTGATGACGGCGCACGCCCAAAAAATCTTCAATATTTTTAGAGGTAAATACCACTTTTTTCGCAGCACCTTTGGCCAATAAAATCTGCTTCACTGCTTTGCGACACAATTTTGCAATTTCACGCTCCAAATTCCGCACACCCGCCTCACGCGTATAATAGCGAATGATCTCTAAGACAATCTCACGTGAAATTTTAATTTCACTGGGCTCTAATCCAGCTGCCTTAATGTGCTTCGGCAGAAGATATTTCAGCGCGATATTGAGTTTTTCATCTTCGGTATAGCCTGAAATCTGGATGACTTCCATTCGATCCAATAAGGGCCCTGGAATATCCATGGAATTCGCAGTCGCCACAAACAACACACTGGATAAGTCAAAATCGACTTCCAGATAATGATCGCTAAAGGCTTTGTTTTGCTCAGGATCCAAGACCTCTAACAAGGCAGAAGCTGGATCGCCGCGCACATCCATGGCCATTTTATCTACTTCATCTAGTAAGAGGAGCGGATTATTCACCTTAGCTTTCGTCAATTTTTGGATAATTCGCCCAGGCATTGAACCAATGTAAGTCCGGCGGTGCCCCCGAATTTCTGCCTCATCACGCACTCCACCCAAAGCAATCCGTGAAAATTCACGCCCCGTTGCCCGCGCAATCGAAGCACCAAGAGAGGTTTTACCCACACCAGGAGGCCCTACCAAGCACAAAATGGGGCCTTTCATTTTTTGGCTACGCTGCTGCACGGCAAGATACTCTAAAATACGCTCTTTGACTTTTTCCAAACCAAAATGATCTTCATTTAAAATTTTTTCAGCTTTTGCTAGATTATGGCGAATTTTAGTCGCATTACTCCAAGGCAAGCCAATCAGACATTCAATGTAATTACGAGTCACCGTCGCCTCAGCAGACATCGGCGCCATGGCTTTGAGCTTACGCAATTCAGACATCGCTTTTTCATGCGCTTCCTTGGACATTTTGGCCGCGATAATCTTTTGCTCTAGGCTGTCATTGGTGTTGACATTTTGATCCCCCAACTCACCCAATTCTTTTTGAATGGCCTTCATCTGCTCATGCAAAAAATATTCGCGTTGGTTTTTTTCCATTTGCTTTTTGACTCGCGTCCGAATGCGCTTCTCAATTTGCATGATGTCAATTTCCTGCTCCATAAATTCAAGCAGTAATTCGATCCGTTTTTCGATGCGATTTTCTTCCAGAATATGCTGACGCTCATCCAATTTCATGATCATATGCGCAGCGACTGTATCGACTAAACGCGAAGGATTGTCAATATTAGCAAGCGAATTTAACATTTCTGGAGGAATTTTTTTATTGAATTTGACATATTGATCAAATTCAGTGACGAGTGAACGCAACAGCGCTTCTAAATCATGCCCAGAGAGACGAGAATCATCTTTAATAAAAGCCACTTCTGCTTCATAATAAGGATCTGCAGCGGTATGGCGAATCGTCTTAGCGCGATCAATCCCCTCCACTAACACTTTGACAGTCCCATCAGGCAATTTCAATAATTGCAAAATTGAGACCAGCGTCCCTACACGGTACAAATTATCCTGCGTCGGGTATTCTTCCGTGGACTCTTTTTGTGCCACCACAAAAATTTTTTGATCATGCGCCATCGCAGCCTCAAGCGCAACAACTGATTTTTCCCGCCCTACAAAAAGGGGAATTACCATGTGTGGATAGACCACAACATCGCGGAGCGGCAAAATCGGATAGCGCATCTCAGTAGCGCTTTCCTTGGGCTCTTTTGATTTTGCAATGGCTTTTGACATGAATTCCCCTTTAGAATTAGGCTACTTTCGCTTTTTGCATTAGCGGCTGTTTTTTACCCTGAACTACTTCCTGATCCACAACCACCTTGGTGACTTCTTTTTCTGTAGGCAAGTGGAACATAGTATCCAATAAAATTTGCTCTAAAATGGAACGCAAACCGCGTGCACCAGTTTTACGCTCATAGGCTTTTTCCGCAATGAGCTCGACGGCTTCTGGAGTAAACTCCAGCTCTACATCCTCAAGGCCAAATAGATAAGTATATTGTTTAATCAATGCATTTTTAGGCTCAGATAAAATCCGCACCAGAGCGGCACGATCCAACTCATCTAAAGTAGCGATAATCGGCAAGCGACCTACAAATTCAGGAATCAAGCCAAAGCGAATTAAATCCTCCGGCTCCACTTGTTTCAACAAAGCCTGAGTACTTTGACGATCTTTTTCACTACGCACATCTGCATTAAAACCAATCCCAGAGCGTTCTGAACGATGACGGATAATTTTATCTAGACCTTCAAATGCTCCCCCACAAATAAACAAAATCTTGGTTGTATCAATTTGTTCTAGATCTTGATGAGGATGCTTGCGCCCCCCTTTAGGTGGAACAGCCGCTACCGTGCCTTCAATTAATTTAAGCAAAGCTTGTTGCACCCCTTCTCCCGACACATCCCGGGTAATGGAAGGATTTTCTGACTTACGGGAGATTTTATCAATTTCATCGATATAAATGATCCCTGTTTCTGCTTTAGCCTTGTCATAATCGGCATTTTGCAAGAGTTTCTGGATGACATTTTCGACATCCTCACCCACATAGCCTGCTTCAGTCAAAGTCGTGGCATCAGCAATCGCAAACGGGACATTTAAACTTTTGGCCAGCGTTTGTGCCATCAGGGTTTTTCCTGATCCCGTGGGCCCAATCAACAAAATATTGCTCTTAGAGAGCTCTACATCACCTTCTTGAGGCTGACTGTAAATGCGCTTGTAGTGATTATGAACGGCAACCGCCAGAGTCTTGCGCGCTTGCTCTTGACCAATTACATAATCACTCAAAATTTTATCAATTTCCTTAGGTGTGGGAAGTTTTTTTGGAGCTGCCGCATCTGCTGACTCTTGAGAAGGACCCTCTGGCGCGCCCTCAGCAATGATATCCCGACACATATTGACACATTCATCACAAATGTACGCATCTGGGCCGGACACCAGCTTTTTGACTTCTGCTTCACTGCGCCCACAAAAGGAACAAAACAACAAACGGCTTTTACCGCCCCCTTCTTTCTTTTTCATGTTGATCCTATTTTTCTGTGTGACGAATCGCCCGTTTTTCGAAAATTCCATCTACCAAACCGTAGGCTTTGGCTGCCTCAGCATCCATGAAATTGTCTCGATCCGTATCCCGGGTAATGGTTTTTAGGTCTTGCCCTGTGTGCTTGGCAAGAACCATATTCAGCATTTTTTTGACTTTCAGGGTATGCAATGCATGGATTTCAATATCTGAAGCCTGACCTTGAAAACCGCCTAAAGGCTGATGAATCATGACTGAGCTGTGTGGCAAGCAAAACCGCTTTCCAGGGGCTCCAGCTGCCAAAATCACCGCACCCATACTGGCTGCCTGACCAATACAGATAGTGCTGACATCTGGCTTGATAAATTGCATGGTATCATAAATCGACATCCCTGCAGTGACGACCCCTCCGGGTGAATTGATATACAGACTAATTTCTTTATCCGGATTTTCTGCTTCTAAAAAAAACAACTGCGCGACAATTAGATTGGCCATAAAATCATCCACAGGCCCCACCATAAAAATAATCCGTTCTTTTAACAGGCGGGAATAAATATCATACGCTCGCTCCCCCCGGCCAGTTTGCTCAACCACCATAGGGACTAAATTGGCATTTAAACTCATTATGATCGACTCCCTCGATTAACCTTGTGGCAAAATATTGGCTTCCGCATTAGCATGTTGCATGACCTCTTCGAAGGTTTTTTCCTCATCCACTACTTTTGCGAGCTCAATCACCTTGTCCACGACTTGCTCTTCTAAGACCACTTGCTCAATTTCGCTCAAACGCGCTTTATTCTGACGCAGCATTTTAACAACTTCTTCAGGGTTTTCATAAACCGAAGCCATTTTTTGCAACATATCATCTACTCGAGCAGGGTCAACTTTCAAATCGTACTCATCAATAATTTGACTCATAATCAAGCCTAAAGAGACGCGTTTTCTCGCCTCTTCTTGAAACAAATCCAACGAAGGAGCCGTCATACTTTTTTGACCCCAGGCTTTCATTTTGGACATTGCCGCTTCTGCTAAACGCTTGGTTTCTTCTTCCACAAGTGCCGTAGGCAATTCAATCTCATTATGCTTAAGCAGACCTTCAATCACTTGCGTTTTCAGCTTATTTTTTAAGGCGAATTCTAGCTCACGCTCCATATTCATATTGACTTCGTCTTCCAGCAATTTCATGCTTTCGATTTGAAACAATTTGGCAAAATCATCATTCAACTCTGGCAAAGTGGGCGCTTCCACTTTATGGACTTTGATCTTAAACACTACAGCTTGTCCCGCCAAATCAGCAACGTGATAATCTTTGGGGAAGCTTAAATCCATATCAAACTCATCGCCCTTTTTCTTGCCAATGAGCGCATCTTCAAAACCAGGAATCATCATTTTGGTTCCCAGAATCAGTTTAAACCCTTCTGCTTCACCGCCTGCAAACGCTTCCTTGCCTTTAAAGCCTTTAAAATCAATCGTGAGACGATCTTCATTGGCAGCAGCACGCTCGACCTCTTGCCAGTTAATATGCTGTTTTTGCAGATTTTCCATCATTTTCTTTTTGCTGGCTTTATTGACTTTAGCCGTCGTCCGGGTGATTTCAATCTCGGGCAACCCCTTCACTTTAAACTCAGGAAACACTTCAAGCTCAATCTTAAAAGACAAATCTGACTTCAGGGTTTTCTCATCGACGATGATCTTTGGCATCCCTGCAGGTTTTAATTGATGCTGCTTGATGGCCTCAACATAAGCCTTCTCAATCGCTTTGGAAACCACTTCATGACGAATGGAATCGGAAAAACGCTGTTCAATCACCTGACGAGGCGCTTTTCCTGGACGAAACCCCGGCAAATTAGCCTGCTGCGTCACTACTTTGAGCTGCTCATTGATCCCTTGATCAATCTCCGCCTTGGGCACAGTGACCTCTAATACACGTTTAATCCCAGCGCTCTGCTCAAGTTTTGCTGTCATTGTCTTTATCCTTTTTTACTTACTGAAACCAAAATAGGCGGGAATTTTACCATGACTCTAGTCAAATTAAAAGTAGCGCCGCCTGATCCCTTTACCCCGTAGATTCTGATCACAGCGTTCACAAATTTGCTGCGATGGGTCATCAATCAAGTCAGGGCGAACGTGCACCGTCTCGCTATGATGCCAGCAACGACTACATTTTGGGGTAGTGGCAATCCGCACCTTGGCCTCAGAGCCTACTTGAAAAGATGAGCTAATCAAAAAATATTTCAACTCCCCTGATGCACTGATTTTTTGAAGCAGAGAATTGTCCAGTGCAATAGGATACACCACCTCTGCCTGCAAATTCCCCCCCAGACCTTGATTTTTACGCATTTCATCCAGAATCTTATTAAGCTCGGCACGCACTTGCTTTAATTGTGGCCAAACTTTTTGCCATGCCTCTTGATCAATCGCAAGTGGCATGGAGGGGAAGAGCTGCGTCGTAAAAATAGTCGCATCCATTGTTGAGGCCCATTTTTTCTCACGCATCAATTGCCAGACTTCGTCGGCTGTAAAACTGAGCACCGGCGAGACCAAACGGACAATCACATTTAAAATAGCCCATAACGCTGTTTGCGCGGAACGACGATTGAGGTCATTCTCAGTATAAAGACGATCTTTAAGCACATCAAAATAGACATTGCTTAAATCCTCTTCACAAAACTCATGCAATTGGGCCATAAAATCCCGAATGGCGTAATTTTCAAGTGGCTTTAACGCAAAGGCCTTGGCCAACATAAATTGATCAATCTCAATCAATTCTGCAAGAGGCAAAGCTTGATCCAAACTAAAGTCGGCAAGCGCACCAAGCAAATACCGAAAGGTATTACGAATCTTGCGATATAAGTCAGCACTTTGCTGCATAATCCCGGTGGAATAAGCCATTTCCCCAGTAAAATCCGTCATCGCAACCCAAAGACGAATAATATCCGCGCCGTACTGATTTGCAGCCTCTTGAATAGGGACAATATTGCCTATGGATTTAGACATTTTACGCCCCTCTCCGTCTACCAAAAAGCCGTGTGTCAAAATATGTCGATAAGGCGCTTCTTGACTGGCTGCCATTGACACTAACAGGGAAGTTTGAAACCAACCTCGATGCTGATCAGAGCCTTCTAAATACAAATCTGCAGGGAAGCGCAGATCCGGCCGCGTTTTCAACACACATTGATTTGATGCGCCTGAATCAAACCAGACATCCAAGGTATCGACAACTTTTTCATATTCAGAGCCCTTCACGCCAAAATCTTCCGGAACTGCGCCAAACCAAGCCTCGAGACCATTTTTGGCAATCTGATCGGCCACTTTTTCAAGCAAGCTTGCAGTCTGTGGATGCAAAGCCCCACTTTCCCGATGAATGAAAAAAGGGATAGGGACCCCCCAAGTCCGCTGACGTGAAATGCACCAATCTGGGCGATCCTTTAGCATTGATAAAAAGCGATTTCTGCCTTCAGATGGCGTAAATCCAACTGCCTCAACGGCTGCAACAGCTTGTTGATTGAGCCCCTCCATACTGATAAACCACTGCGGAGTGGCCCTAAAAATCAGTGGAGTCTTGTGACGCCAACAATGCGGGAAACTGTGATTAATTTTTTCATGTTTAAATAGCGCACCGTTCTCTTGTAATTTTGCGATGACAAGAGGATTGGCTTTCGTGACATGGGTGCCTTCAAAAAAAGGCGTGCCCGCAGTATAACAGCCATTGGATCCAACGGGATTTAAGACGTCAATGCCATATTTTTTGGATACATTAAAGTCATCCACGCCATGAGCGGGTGCAGTATGCACAAAACCCGTTCCCGCATCAGTGGTCACATGTTCGCCCAAAATGATGGGAACTTGGCGATTTTCAAAGGGATGTTGCAGACGCAATCCTTCCAATTCTTTACCAGTCAGCGTCGCTACAATCTCGACTGTTTCGCCCGCAAAAACACTTTCAAGCAAAGCCTCAGCAAGCAAATACAACTCCCCATTAAAACGAACTTTTACGTAAATAATGGCAGGCCCAGCTGAAACCGCCTGGTTTGCAGGGAGAGTCCAAGGAGTCGTTGTCCAAATTAAAACATAACCCTCGGGGGAGGAAAATTTAACGGTGATGGAATCTGAGGTTTTATCCTGATACTCTACCTCCGCCTCTGCCAAAGAAGAAGCACAATCCAGGCACCAGTGCACTGGCTTATAGCCCTTTTTGATTCTGCCCTGCTCATAAATACGCGCCAAAACGCGGATTTGTTCCGCCTCATACGCATGATCCATGGTGATATAAGGCTGATCCCACTCCCCTAAAATACCCAAACGCTTGAAGTCCTCGCGTTGCAAGTCGATTTGCTCTGCAGCATATTCCCGACATTTTTGGCGAAACTCCGCTACACTGAGCTTTTGCCCAGGCTTGCCCCATTTTTTCTCCACCACCAATTCGATTGGCAACCCATGGCAATCCCAACCAGGAACATAAGGCGCTCGGTAACCCTGCAATACTTTGGACTTGACTACAATGTCTTTCAAAATTTTATTGGCTGCATGCCCAACATGGAGCGTCCCATTAGCATAAGGGGGGCCATCATGAAGAATGAAGCTGGGAGCATCCTGACGCGCAGCCTGCACCTGCTGATATACTTTTTGCGTTTGCCACGCTTTCAAAAAATCAGGCTCTCGCTTAGCTAAGTCTGCCCTCATTGGAAAGGAGGTTTCTGGCAAATGTAAGCTGTCTTTGTAGTCTTTCATGGTTCTCTCTTTTTAAGCAAGCCCACAGTATAACCAAACCTCCCACATTTGAGAAGTTCCCTCGTGAAAACTTGACTTTAAGCGAGATCAAACTCCATAAAAGTAATATTGACCGCTTTTGCTCAAGCCTGATATTGCAAAGACACTGAAACGACTCGTGACTCAACTCACGCAGATTGCTGCTGCGGCAGCACCTGGATCTTGATCGTCGTGGTCATGGCGATACCAAACTCCTTGGGCTTCGAATTTACAAGACAAGGTCGTATTAAAATATTTGTCCATCAGCTTTTCATAAAGCTCCATCGCATCTTTCACCTTGAAAAACCGACTATATTCATTAAGGCTATCGCGGAAAGGTTTAAGCTCATCTTGCACAATCCCAGGCCTCCTCTCAAGCCGACCAAGTATCGCAGAAAAGCGCTCATAAAGATCATTATATTCTTTCATGATCGGATCATCTGACACAACAGATAAGGTTCGACCAAAAGAAGGCCTTGCTGGAGGTGCTAAGGTGTGGTCAAATGACATGACAATGCTCCCTTTTATTTTTTTTGCAATTGTACACTATTTTTATAAAATTTTCAAGCCCCCCCCCTAATAAAGCAAGCAGAAGATCATTTTACATGAGTGGATACACCCGCGTTGCAGCAGGAAAACTGGCCTTTTAATATCCGATTAATATCCTAGCTGATTTAAAGCCTGCTCATCATCACGCCAATTGGCTTTAATTTTCACCCATAAGCGCAGCATGACTTTTTGATCTAACAATTTTTGAATATCTTGGCGTGCTTCAGTCCCAATTTCTTTTAATTTTTGGCCCTTTTCCCCAATGACAATGCCTTTCTGGGAGGGGCGCTCGACGTAAATCACAGCTGCAATTTCAGTCAAGCGTGGCCCCTCTTTAAACAGCTCAATTTCAACTGAGCTTGCATAGGGTAACTCTTCACCCAAAAAACGCATGAGCTTTTCTCGAATGATTTCAGCCACCAGAAAGCGCAGGGATTTATTGGTCAAGGCGTCTTCCTCGTATTGAAAGGCCTGCTCGGGCAGATAGGTTTGCAAATAAGCTAACAACTCCTCTAAGTTAAACCCTTTCTTAGCACTAATGGGAATGATTGCTGCAAATCGATTCAGCGCTTCCAAACGTTGAATTAAAGGCAATAGGGCATTTTTATCCGCAAGCTGATCCGCTTTATTAATCGCCAGCACCAAAGGCTGCTCAACTGTTTTTAAGCGCTCTAAAATCCAATCGTCTTCCGCTGTCCATTCAGGCTCAATCAACCATAATACTGCATCCACATCATGAAGCGCGCTAAATGCGGCACGGTTTAAATGCTTGTTTAAAACCGCTGCATGTGCTCGATGCATCCCCGGCGTATCCACAAAAATAAACTGCGCCGCCCCCATGGTTTTAATCCCTAAAATTTGGTGACGCGTGGTTTGCGGTTTGCGGCAAGTGATACTAATTTTTTGCCCCAGTAAGTGATTAAGCAAAGTCGACTTGCCGACATTCGGTCGGCCAATAATTGCAATCGTACCGCATTGAGTCTTTGTCATATTTACTCCAAGATCATTTCATCGCCTTCTTTAGCGACGCGTGGCGACATCCACAGCACAAAGGGGATTAATAATAACATAAAAAAGCTGAACAAATAATTGCCATCGATAAAAGCAATCATATAGGCCTGACTATTGATGACATTTTCACCCAAAACGCCAAGGGCAATTGGATCCGGCACCAATTGATGCATATATTGCAACCATGAATTATAGGATGGATTAAAGGGATTCACATGCATAATTAAATCATGCCAACTGACCTGAACTTGCGTAGACATCACGGTGGTAAAAATTGCAACTCCCACTGAACTCCCCATGCTTCTGAAAAAGTTAAACAAGCCACTGGCCTCATTAAAGTATTTTTTATCTAAACTTTGATAAGCCAATCCATTTAAAGGCACAAAAAACAATCCCGTCGCCGCACCCTGCAATAGATTAGGCCACAATAAAGCCTCTTCGCCCTGCTGCAAATTAAATCCTGTAATTAAATGTGTGCCATAAGCAAAAATCACAATAGCTGCAATAATTAAATAGCGCGAATCAACATGCTTTACAAGTCGCGCCGAGAGCACAATAAAAACCAAGCAGGCCAAGCCTCGTGGCATGAGGGCAAGGCCTGCTGTTTCCGTTGGGAAGTTATAAAACAACTCCAACATCAAGGGCAGCCAAGATAAGGTCCCTAAAAAAATCACGCAGTAAAAAAACATCACCACACAGCCAATGGTAAAATTTTTATCTCTAAAAATGCGAAAATTGACCACATGGTCTGGATCAATACACCCCTTATAAAAAAAGGCAATAAAGCTGACCAAGCTCAGGGCTGACGCACCTAAAATCACATTTGATGAAAACCAATTTAACTCATTGCCTTTATCCAAAACAAATTGCAAAGCTCCAACACTCAAGGCCAGCAAAACAAGGCCATTGTAATCAATTTTACGCTCTCCCCCTGGCGTTGCAGGCAGAAACTTTGCCGCCAATAGCGCGCCAATCACCCCGATAGGCACATTGACATAAAAGATAAAGCGCCAACCCATATGATCCGTGATTACCCCGCCCAAAACGGGCCCCAAGATCGGCCCCACCATCATGCCAACGCCATAAATCGCCATGGCTTTCGGCAATTCTTTTTTATCAAAAGTATGCACAATGGTGGCTTGTGCTAAAGAGGGCAACAGAGCGCCAAATAAACCTTGCAAGGCCCGGAACAATACGATTTGCGCAAGAGAAGTGCTCAGCCCACATAAAAAAGAACTCGCTGTAAAACCATAAGCACTTAAAATCAGTAATCTTTTTCGACCAAAGCGTGCACTTAATAAGCCTGTCATCGGCATGACAATGGCGGCACTGACCCCGTACACGGTAATCGTCCAGGTAATTTGATCCGGCGCAGCAGCCAGCGCGCCTTTCATATTCTGCAGGGCGACTGAGACAATTGTCATATCCAAAACTTCAACCACAGCCAACATCACCACAATACAGACAATCAGCCAACGATGATCATGGGTAGGCTGTATTTGAGAAGAAGAGATAGACATGAAAGCTCGATTGGAAATGGTCGGGACGGGAGGATTTGAACCTCCGACCACATGCACCCCATGCATGTGCGCTACCAGGCTGCGCTACGCCCCGAGATAGAGGCGTATCATACCCAATCTATTCTCATTTTGCAATAAAAAGAATATACTCTATTCACACCCGCACTACGCTTGATCTCATGCACAGCCTCGACCCCATGCCGCGTTATACTGAAGATGGTGAATATATTTTTACCATTGAAGAGCTCAATCAGGCTGCAGCCTCTGCGCTATCGAGTCAATTTAAGCTGATTTTTGTGAGTGGTGAGGTCTCTAATTTGTCGCGTCCTGCCTCAGGACATTTGTATTTTTCACTCAAAGATGCGCATGCCCAAATTCGCTGTGCTTGGTTTCGCGGGCATCAATCTCCCTTTGCGTTTCAACTAGAAAATGGTGTATCGATTATTGTTTTGGCTGAGGTCACAATTTATCAAGATCGAGGGGATTATCAGCTTGTCATCAAAAAAATCTTTTTAAGCGGTGCGGGCCTGATCCAACAACAATTGGATGCCTTAAAACGTAAACTTCAAGCTGAAGGCTTATTTGACCCTCAACATAAAAAACCCCTCCCCTCCTTTCCCCAAACTGTAGGCGTCATTAGCTCTAAAACAGGTGCTGCCCTGCAAGATGTTTTGGCTGTATTTAAACGGCGTGCTCCGTTTATCCATATTATAGTTTACCCCTGCCTAGTTCAGGGAGAAACAGCTGCACAAACCATGATTCAAGCCTTATCGCAGGCAGAACAACAGGGAATTTGCGATGCTTTGATTTTAACCCGCGGAGGTGGTTCGAATGAAGATTTATGGGCCTTTAACGATGTGAATTTGGCTTATGCCATTTTTAATGCCAAGATCCCCATTGTTTCTGCAGTCGGCCATGAAATTGACCTTTGTATCAGTGATTATGTTGCTGATCAGCGCGCATCAACCCCCACTGCAGCGGCAGAATTATTAAGCCCTGATCAATTCCTATTGCAAGAAACCTGTGCACAGTCTTTGCAGCGCCTCCACCAGAGCATCAAGCGTCTATTGGAGCACAAAATGCAGAGCCTGGATCAGACTAGTCGCCTCCTCAAACATCCCACACAAAAACTGCAAGAGCAAAAACAAAACCTCATCGTCATGCAACAGCGCCTACATCACCATTTACGTCTGCTGATCACAGAGCAAAAAGCGCGTTATACTCAATTGCAGCACGCTTTTAACACTACAGGGCTACAGACACAATGGACAGCTGCACAGCACACTTTACGCTTCTTAAACCAACAATTGCAATCACAAATCCAGGCTCGCATAAAAAGCGAGCGCCAACAATGGCTTGGCCTTGTAGAAAAATTAGAGACCCTCAACCCTCTGAGTATTTTAAAAAGGGGCTACTCTATTGTTTATTCCGCAGAGGACCAGGTGATTTCAGACACAATTCAAGTAAAATTAGGCGAAATGCTTTCTATTCAGCTCCATAGCGGCCGTTTAGAATGTATTGTCAAAACAATTACCCCTACCGCAAAATCATGAATGAAATAAAATTATCCACAAAAACAGCCTCCCCAAAAATCGCAAAAACGGGCCCTGCGTTTTCGCATTTTAAAAAAATCAGTTTGTTACAAGTGAATAGAAAAGAAAACAAACTAAGTCACTTTTCAAATGCTTAACCAAAGATCCGACTCTGCGACTGGTTACAGAAAAACCCACGACTATTAATCAATAATCTTAAAACAAATAGCCAATATTTATCAATATGTTATGATAAAATAGATGATTATTGGAACAGAGAAAGACGGCAGTTTATCAGATGTCAAGAGTCGACGCGAAAAGAAATTTAAGCCAGCCCTCTTGACAAATGCACAGCACTGAAAAATAGCATAAAAAATCATCTATAGGCCTTTATTTAACCAATGTTTTGAAGGATTGATATTCCTTTCATTTACGAGTTAACCACAAACTTATCCACAACTTTATCCCAAGCTTCTGTGTATAACTTTTTTATGATATAATGGCGGCTCTTTTGTGCATGACCTTCTACAAGAACACAGTTTAATGAAAACAACAAAATCCCCCCGCGTAGGTTTCGTTAGCCTAGGCTGCCCCAAAGCATTAGTCGATTCTGAACGCATTTTAACCCAGCTGCGCGCTCAAGGTTACGAAGTAGTGCCGGAATATCATGAGGCCAATCTCGTTGTAGTCAACACCTGCGGCTTTATTGAGTCCGCCATTAATGAATCGCTCGACGCGATTGGAGAGGCCTTAGCTGAAAACGGCAAAGTGATTGTCACAGGCTGCCTTGGAGCCAGAAAAGAGCTGATCCTAGAAAAACACCCCAATGTTCTCAGCATCACCGGCCCCCAAGCTTATGAGGATGTCATGCGCGCCGTTCATCAGCACCTTCCCCCTAGCCATGATCCATTTACTTCACTCGTCCCCCCTCAAGGCATCAAACTAACGCCCCGTCATTATGCTTATTTAAAAATCTCTGAAGGCTGTAATCATGCCTGCACTTTTTGCATCATCCCCTCGATGCGAGGCAAACTCAAAAGTCGCAGTTTAGATGATGTGATGCGTGAGGCCGACAAACTCAAGCAAGCCAGCGTGAAGGAACTTCTAATCATCTCTCAAGACACCAGCGCCTATGGCCTCGACTTAGGTAAAGTTCAATTTACAGCGCTGTGCCAACGCATGAAGGAATTGGGGATTTGGGTCCGGCTACATTATGTTTATCCTTACAAGCATGTTGATGAGGTGATCCCGCTCATGGCAGAAGGCGCACTTCTTCCTTATTTGGACATCCCCTTCCAACATGCCAGCAGTCGTATTTTAAAGCTGATGAAACGTCCGGCCTCCAGCGAAAACAACTTAGAGCGAATTCGCGCCTGGAGAGCGGCTTGCCCAGATTTAACGATTCGCAGCACTTTTATCGTCGGCTTTCCGGGTGAGACAGAAGCGGAGTTTGAAGAACTTCTGACTTTTTTAAAAGCAGCAGAGCTAGATCGTGTCGGCTGCTTCCAGTATTCACCTGTTGAAGGCGCCAAAGCCAATTTACTCCCCGACCCGATTTCAGATGAGATCAAGGCAGAGCGCTATCAGCGCTTTATGGAAACTCAAGCAAAAATCAGTGCCAAACGTCTACAAAGCAAAATTGGCCGAACCATGCAAGTTCTGGTAGATGAAATTCGCGATGAAGACATTGTAGCTCGGAGCAGCGCAGATGCTCCAGAAATTGACGGCTTGGTTTTTATTCCAAAAACAGAGGGAATCAAAACCGGCACCTTTGTGGAAGTCAAGATCACTGACGCAGATGAGTACGACCTATACGCTGAATTCAGTGGAAGTCATTAAGGCACAGGGGCGTCTTTATTGACGCACTGCGCGCAATTCTACTGCATCTACATTCTCTTGTGATGCATCGTTAAAGAATGGGCATGGGCCAACTGAATTATGTGAGAATTTAAAGCTCGGTGCCACTGCAGCAAATGCGCGCCTAGCTGTTTCCTCATCCATTTCAGACTCATCTGAGAATGGACTTAGATCAGCACAAGAACCAGGAGGCGTAGGAATTGGTACAGGGTCTGCATCAGAAAAAACCAAACGCTCAATTGGAGGCGTTTTCCTTGCAATAGAATCAGGCACTCCTACCATTATGGTTTCTGCCTCTACGACACTGCCACCTTCTTGGTCTGGCTTTTTTTCACTCTCTTCGGGTGCCAATAACATGACACTACCCTCCTGTAACGCCGCATATTATTTTATTAAAGATCCATATCCATTGGCACAGGATCATCAGCTCTTGCCCTCACTACGCGATTGTTTCCATCCCCCTCTTCTTCCCTAGGGCGTCTAGGCCGCTGCGCCGGAACCAGTGCAACTACCTCTTGATAGGGAACCAGTGCAACGAATTGGAAAGCACCTTGGATCGGATAAACCAGGTAGCCTGGGGCTACGGCAACGGGCTCACCCACCTGTTCAAAATAAACATGACCAGCAAAATACATGGTGAATCTCAACTTATAAAAAAATGATTAGAGCCAAAATTATAATAAATAAACTATATTTTGTCAAATAATACAGCCGTCTATTCTTGCGCTTTAAGGATTGCCCTGCTTCGCGTATTAGGTGGAAATATTTAAAAATTTTGTTAATCAATCCTGTACGATCTGTGTCACTGTTGGGCGAGCTGGCCGCCTTCATGAGCGTATTGCTAAAAAATGCATTCAATGCCCGTCCAATCGGTGTACGCATAGGCCGCAGCACATCACAAAAGAAGATCAAACGCCCCTCTTCCGTATTATTATGAGCCTCGTGGATAAAGGTTTCATCAAACAAGACATCTTCACCATCATGCCACGCGTATTTTTGGCCATCCACCAAAATAAAACAATCCTCTGAATTAGGAGTCACCAACCCTAAATGATAGCGCAATGAGCCCGCAAAAGGATCACGATGCGCCCCCAAACGGGCTCCGGCAGGCAAATACGTGTACATGGCTGCCTTGACGTTGGGCACTTGCTCTAAAAGACGCACCGTCTCTGGACATAACTCCTTTGCAGAAGGATGCGCTGAATCATACCATTTTAAATAAAATCGCTTCCAACCGCGCTTGAAAAAGGTATTAAAACCCGCATCATCATGCTTATTGCTGGTTTTAATGGCCCCCAATTCCATTAATTTTAGACCCTCATCCCGAATCACCGGCCAATGTTCTTTAAATACTTTCAGCTCAGGAAAATCCTGCAAATTCTGATAAGGTTGGTTAGGCACCTTCGAAAACAAGTACATGAGACAATTAATCGGCGCCATAAAAGTCGACTGGTCGCCAATCTGCCGCATCAGGCGTAAGCGCTTTTTCCCTCTAAAATGCACATAAATCGTGGAAAGCACAAAAAGATAGACTATCACCCATTTGACACTGAAAAAATGCGCCATCACGCCACCCCTTAAATCTTAAGCGTTTCCAGATATTTTCGCCACTGTGCACCGCATTCTGGATGTTGCAAACCCAGCATCAAATTGGCTTTCAAATAGCCTAATTTTGCGCCACAATCATACCTTACACCTGAAAAACGGTGTGCATACAAAGGAAACTGCTCCAATAAACACGAGATCCCATCAGTCAATTGGATTTCACCGCCCCGACCCGCTGGCAAGGTTTGCAAAACTTGGAAAATCTCAGCTGGCAAAATATAACGCCCCACCACCCCCAAATTAGACAGCGCTTCTGTGGGCTTTGGCTTTTCAACAATATTGTTAATGCGAAACTGCGCATCGATCGTCACAATCCCATACTGATCTGTTTGCTGTGGATTGACCTCTTCCACCGCCAAAACCCCTGCTGCCTGCCGTGCTTGCATCACAGCTACCATTTCATCTAAACCTGGCCCATTAATCAAATCATCAGCCAACAACACAGCAAAAGGCTCATTCCCCACCACATTAGCGGCACACAACACTGCATGCCCCAAGCCCAAGGCTTCTTTTTGGCGAATATACACACAGCTGACGCCATCGGGGATGATCTCCTGCACTGATTGCAAGAGCGCCCATTTTTCCTGCTGTCGCAACTTGTATTCTAATTCAAAATTTTGATCAAAATGATCTTCAATCGCACGCTTCATGCCACTGGTGACAAAAATCAATTCCGTCATCCCTGCGCGCAACGCCTCTTCGACTGCATACTGAATCAGCGGCTTATCAACAACTGGCATCATTTCTTTTGGACTGGCTTTGGTCGCAGGTAAAAAACGCGTCCCTAAGCCCGCAACCGGAAAAACGGCTTTGTTAATCTTCATCATACTGCACTCACTTCGCCAAAGGGGGCATATAGGTTAAAGGATCAACCGGATCCCCAGCCTGACGTACTTCAAAATGCAAACAAGGCTGTCCATTAATAGAGCCGATCACCCCAATGGCTTGACCACGCTTCACTGTTGCACCTGTCTTCACAGATAATTTTGCCAAATTGGAATAAGCCGTCAAAAAATTATTGCTATTTTTGATAATAATCATCTGCCCATAACCGGTGGCGCCATTGCCACTGAAGATCACCTGACCGCTCGCTGCAGCTAACACAGCACTCCCCGCTGGAGCAGCGATTTGAACCCCCTTAAATAACACGCCCGTTCCTTGACCAAATAGTTGGTTAATTTGCCCCGTGATCGGCCACGACCATTGATTGCCCGCCACCGTTACAACCGCTTGCGGCGTCACTGTTTGGGAAGGTGGCGTCACTGGTTTAGCAAAAGTCAGGTTTTGACTTTGAAAAGAAGGAGGCCCTGCTAAAGGTGCAGTTTCCCCTCCGTAATTGGGTTGGGCAGGCGGGGCAGTGGGCGCTGCCGCAGGAGCTCTGACGACTAAAACCTGCCCCACATAAATCACATATGGGACTTGCAAATGATTGAGTTGCGCCAATTCTTTATAACTCATGCGATATTGGGCTGCGATCCCGCTCAGCGTATCACCCGGTTGGACATGATAGTAAGCCTCGCCCTGATTAGGTGCACCCGAAATGGGGGCAGCCACATTTTGGGTACACCCCACCAAATAAACACTGCAAAGCGCTGCAACAATGAGCTTTAATCCTGTTTTCAAAACCGACACCCCCTCTCTATTAAATCAACCACTGACGCACCTTATCTAAGTCACGATGCGCAGTCAAATCAATTTGCAATGGCGTGACTGACACTTTATTGCTGTGTACCGCATGAAAATCCGTCCCCTCACTGCCATCTTTAATTTTTCCTGACTCCCCCAGCCAGTATATGCGGCGGCCACGACCATCCTCAGAGGCCATCATCGGCTCGGATACATGGCGATCTCCCTGACGGGTAATTTGATACCCCTGCAATTCATCAAAGGGAACGCTGGGGACATTGACATTTAATATTACGCTTGGATCGGCACCTTCTCGTTCAATTTTTTGGACTAGTTCACAGGCCACGCGTGCTGCAGTTTCGTAATACATGGCATCATGACGATGCGCAGTGGCAGAAATCGCAATAGGGGGATATTTTAAAAAGCGTCCTTCCATTGCTCCGCCAACGGTCCCCGAATAGAGAACATCATCTCCCAAGTTAGCACCTGCATTGATCCCCGACACAACCATGTCTGGCTGTTCATTTAAAAATCCACCCAGCGCCAATTTGACGCAATCTGCCGGCGTGCCATTTAATTGCCACCAGCCGATCGGGGTTTTCATCACGCGCAAAGGATTTTCTAAGGTAATCGCCCTGCTCACCCCGCTGCGATTTTGATCCGGCGCAATGACGGAAATTTTTGCGATCTTCTGCAAAGCCTCAGCTAAAATAGTGATGCCCGGCGCGAAGATCCCATCATCATTGGTAATTAAAATATGCACGAAACTCTCATTTCCTTAAACTAAGGTCACATTTTATCTAGCCCATCTTATTTTGGCAAGCCCGAACGGGCTCCACTTCAATCAAAATCTCATTGCGTTTCGCCCCTTAATTCAGGTATGATAGGCCATATTTTATTGCCGACAGGACCTCCATTATGACAACCGCAATTAAAGCGCCTCAGTTTCCCGAATCCATTAGCGAAGGAACTATTGCCAGCTGGCATAAAAAAGTCGGTGACACTGTCAGGGAAGGTGAAACTTTGCTTGAAATCGAGACAGACAAAGTCTTAATGGAAGTTCCTGCCGTAGCTGCAGGTACTTTGACCCAAATTCTTAAACAAGCAGGCGATACGGTCAAAAGCACAGAAACTGTAGGGCAACTTGAAGCGGGCGCCGTGGCTGCGGCACCTGCTAAAACTGAGCCCACCCCAGCATCACCCCCCTCTACTGCACCCACTGCTGATCCTGCGGCAGGTCCAGCGGCACGTCGCGTTATGCAAGCCCATGACATTGACCCAAAAAATGTTGAGGGCTCAGGCAAAAATGGCCGCATTACTACTCAAGATGTCTCTAAAGTTTTAGGCAGTACCGGTTCACGCGCTGAAAAACGCGTTCCGATGACACGCTTACGCCAAACCGTTGCCAAACGTTTATTGGAAGTACAACAAAATAATGCCATTCTCACCACTTTTAATGAAGTCAATATGAAACCCATTATGGATTTACGCGCAAAATACAAAGACCAGTTTGAAAAAACCCATGGCGTTAAATTAGGCTTTATGTCTTTTTTTGTGAAGGCTGCAACCGAGGCTTTAAAACGCTTTCCTTCCGTCAATGCCTCAATCGACGGCAATGATATCGTCTATCATGGTTATTATGATATAGGCGTGGCGGTGTCAACGGAGCGCGGCTTAGTCGTTCCTGTACTCCGCGATACTGAAAATCTGGGCTTGGCAGAGATCGAATCAGGGATTGGGCAATACGCTGCAAAAGCACGGAATAACAAAATTGAATTGGCCGATATGCAGGGCGGCACCTTTACCATTACCAATGGTGGCGTGTTTGGCTCCATGCTTTCTACACCCATTATCAATGCACCACAAAGTGCCATTTTGGGTATGCATAATATTGTAGAGCGCCCTATCGCCTTGAACGGTGAGGTGGTGATTCGCCCAATCATGTATCTTGCACTCTCTTATGATCATCGCATTGTGGATGGCCGCGAATCAGTCAGCTTTCTCAAAACGATTAAAGAACTTCTTGAAGATCCCGCGCGGATCTTACTGGCAGTTTAATGCATGCAACCCAATAAAATCATCGTGATTTCTGCTCCTTCAGGGGCAGGTAAAACAACGCTGATTCGCGCTTTACTCGCTGAAAACCCCAACTTGGAGCATGTGATTACGCATACAACACGCGCCATGCGCCCAGGCGAAGTCAATGGTAAAGACTACCATTTTATCGACCAACAAACCTTTCAAAGGTACATTGACTCAGACTATTTCATTGAATGGGCCAAGGTACACGGCGAATATTATGGAACTTCACAAGCCGCTATTCAAACCGTTCTTGACGCGGGCAGACAACCTATTTTAAATATTGACTGGCAAGGTGCACAGCGCGCCCGAACACTCTATGGCAAAAATCTCATCAGTATTTTTGTCCTCCCTCCGTCACTCCAGGAGTTAGAATACCGTTTAAGAGCACGAGGTGACAGCGAAACGCAAATTCAAAAACGCCTCGGCATGGCTGAAGAAGAAATCAGTCATGCGCACGAATTTGATCACATTTTAACGAATGATCAATTTGCCGAAACCTTACGCGATCTGCGCGAAGTGCTTTAAAACCTAGCCCGGTACAGAATCGCCTGATGTAAAAACCCATTCAGCGACCAATATTTTCTCATCTGTAAGTCAGGGCTGCAGTGTTTCTGCAATATGGTGAGCTGCTGTGTGAATGACATCAACTGCATTGATGACGACAGGTTCAACTCGATTACGAATTTGCGCTTCTTGCCCAAATAGGGATGCACCATAATAAACACACTCTGCAACCTCACAGATGCCCGTTGTAGCTGCAACTTGCAACGCGTAAGTTTGATCCCTTAAATTTTCGCGTGTCCGATGTACAGCATCACGCACGACTTCCCCATCTACATTCTGACAAACAAATATACAAATAGCCAATGCCATACGGACAGAATGTAAAGTTGCCCCCACCTCCGCAACAAATCGCTCTTTCACATAATCCAGGCCTGCAGCAACGGTCTCAAGAATTCCACCCACATTTCTAACATCACCAATCCAATCTCTGACAGCATGCCCCACTTCTTCAACCACAATATTTGCAATCATAATGGCAGGGTCTCTCACCGCTGCTGCAGCTCTAACGACCTGACCAACCTCCTCAGCAACCATATTGACCATCATTATTGCTGGGTCTCTTACACCTCGAATTGCCTCAGCGAAATCTTCTTCATTTAAGAGTATTGCAGCATGCACAGACATCTCCATTTTGGGCACCTCTAAAAATTCGAGTTTTTGGATTGGCGGCCTAAAAAAGCAAGCATAGCCGCGAAGCGGCAGCGCAATTTTTGATTTTATCGCTCAGATTGTGATTTTCTGAGGCTTTTCCACCTGTTT